>DATKRJ010000357.1:0-9378 GCA_035532355.1 Thermomicrobiaceae bacterium | reverse complement strand
AGCACGCCGATCGCCAGCCCCAGCCCGATCTCCTTGATCGTCACCACGCCCGCCGAGGCGAAGGAGCCGAACGTCCCCACCAGGATCAGGCCGGCGGCGGTAATGACGCCTGCGGTGTGCTCGAGGCCGTAGGCCACCGCCTCCTCGTTGTCGCCGGTCTCGTGGAAGTACTCCTTGACCCGCGAGAGCATGAAGACCTCGTAGTCGGTCGAGAGGCTAAACAGGATGACGTAGAGGACGGCCGGGGTCACCACGTTGAGCAGCCCCTGGGAGGTAAAGCCGAGCAGGCGCGTCCCGAACCCGTACTGGAAGATGATCACCAGCACGCCGTACGTCGCCAGGATCGACACCATGTTCATGAACATGGCCTTGATCGGCAGGAAGACGGATTGGAAGAACATCATCAAGATAAAAAAGATGATGATCGCAACCACTGCAACGACCGTAGGGAAGCGGCTGTAGAGCGTGTCGCGGAAGTCGATGAACGACGCCGCGTCACCGCCGACGTACGTCGCGTAGGCGGAGAGTTGCGGGATGCCGGGGACGATCGTGTTGCGCAGGTCGTAGACGAGGTTCTGGTGCTCCTTCGTGTACTCCCCCGAGCGCGCAATGACGTCGATCACCGCCGTGTCGTTGTTCCCGCCCAGGTTCACGAACTGACCGACGAGCTGCGTCGGCCCAACCAGTGCCAGCGCCGGCTGCGCGGCGTCGAGGATCGCCACGGAGTAGAAGACGGCCGGCGTGTTGCCGCCGTTGGTCCAATGGCTGATGCCGCCGTTCTGGACCACGGCCGAGGCGCCGGACGCCAGGGCGACCGGTACGTCGACGGTGCTCGGCGCTGCCTGCCCGTCGGTGGTCGTCGCCACGATCTCCGGGCCAGAGAAGAGCGTGAGCGTACCGCGGTCGACCGCGAGCAGCGACGGCCCGGGCTGGGTGTGCCGCATCATCGACGCGCCCGGCTGCACCGTGATCTGCTGGACCGTGACGACGGCCTGGCTCTGCGGCAGCCGGTCGACCAGGCCGCCGGCCAGCACCTTGCGCGGGATGCCGCCAAACGGGTCCGGCGCCGTCTTGCTGTCGATCCAGCTCGCCTGGGGGTCGGCCCCCGGGCGCGGGACGAAGACGGTCACGCCCAGGAAGCGGACCGGCTGGTCACCGGTGTGGAAGGCGACCTGGCTCTCGGGCGGGATCACCAGCTGGTCACCGGCATTCAGGGCGAGGGTGGCGTTCGCCGGGATCGGCTGGGTCGTGATACCGCCGCTGCCGTTGGGGCGCGCCAGCGTCAGGTGCCCGTCGGACTGCGTGATCGTCAGCGTCCCCGCGGCGATCTGGATGACCTCGGAGGCCGAGCCGCCGGCCGGTCCGATGCTCGCGTTGGCCGGCGCCGTGAACTGGGCGAACGCCATGTAGACCGGGCCGGATGGGAGCCCGCTGAGCTGCACGCCCATCACCGGCTGGAAGGTGATCCCCGGGAACGTCGGCGGCTGGGTCGGGTCCGTGGGGATTGGCGCGGGCGTAAAGTAGTCAGGCTTGAGCGCCTCGTAGCGGCCGTCGCGCGGGACGCTCGCCATCGCCGTCGCCAGCGACGAGACCTGCGCCACCCGGCGGTCGCCCTTGATCGCATTCGTCAGCTGATCGAGGGTGTCCAGGAACGGCGGGGACCACACGCCGTTCTTGGTCGGCGCGCGGATCACGATCTGGATCGGCGTCAGTTGGGTGGCGCCGAAGGCCTCGCCGAGGAGTTTCTCCCCCTGCACCGACTCCATGCTCGAGGGGATAGCGCCGGTTGACGCCCCAACCATCGCCAGGTTGCGCACCGGGCTGGCCAGCGCCAGCAGCAGGAGCAGCGAGATCAGCAGCCAGCGCCAGGGCTGCCGCATGATCGCGTGGCTGAGCCGATACCAGGTCCCGGGCTCGTCCGCCCGGCGCGGCTGCGGCTGGGGCATGACCCGCAGCCACTCCAGCCGGTGCCCGAGGATGGCCAGGATCGCCGGCAGCAGGGTGAGTCCGGCGGCGACCCCGGTCAGCGCGACGAGCATTACGCCCAGGCTGATCGAGCGCACGATCATCAGGTCCCGCAGCAGCAGCGTCAGCACGCCCATCGAGAGCATGACGGTGATCGCGGAGTAGGTGATCGAGCGGCCGGCGGTCGCCAGCGTGCGCGGCACCGCGTCGCGGGCCGCGTAGCCGCGCGCCCGCTCCTCGCGGAAGCGGCTGATCACGATCAGCGAGAAGTCGATCCCAAGGCCGAGGCCGATCATCGAGGCGACGTTGAGGGCGAAGATCGACATGTCGAGGTGCTGGCCGATCAGGTAGATGGCGGCCAGCGCCATGACGACGCTGCAGCCGCCCAGCAGCAGCGGGATGACCGAGGCGACGACCGTGCGGAAGACGATGAGCAGGAGCACCATCACGATCGGGAAGGTGAACAGCTCCGAGCGCCGCAGGTCCGTCTCACTCGCCGCGAAGATGTCCCGGTTGATCGCCGGGTAGCCGGTGATGTAGTGCTCGATCGTCAGCCCAGTGAGCTGGTCGCGCAGCGTCGGCACGGTCTTCTCGACGTTGTCCTCCGTGCCGCTCAGGCCGACGATGGCGCTGGTGGTATGCCGGTCCTTGCTGACGAAGGCCGCGTCGCCGGTGTTGAAGAAGCTGGTGACCGACACCACGCTCGGCACGGACTTGAGACGGGTGATGGCCGTGGTGGCCTGATCGCGGTAGGTGGGGTCGTCCACGGTGCCATCGGCGGAGTGGAAGACGACGACGACGCTGTTGCTGGTGGAGGCATTGAACTCGCGCTGCAGGATCGCGGCCGCCTGGTCGGAACTGGAGCCGCTCACGCTGAAGCCACCGCCCTTGGCGATCGAACTGGCCTTGGGCGCCAGCAATAGGCCGGCGGTGCCCAGCACTACCAGCCAGAGAGCCAGCACGATCCAGCGGCCGCGGACGATCAGGTTTCCGAGCCGGGCAAACGGATCGGTCATTGCTGCCTGCACTCCATACCCCCAGGGGGTGATCCGCTGCCGGCCACTCCGAATGCCGGCCGAGCTACGTGCTGTCGGTGCCTGGACGGGAGGGATCGAGCATCGCGCCGAGGTCCACTCCGTTGAGCGTTCCGGTCGCTCTCAGAATCGGATGTCGGGAAAAACAGCCGCCCGGCACCCGGCTCGGGTCGGCGACCAGCCAGGCGAGCGACTCGGCGTGCGCGCCGTGGCCGCTATAGGCCCACTGGGCGGCGGCGGCCCGTCGGCCCCAGATCGTCAGCGTCATCAGTCGCACGTACGGCGCGCCGAACTCCGACGCATAGCACGTGGTGACAAGGCCCTCCGACTGCTCGGCGGAGAGCGCCGCCGCGCGGGCGACACGCTGGAACGCCAGCGCGGCGCGCGGGCGCACGCGAACGTAGGTCAGGACGGCCGTCGGTCCGCGCGGCGCCTTGCCTGCCGGCAGCCGTGCCAGCCAGCCGTCGTCGTCCATAGTGACACTCTCGTACTGCGAGCGGGCGACCCCGGGCCCCAGGTCAAGGGAGGCCAGATGCGAGGCACCGACGAAGTCCCGGAATCCCCCACTCGACTGGAATTCCGTCCGCTCCTCGGCGGAGGCCCAGCCGCTCAGCGCGATCACACCCAGCCGGGGGGCGGCGATCGGCAGCCACCTCCAGTACCCGCCGAGGATCAGGACGCGAGACCACGTTGCCCCATGGGCGCGCAGCGCGGACGTCAGCCGCGCTCTGCCCCGCACCAGGCACGAGAGATCCTGCATGAAGTCGACGCCGACGACCTGGGTCGCCTCGGACTCGCGCTCGGTCAACACTGGTGCGCTTGTGGTCGTCATGGCGTGTATCGCTCTCCGAAGATCGACGTGCCCGCATATCACCTGTTGGGTCGCGCCGCAGGCCATCCAGGCGGGTGGCCCGCGGGGTGCCGGCAGCGGAGGCGTTCCTCCCCACTGCCGGTTGCTCCTGTCCGCCGGTCAGTCCGAGGCTGTGGAGACCCGCGGTTCCGCGGTAACCGTCTCGGGAACCGCCGGATTCTGCCGCTTCGCGCGCCGGCGGCGCAGCGCCGTCCGGTCCGCGATGACCATCCCGGCCGTGTTGTAGCCGGACAGCATAACCCAGGGGACGCCGGCCGACGGCCTCGTCCAGTGGCCCGCCAGGTAGAGACCCGGGATGGTCGTACGTTGCGGCGGCCGACCCCGCGTCAGGAACTGGGGGGTGAAGGCCCAGCCGGCGAAGGCCCCCTCGGCGTTGCCGGTGTCCCGGAGCAGGTCGGCCGGCGTCCGGGTGGCCCGCGTCACGACATGCTGGCTCAGGCCCGGGATCATCTTCTCGGCGCGCCGCACGAAGGTGTCGGCAATCTTCTCCCGGTCGCGGTCCCAGTCGATGCCCGGCACATTGAGCTTCGTGTAGGCCTCGAGCTTGATCGAGTGCTGGCCAGGCGGGGCCATCTCCGGCTGATGGAAGGTGGCGACGTAGAGGAAGTACGTCGCCTTCTCGACGTCGCCGCTGGGGAAGTAGGAGATGGCCTTGTCGATGTCGGTGTTCTCGTAGATGAAGTTGAGCCGCTGGATGTTCTTGCGGTACGGCGTCAGGTCCATATCGACGCCGAGCTGGACCTGGAAGATCGTGGGGGTCAGGTCCATCGTCGGCAGGGCACGGCGGAACGACGCCGGGACGAGACTGGGGTCCAGCATGTCGAGGAAGGTGCGGCGGGCGTCGGCCGCAGAGACGACGAATTCGGCTCGCACGTGCCGGCCGTCGGCCAACTCCACACCCGAGACCCGGCCGTCGCTGGTGTTGATCCGAACGACTTCGGCGCCGGTGGCGAGCGTGCCGCCCTGCTCCTGGAACATCTCCGCCAGCGTCTCGCCGAGCTTGCCGAATCCGCCTTTCGGCATCCACATCGTGCGCAGCGCGTGGATGAAGAAGACGCCCGCGAGCGGCGCCGACAGCCGGCCCGGCCCGATACCGATGCCCGCCGAGAGCATGGAGAAGTAGCCCTTCAGCGTCGGGTCCTTCAGGTGCTCGTCCAGCAGCTGCTTGAGCGTGCGGTCGTGATACTTCACCAGGTTGGCTCCCGGTAGGCGGGTCCCGCCGATGACCCGGGAAGCAACCTTGCTGAGCGTGGGTCGCTGGAGTTGCTCGAAGATCGGGTCCATCAGGTGTCGTTCGCCCGGCCGCCGCATCACGCGGAAGGCGGGGACGAAGCGATCGACCTCGTCGATCATGCTCTCCATGATGAGCAGGACCCGGGCGATCGCGTCGCGCTCCTCCGGAAATCGCTGGGCGAAGGTGTCGGCCGCCGCCGAGATGTCCGCCGGGATCGCGAGCGCCTCGTCCGGGAAGACGCAGCGGTAGTCGTGCTGGTCGGGGACCATCTCGAGCCGCTGCTCGAGGCCGAGGCGCTGGAAGACCTCGCGCGCCTGAGCGCCCAGGCGGTAGGCCAGGAAAATGTGGCCGCCATGGTCCCAGTAGAACCCGTCCTGGGAGAAGCCGTGCGAGTAGCCGCCGACCCAGTCGTTCTTCTCGGCCAGCAGGACACGCAGTCCGTCCTGCGCCAGCCGCGTGGCGCAGGTCAGGCCGGCGGCCCCTGAGCCGATCACGACCGCGTCGTAGCGCGGCTCACCGGCATCTGTTGATCTGGTTGCCATCGCTCTTCTCCAGTCGCGTTGGCGTCACCGTATCGCCCAGCGGTCGCGACGCCCGGGCCGCGGTGCCTCAGGAATAGGTCGATGCGGATACGCTGCTGCGGTGCCCTCCGGTTTCGGACAGACAGGTAGCATCCGCCTGTTGCGGTGTGTTGGACCAGGACAAGCTCACTATAGGGGCGCCCCCCTCCGCTGTCAATGCCCGCGTCCGCGCGGGGCCACGGGGCGGTCCGGCCCCGGGAGTCCCGTGCGCCACCCCCGGATGGCGCGGGACAGGAGCACCGGTAGGAGCGCGGCCCCCACTACCACGGCGGCCTGCCGGCGCTTCACGGCGAGCCAGAGCACGGCCCGTCCGGGAGGCGAGAAGGTCGTCTCGAGCGACGGCATGAGCCCCATCTGGCGCAGGATCATGGCGTTGTCGAAGTAGCAGTGGTCGCTCAGGATCTTCCCGTCCCGCAGTGTGATCACGCTGACCGACGGAATCGTGATCTGCCTGCCCGTCGCCGGCAGGCCGGCGTAGGTGGCGCGGTGGGTACCGTACATCTCGAACTGCACGACCACGTGCTCGCCGTCGCCGATGATTCGGATCGGCTCGTAGCGCAGGTCCGGGAAAACGTCCAGTAGCTCCGCCAGGAAGGCGCCGACGGCCTGCCTGCCGCGAATCGGCTTCTCCATCGGCAGGTCGAGCCACTCCATGTCCTCGTCGTAGCTGGCCAGCATCCCGGCGAGGTTGTGCGCGTTCAGGTCGGCAATCATCTGGCGCACGACCTCGACGTTGCGCTCCGTGAGCGTCGCCGTCGGGAGGGCGGTGTCGGACGCGGGCGGTGTGGCCATCGTACGCTCCTCTCGGCAGTGATCGCCGGACCGCTCAGCCCGGTCGGATGCGCGGCGGGCTGGATTGGTCACGGTTGAATGCGCGCGACCGTGTTGTCGCGCGCGTTGACGACCCAGATCGACCCCGCGCCCGCGGCGACCCCCAGCGGGTTGGCGCCGACCGGGATGGTGGCCGCGACGGAGTTCGTGGCGAGGTCGATCCGCACGAGCTGGTTGCCCGCGGTGGTGACCCAGGCCGCGTTGTAGCCGGTCGTCACCTCGACCGTCTCCTGACCGACCGGGATCGCCGCCTCGATCGCGTACGTCGCCGGGTTGACACGGTAGAGGGTGTCGTGCTGGTAGGTGACCGCCCAGACCGCCTGGTAGCCGCTGGCGAGGTCGCCGGCAGAGGTGCTCCCGACCTGTTTCGAGCCGGCCACCTGGTTCGTGCTCGGGTCGATCCGGTAGATGCTGTTGCTGTAGGTGTCGTCCACCCAGATCCCGTTGGTGGTGGCGGTCAGCTTGAGCGGACGCTTGCCGACCGGGATGTGGACCACGATCTGGTTAGTCTGCGGGTCGATCCTGTCGACCATGCCAGCGCCGTAGTCGGCGGCCCAGATGGAGCCGTCGGCCGACAGCAGGCCGCCGATGGAGGTGCCCCCCGCGATCGTCGCCACGACCTTGTCGGTCAGCGCGTCAATGCGCAGGATGTTTGGGCCCGCCGCCACCCAGACCGCGCCCGGTGACGGCGCGATGTAGGAGGGAGCGGCAGATCCGAGCGAGACGACCGCCACCACCTTGTTGGTTGCGGGGTCGATCCGCGAGACCGTGTGGTCGTTGCCGTTGGTGACCCAGACCGACTGGTCGTCGGCCGCGACCGACTGTGGGTTCGCGCCGACCGGGATCGTGGCGATGACGTGACCGCCGGGTGCCGGCGTGGGCGCAGGGGTAGGCGCCGGCGTGGGCGTGGGCGCGCCACCGCTGTAGGCGGCGGTCGGCGTCGGCGCGGCCGCCGGGATGGCGGTCGGCGTCGGGACGGCCGTGGGGGCGGGCACGGCGGCCGCGGGCTGCGTGGCCGTGGGCGCGGCGGCGACCGCCGCCGTCGGGGCCGGCGTGGGGATCGATGCGCCGGCGCCGAAGTGGCCGCCCTTGGCGAGCAGCACTCCGGCGGCCAGGACCAGCGCGAGCGCCGCGATCCCGGCGCCGAGGGCGTAGCGCCGGCTGCCGCCCCCGGCGCGCGCCGGCTCGGGCACGACCGGCCTCGTCGGCGCGTCGTCGGGGCCCGTCTCGACCGGGAGAACCGGCTGGATCGGCAGCGGAGACGGTGCCGGCGTGGCCGGAGCCGTCGCCACAAACGCGGCGTCGGCGACGGTGGGCGGGGCCACGGCCTGGCTTGGCAGGCCGGTGCCGGCCTCGCGCTGCTCCATCGCCCCGACCAGGTCGTCGACGAACGCGTCGACGGTCGGGTAGCGTGCGGCCGGGTCCTTGGCCAGCCCACGCATCAGCACGGCCTCCACGGCCGGCGGGAAGTCCGGGCGGAGCGTGCTCGGCGCGGGCGGCGGGTCGGTCAGGTGCATGCGGATGATGCCGAGCGGCGTCGCCCCCTGGAACGGCACCCTCCCGACGAGCATCTCGTAGGCGACCACCGCGAACGAGTACTGGTCGGCGGCCGCGCCCAGTTCCGTCTCCCCGCTCGCCTGCTCCGGGGCCATGTACTCGGGCGTGCCCACCAGCATGCCGGTGGAAGTCAACTGGCTCTCGCCCAGGATCTTGACCACGCCGAAGTCGGCCAGGAGCGCGTGGCCCTCGCGGGTTAGCATGATGTTGCTGGGCTTGACGTCGCGGTGCACGAAGCCCAGCCCGTGGGCGTAGGTCAGTGCCCCGCCGATCTCCCGCAGGACGCGCACGACCGTCTCCCGCGGCAGGACGCGGCCGGCACCGTGCTCGCGGGTGAGGAGGTCGCGCAGGCTCTCCCCGGCGACGAAGTCCAGCACCATGTAGTAGAGCAGGCCGTCGACGCCGAAGTCGATGACGCGCACGATGCTGGGGTGGCTCAACCGGGCGGCGGCCAGCGCCTCGCGCTGGAAGCGATCGCGCAGGCCCTCGTTGTCGCTCAGGTGCGGGTAGAGGAACTTGATGGCGACCGGGCGGTTGAGGGACTCCTGGAGTCCCTCGAAGACCATGCCCATGCCGCCGCGCGCGACGAAGCGCGTGACCCGGTACCCCTTGAAGCTGCGGCCGATCAGGCTGTCGAGTCCCCCGGCGTCGAGCATGGCTCCCACCCGTTCGAACGTTTGTCGCGGCCGTCATCGGCCCGGCTCAACGGCGCCGTCACGGCCTCAGCTGCCGGCGATCGCCAGACCCGTGCATAGCGTGCGACCCACGAGCTTCAGCAGCCCCTCATCGCGTACGGCGACCGAGCCGAACTGGTAGGACTCCGAGCAGACCACGACCGCGCCCGCGGCCGGCCCCGATTCCTCGCGGGCATAGCCCCAGGTTCCGTCCAGCACGCGTCGGCAGACCCGCCCGGCCAGCAGCCCACGCGCGCTCACGCTGGCCTGGGTGCCGGTGATCCCCACCGTGCAGCCAAGCCGGAGGTCGCCCAGCGCCGGGACCTCGACCGGCACCACCGTCAGCGCCAGGGCGAGCACCAGGATCACCAGGACCGCGACGACACCGGCGACGCGCATCGGCTACCACCTCCCAGCTTCCACCGTCCCCGCCCGGCCGGAGGCTGCGGGCGGGATTGACGATGGGCCGCTGGATGCCCTAGTGTGAGGAGGGATCTCCAGCGAACAGTTCGGGTACCGGTGAAGGCGGCGGCGCGCCGGCGGCGCGCTCCACGGACGGGGGTCGCGGTGGCGGATTTGACCGAGACCGAGCAGCGGAACCTGCACGCGGTGGCCGACGTGCTGCCTTTCT
>DATKRJ010000356.1:0-20086 GCA_035532355.1 Thermomicrobiaceae bacterium | reverse complement strand
CGGGCGATGGTCTCCTCGAGCTCGCGCACCAGTGAGTCGACGAACTCGTCCTCGCTCATCCCCTCGCCGTTGCGGTACTGGTAGGGAGCAGTGAGGTGGACGAAGCCGGGCGTGCGCGGTCCGAAACCCTGCCAGTAGGCGGGGATGCCGGTGGCGGCGAGCGCGCCCATGGCGATGCCGTGGTAGGCCATCATGCGCGACAGGATCTTGATCTTGTCGGGCTTGCCGCGCAGGTGCCAGTAGTAGCGCGCGATTTTGATCGCCGTCTCGTTGGCCTCGGCGCCGCCCGAGGTGAAGTTGAAGTGGTTAAGATCGCCGGGGAAGAGGTCCGCCAGGCGAGCGGAGAGCTCGATCACCGGCGGCGTCGCCAGCCCGAAGAAGGTCGGGCAGAAGGCGAGCTCCTCGGCCTGGACCCGCATCGCCTCGGCCAGCTCGCGGCGGCCGTGGCCGACGTTGACGTTCCAGAGGCCGGCGAAGGCGTCGATGTAGCGCTTGCCGTCGGTATCCCACAGGTAGACACCCTCGCCGCGGGCCATCACCAGCGGCCCGAGCTCCTGTAGCTGCCGCAGGTTCGACACCGGATGGAGCATGTACGCCTGGTCCTTGCGGATCAGATCCTGCGTGAGCGCGCTGCTGGCCATCGTCCCTCATCCCTTCGCGTATTCGCGTGATGGTCACGCGAGCCGAGCGCATTGTGGCCCAGGCCGCGCCACTCGTCCACGCCCCGCGGCGGGACGGCGCTCGCGCCGGCTGGGCGCCGAAGCGCCGTAAAGGGCCACGCCTCGGGTCATAGTGACAGGGACCCGAGGGGTTTCCGTCCGGGTCGTAGAAGTAGTGCGAGCGCGTTCGCATTCACGCTCGCTTGACCGGGCCACCTACCGCCACGTCCCGCTGCCAGTGGGTGCGGGAACACGGTGAAAGCGGTTTGTCGCGTATCTGACACGGCCGCATCGTCGCGGATGTCGCGACTGTCACAGCGGGCGGCGCACACTCGTCGCACAACGGGATTGGAGGCGTCGTATGACCGTCTCTCAACGCGTGTGGGCCTGGCTGAAGCAAGCCGCCCGTGAACACTGGCTGCCGCTGCTGATCCTGGTTGCTCCGATCAGCTGGGTGGTCTATCAGGCGGACAAAGCAGAGAGCATGCTCCCTATGCTGCCGCTCCCGGTGGTGGCATTCGCCGTCGGCCTGTGGCTGCGGCCGCGGCACGTGTGGCTCATCTGGCTAGGGGCCGTGGTCATCCAGTGGATCACCATGGCCGCCTGGGGCGCGTACGCGACGGCCGCTACGCCCGGGGCGGAGGAGACGCCCCTCAGCCTCACACTCGAGGCGTTTGCGTGGATGGCCATCGGAGTCCTGCTGCCGGTCTGGCTCGGTCGGCTCGCCGGGCGCGCCATTCAGGTGAGCCGGCATCCCGGAGAGCATCCGGAGGGGCTCACCTGGTGAGCGGCGCGACAGCGGCTTCGGGATGCTGTTCGCCAGCACCGGCGCCACGCTCGGGGAACACCACCCGTCCGTGCAGGCGGCGCAGCAGGCCGCCCGGGCGCTGACGCCGATCGCCGGGCCGCTCGCCGCGGACATCTTGGCGATCGGCCTGCTGGCCCCGGCGGTCCTGGCCGTCCCGGTGCTGGCGGCAACCACGGGGTACATCCTCGGCGAGGAGCTCGGCTGGCATCGGGGGCCGTCGCCGCAGGTCGGCCAGGCCCGGCGCTTCTACGCGGCCCTGGGCGCGTCGGTCGCCCTGGGGGTCGCCGCTCGGTCCTGGGCGTGGCGCCGATGCGGCTCCTGTTCGTCTCGCGGATCGTCGGCGGGCTCGGCACCCCGATCAGCCTGGTCTTCCTGCTGCCGATCGCGTGCAACTGCCACGTGATGCGGGGCCACCGGATCGGCCCGCTCCTGACGGCGGCCGGCTGGGGCACGGCCGCGCTGTTGGCGGCGGTCAGCGTCTACTTCCTCTACCAGCAGTTCATAGGGGGGTGACCATGAGCCCGGTCCACACCACATAAGCTTGCCGCGGCCACGGCCGCCGCTACTGGGCGGTGGGGCTCGCGGTTCTACTCGACGTTTCGTCCGCGTCGACGAAATTATCGGCGAGCGCCTGCATGTAGATCAGGTCCCACAGACGGCCGTTCATGAAGCTGCAGCGCGTGCGGCGCCCAAACTCGCGGAACCCCGCGTTCTGGTAGGCCCGGTACCCGGCGATGTTGAACTCCAACAGCGTGAGCATGACATTCGACAGGCCCAGTGACGTGAAGGCGTAGTCCAACACCAGCCGCGTGGCTTCGGTTCCGTAGCCCTTCCCGCGGTTCGGTGCGTCTCCGATCGTGATACCGAACGTGGCGCGGCGATGTCGGTGATCGATCTCGTAGAGGTACGTCACGCCGATGGGCTGTCGCGCCGCCGCCTCGTAGACGGTGAAGTAGGTGCTGTTGGCCGACGCGACTCGCTGCTCGTAGGTCTCGGCTTCCTGCTCGATGGTGGTAGGCCAGGACAGGCCGAGGGTACGGCTCGTCGAGACCGTGTTGTTCCAGCGATGGTAGGTTGCGAGCAGGTCGCGGCGGAGCGGGCCAAGCGCCACGTTCTTGCCGACGACGGTGAGTATCGCGTCGTCGTCCCGCTCGTTGCTCATCGCACGTGCCATCCTCCGCACCGGCCACTGCGTGCCGGCTTGCCCGCGCCGGTGGCGCGGGCAAGAGCCCGACTCCCGGCACCAACCACCGTGAAGCGCATGTCCCGGGGCAACTGCGCCCCGACATCTCGCGCCGGGTGCCTGCCGGGAACGGTGACGCCCCACTGCAACCGGCGCTGACTCGGCTCTCAGTAGTGGATCCAGACGGTAGTGCCCAGCGGCGCCCAGTTGTAGACCCAGGCCGAGCCGGGGATGGTCATGTTGACGCAGCCGTGGCTCATCACGTGCCCGAAGTTGTGGTGCCAGTAGGTGCCATGCAAGGCGTAGCCGCCGTCGAGAAAGTACATCACGTTCGGCACGTTGGGCAGGTAGTAGTAGTCTGCCGTGCCGGCCAGCCCGCCGGTCATGTCGTCGTAGGGCAGCTTCTCAAAGATGTGGAACGTGCCGGTCGGCGTCGGATGCGCGGCGATCCCGGTCGAGACGTACTCGCCGTAGACTTTGGTCGAGTACTCCCAGGCGCGCATGTACTGGTTGGTCAGATCGACCTCGATCCACTTCGCCTGGTTGGTCGGCGCGCCCGGGGGCGGGGTGGTCACGTCGGCGGGCGTGGCCGGCGCCCACAGGCTGGCGTCGTAGATGGCGACGGTCGACGACTTTGGCACCGACGCCATAGGGACGTGGTCCCGGGCCGCGGCGGTATCACCGAGCAACCCCAGCTGAACCTCGAAGGGCGTTCCCCGGTGCTCCGGGTGATACTCGAAGCGCGCCCGCTCGAAGTACTGGACGGTGAGCCCGTTCTGCACGAACTCATCGCTGATCGGGTAGCCGAAGATGGCCAGCCCGCCGTGGGCCTGCCAGTAGGTGCGGAAGCCGTTGCAGAGGTCGTGGCCGGTCTGCTGGTAAAAGTCGCAACTGCTGTCGGAGACTCCGTTGTGCGACGCGAAGGGGGCCGTCGTGACCAGGCCGGCGGTCTGCGTAGCGCCCAGACGGCGCAGCTGGACCGTCCAGCCGGCCGGCGCGTCGGCGTGGTACTCGAAGACGGCTCGCTCGAAGTACTGCACCGCCAGGCCGTTCTGCTGGATCTCCTCGCTGATCGGGTAGCCGAAGGTGACGACGTCGCCGTTGTGCCGCCAGTAGTCCAGGAAGCCGTAGCTCAGGTAGTGGCCGGTCTGCGGGAAGTAGACGCGGTCGGGACCGGTGTCACTGCTCGCCAGCGCGACGCTGGGGGCGAGCGCGAAGAGCGCGATGACGACTGCCAGAACCAACCCGGCACGGCCTCGCATGACACGACCTCCTGGATCCAGCTGGACGACCTTCTCCCCACGACGTGCCTCGCATTCATCGGAGGCCGCCGCTGGTGGGGAACCGCCTAACACGACAACGCCCGAGACGCCGCCGGGGGAACACCTGACCGGGCGGGACTCGCCGTCGACGAGGAGCGTGACCGATGGCTACCGTGAAGTATCGCACGGACTGCTCCGCTCTGGAAGATAATGGGGCCGAACATCGCCGGGGGCGGGAGATGTCGGCGGTCCGACAGGGACCGCGGGCCCCGGGCGGGAGGGGGCAGGCTCGACAGATGCAGCGGTCGATTCACGAGCGAGTGGTCACCCTGGGTGGCGGCACCGGCTCCTTCACCATGCTCTCGGAGTTGCGCAAGGTCGCCACACACCTGCAGGCCATCGTGACGATGATGGACTCCGGCGGGTCGTCGCGCATGCTGATCGATGAGTTCGGCCGTCCGCTGCCGCTCGGAGACCTGCGGCAGGCGCTGGTCGCGCTCTCCCGCTCCCGCAAGCTCTGGGGTGAGATCTTCAGCTACCGCTTCCCCGACTCGCCGAACGGCGTGGTCGGCGGCCACTCGCTGGGCAACCTGATCCTGCACGCGCTGCAGGACCTCAACGACGGAGACCTGCTGGGGGCGCTGGAGGATGCCGAGGAGGTCCTCAACACCGCGGGCCACGTCATTCCGGTCACGCTGGAACAGGCGACCCTCTGCGCCGAGCTGAGCGATGGCACCGTCGTCCGCGGCGAAACCGCCATCGACCGCCCGGTAGACCGGCCGATCCTGCCGATCGCGCGGGTGTACCTCGACGGGCCGGCGGCGGTCACGACGCGGGCGCGCAAGGCGCTGGAGCGCGCGGAGCGCGTACTGATCGGCCCCGGTGATCTCTACACCAGCGTCATCCCCTGCCTGCTGGTGGACGGCGTCCCCGAGGCGATCCGCGCCTGCGACGGCGAGGTGGTCTACGTCTGCAACGTGATGACCAAGCACGGGGAGACCGACGAGTTCAGCGCCTCGGACTTCGTGCGCGAGGTCCACCGCTACCTGGGCCGGCGGGTCGACGCCGTCGTCGTCAACACCGGCGAGTATCCGGCGGAGCTGGTTGCCCGCTACGCGGCCGAGCAGGCGACGCCGGTGCGGCCGGACCTGGACGCGCTGCGGACGCTGGTGCCCCGCCTGCTCACCGGAAGCTTCGCCTCGACCGACCGGCTGATCCGCCACGACGCCGAGCGGGTCCTGCTGGCGATCTGGCCCGAGCTCGGCGAATGAGGTCCGCCACCCGGCGACGGTGGGCTTGGCGCGGGTTAGAATCGTAGCCGGCAGTGACAACCGAGCGGCCGGGAGGAGCAAGACGGTGCAGCAGCAGGGCGACGAGAGCGTCCGGGAGATCCTGGTCGGGATCGCGCGGCGCCTGCCGCGCTACGCCCAGCTGGTAGCCCGGCTGGCCGCGGACACGCGCATGTCGGCGGCCCAGCGGCAACCGCTGGTCGGCGTGCTCGGCCGGGGGCTGCCGGTGATCGACCTGCTGCCGGGACTCGTTCCGATGCTGGGGCGCTTCGACGGACTGCTCGGGATGTTCGCCACGGTGTCGATGGCGCTCCACCATGTCCAGCCGGAGGTAGCTGAGGAGCACCTGGCCGCGGTTGGGCTGTCCCGCGAGCAGGTGGAGGCCGACCTCCAGGAGACGACACGGCTGGCCCGACGCCTCGCCGAGAGCGGCGCGCCCGGCGCCCTGCTGCCGGAAGGTGGTGCCCGCTCGGCCGGCAGGTTGGTCGGTCGCGGGCTGCGCGCCTTCCGCGCGGCGCAGCAGAGCACGCAGGGCACGCAGAGTACCCAGAGCGCACGCGGGGCGCTGCCCCGCCCGCCGGAGCCACCGGCCCAGTCGAGCTGACCGAGACCCACCCCTCGGCCACCTCGGCCGGTCGTCATCATCAGGTTTGACGCGGGAGACCGGCATGCTGACCCCAAGGCAGGGGCGGGACCCGTGGCCGCCCGGTCTCGGTCGATCCGGATCCCCTTGGCCTGCCCAGGGAGCCGGCCCCTACGTCCTGTGGCGCACCAACACCCGCAACCGCGCCCGAGCTGTCACGTTTCTGTAACGTCCAGGCGGTCCGGTGTCACGGGCCTGACGCGCGGCGGCGGGTAGAGTAGGCCGGTCGGTAGACGACGGACGGCACCGTAAGGGCCCCGACCGTCGCCGACGAGCCGAACCGATGCGGCCGGTGCCGGTGGGCACCGGAAGCGGACGAGCGGCGGCTCGACTCCGCGCCGGCCAGGCGACCGCGCTGGTGGTGGTGACCCGTGGGGAACGATCGTGACGCGCCGCCCGGCGCGTCGTGGGCGTCCCGGGTCAAAGCGCGTGGGGCAGCGACGTCGCGCGGGGAAAGCGGTTATCGCGGCGTCGCCGGCTGGGGATGAGGGGCACGAGAGGCGGGCGCTGACCCGCCTCTCGTCGTTGAGCCGTCCTATCGGGAGCCGGCGCTCAGCGCCGGACCGCGCCGCCCCGGGTGATGTGGTACATGTTCGGCATCTCACCGACCGGCACCTCGATCAGCGCCGGGTGGCCGTTCTTCATCGCCCGCTGCAGCGCCGTCCGCAGCTCCTCCGGCCCCCCGGCCCGGATCCCCTCCATGCCGAACGACTCCGCCAGCTTGACGAAGTCGGGATTGAGCAGGTCCGAGGCGATGGTGCGACCGTTGAAGGACTGCTTCTGGATCCGGCGCACGTTGCCGTAGGCGTTGTCGTTGAAGACCACCGTCGTCAGTGGAATGTTGTGCCGCACCGCGGTCGACAGTTCCTGGACGTTGTACATGAAGCCGCCGTCGCCGTTCACCGAGACGACGTGCTTGTCCGGGTTGCCGACCTGCGCGCCGAGCGCGGTGGCGAAGCCGTAGCCCAGCGTCCCCTGGAAGCCGGAGGTCAGGAAGGTGCGTGGCTGGTAGACCGGGAAGCCCAGGTTCGACCAGTAGCCGACCTGGGTGCTCTCGTTGACCAGGATGCCGTCCTCCGGCAGCTCCTCGCGGAGTACCTGGGCGAACGACGCCTGCGGCTGGACCTCGAACAGCAGGTCGTCGATCCGCTCCTTGAGGCCGGCCAGCTCCTCCTGGCGCGAGTCACGTTTGCGGTTGTGGCGCGGCACCCGCTCGGCCAGCTCGCCGAGGCCCTGCTTGACGTCGCCGACGATGCCGATCGCGACCGGCACGTTGCGGCCGACCTCCTCGGGGTCGATGTCGAGCTGAATGACGGTCTGATCGGGCCGCAGGCCCCAGTTCTGGTTCATGCCCGGGACGAAGCGGGTCCCGGCGACGAGCACCACGTCGGACTCGGGCAGCAGCGTGCGGCCGCCGACCGTGTTCTGCGCCAGGTAGTGGCGCGACGACAGCGCCCCCTTACCGTTCGAGGTCATCACCACCGGTGCCTGCAGCAGCTCGGCCAGCTCGCGCAGCGACTCGCTGGCCCCGGCCGAGATCACCCCACCACCGACGAAAATGATCGGGCTCTTCGCCTCGCCGAGCGCCTTCGCGGCCGCCTCGAGCAGGTCCGGGTCGCCGTTTGGCCGCTGCGGCGCGCCCACGACGTCCGCCGGCGCGACGTCGGCCTGCGCCTGCAGCACGTCGGGCGGGATCTCGATCTCGACCGGGCGCGTCCGGCCCGTCCCCAACTGGCGAAACGCCTCCGCCACCAGCCCCGGCACCTCCCCCGGCGCCATCGCCCGTCCCGCCCACTTGGTCACGCTGCGCACCATCTCCAGCTGGTGCGGGATCTCGTGCAGCATCCCCCGCCCCCGCTCGATCAGGTCCGACTGGATCTGCCCGGCGATGCACAGCACCGGCGAGTTACACGAGTAGGCCGTCGCCAGCCCGGCCGAGGCGTTGAGGAGCCCCGGTCCCGGCACGACCAGGCAGACGCCGACGCGCCCGGTGGTGCGGGCGTAGCCGTCGGCCATGTAGGAGGTAGCCTGCTCGTGGCGCGTGTGGACGATCCGGATGGTGTCCTGGGAGTCGTAGAGGGCGTCGAAGGCCCAGTCGAGCTGGACGCCGGGCAGGGCGAAGATGGTCTCGATGCCCTGGCGCGTGAGGGCCGCGACCAGCGCCTGGCCCCCCGTCATGCGTTCCACCACATCCCCTCCTCTCACGCCCGCCCCGGGGCGTGCACCGGTTCGTTTCCCGAACGGTCGGCTGACCTCGCCGACATCATCGTCGCCGCGCGCAGGGCGCACCCGCGGCGGTCTGGCCACGTGCTCGAGGCGGCGAGCGCTCCCGCGGGGCGGGTTCGGTCCAGACATTCGGTCAGTGGTCTGGATTGTATCCCGGATCGAGCAACGCGCAACCGCGGGTCGGCGGGAGCGGCCCGCAACGCTCAGCGGAGGACGCGGAACCAGAGGTTCGTTGCCTGTGGCACGTGGGTCAGGCCGACACGCTCGAGCCGGACGGTGCTCCCGCCCGGGACGCCGAACAGCCGGACGCCGTCGCCGAGCATGATCGGCAAGACGCTGACGAGGATCTCGTCGAGCAGGCCGGCCTCCAGGCACTGGCGGGCGATCGAGGCGCCGAGGACGTTGACGTAGCGCGCCCCGGCGGCGGCGCGGGCGGCGGCGACGCCGCTCGCGAGGTCGCCGACGAAGGTGACTCCCGGCACCGGGACGCTCGGCGGGTGGTGGGTGAGCACGAACTGCGGCCCGTCCCAGGCGCCGCCGAAAGCCTTGCCCTCCGCCTCGGTTCCCTTGTAGGGGTCGTCGCCGCGGAAGGTGCGATGGCCGACCAGGAGCGCGCCGATCTGAGGGACGAGCGCGTCCACGGTCGGGTTGGGCCCCAGGTACGGGATCATCCAGGACGCGTCGCCGCCCGGGCCGGCGATGAAGCCGTCGAGCGACATCGCCGCCGAGTAGAGCAGCCGGGCCATCGTCCACCTCCGTCGGGAATGCTGCCGGGCGCCGCCGTGCCGGGTGCTACACCGGCACGCCGATGCGGGCGAGGAAGTCGAGCAGCAGCGCGTTGAAGGCGTCGGGGTTGTCGGCCGGGACGCCGTGCCCGGCGCCGGGGACTTCGACGAGCTCGGCCGCCGGCACCGCCTCGGCCACCGCCTCGGTCAGCTCGCGGTACTCCGGCTGAGTCCCGCTGCCGTAGACCAGCAGCGTCGGCACCTCGAGCGCGGCCAGCGGCCCGGGGCCGGGATAGAACTCCTGCACCGCGTCGAACCAGGCCGGAGTCGAGAGCACGTTGTGGCGCCACTCGGCCAGCCGCCGCCGGCCGACCTTGTCCCGCCAGTCGGCGCCGACGCGCGGGGTCAGGAAGAGGTCGAGGGCGTCGTCGATCCGGCCCTCGGCGAGCATCACGCGCGCCCGGTTGGCCGCGCTCATGAGACGGTCTCCGCCCTCATCCGATAGCAGCGACGGGATGGAGGGCTCCGCCAGCACGAGCGCCCGCGTCCGCTCCGGCCGCAGCAGCCCCAGGGCGAGGCCGACGGTGGCGCCGAGGGAGTTGCCGACGACGACGGCCCGCCGGACCCCCTCGGCGTCGAGCACCTGCAGGGCATCCAGGGCGGCACGCTCGATCGTCGGATGCTCGCCGGCCGGCGCGCTCTGGCCGTGGCCGCGCAGGGACGGGGCGATCCAGCGGAACTGGGGCAGGCGCAGCATCTGGTGGATCCAGTTCGAGGTGCCGACGAGCACGCCGTGCAGGGCGAGGATCGGCTCGCCCGCGCCCGGCTCGGCGCGCACCTCGTAGGCGATGCGCGCCCCGTCGTCCGTCGTGATCGCTCGCTCCTCGGTGACCGGCATGTCTGTGGTAGTCCCTCCGCGCGGAGCGGTGCGCTCCGCCGTTCTTCTACAACGCCGAGTGAAGTACACGAGAAAGGTGGCCGGCATCCCCGGCCACCTGAACGGAACGTCCCACCGTGGCCGCTGCCAGCGGCCTGGGCGCGATGATGGTCATTGACGAATAGAACCGGTATACGGCGGCCAGCGCATCGAGCCGCGATGGCCGGCAGCGTCGCGCGGGACTAAAGTCGCCGCGCTAACAAGACGAAGCCCACTGAAGGGGCTGGGAGCGTGGGTGGTGCGGAGCACGGGCGAGCGGCCGTGGTACCGACGTATGTTGTCAAAGACCACAATCGCACCCCTACGAGTCGAAATGGCGTCTCCAGCCTACCCCGGCGACGAATCCCGGCCGGCTACCCCTCGAGGAGCAGCGTCTCCGGGTCCTCGATCAACTCCTTGACCCGCACCAGGAACTGGACAGCCTCGCTGCCGTCCACCACGCGGTGGTCGTAGGAGAGCGCCAGGTACATCATCGGCCGCACCACGACCTGGTCGCCGACCACGACCGGCCGCTTCTCGATCTTGTGCATGCCGAGGATGCCCACCTGGGGCGGGTTGAGGATCGGCGTCGAGAGCAGCGAGCCGTAGATGCCGCCGTTGGTGATGGTGAAGGTCCCGCCCATCAACTCCTCGAGCGCCAACCGGCGCTCGCGCGCCTTGGTGGCCAGGTCGGCGACCTCGCGCTCGATCTCGGCGAAGGACTTCCGGTCGGCGTCGCGCACGACGGGCACGACCAGGCCCTCCTCGGTTCCGACCGCGATGCCGACGTCGTAGTAGTGCTTGCGCACGATCTCGTTGCCCTGGACCTCGGCGTTGACGTTGGGAAAGGCTTTGAGCGCACCGACTGCGGCCTTGGTGAAGAAGGACATGTAGCCCAGGCCGACACCGTGCCGCTCCTTGAAGGCGTCGCGCCGCCGGGCGCGCAGCGCCATCACGGCGCTCATATCGACCTCGTTGAAGGTCGTGAGCATGGCGGCGGTGTGCTGCGCCTCGACCAGCCGCTCGGCGATCGTCTGGCGCCGGCGGGTCATGCGGATCCGCTCCTCGCGCCGGCCGTCGGTCGCCACCTCGAAGGCGGGTGTCGGGGCAGCCGTTGCAGGCGCCGCGGGCCGGGCGGCCGGAGCGGGCGGCGGAACCGCGCCCACGCCGTTGGCAGCCGGCGCCGCGGGCTGCGGCTGGCGCAGGCGCTGAACGTACCCGAGCACGTCCTCGCGGGTGACGCGCCCGCCGTCGCCGCCGGCCGGCACCTGGCTGAGATCGACGTCGTGCTCGGCGGCCAGCCGCCGCACGGCCGGCGTGGCGCGGGGGCCCGCCCCCACGGGCTCTGGCGCCGTTGGGGCCGGAGCTGCCGGCACCGTCGGGGTCGGAGTCGGACCCGCGGCCGCGGCGGCAGCCGACGGCTGCGCGGCCGGAGCCGGGACCGCGGCGCCCGCGCCCTCGGCGATGGCGCCGATGACCTCACCGACGCCGACCGTCTCGCCCTCCGGCTTGAGGATCTGCTGCAGTACGCCGCCCTGCTCGGCGGTGATCTCGACGTTCACCTTATCGGTCTCGAGCTCGACCAGGGCGTCGCCCGGCTGGACCGGGTCGCCCTCCTTCTTCAGCCAGGTCCCGACCACAGCCTCGACGACCGACTCGCCGAGCTGTGGCACGCGAATCTCAGTCGGCATGCTTCACTCCGTAGGTCTTCAGCTCCGCCGCCGGCACCCCCTCGAATGCCTCGCGCACGATCCGAGACTGCTCGATCTCGTGGAGCTCATGGAGCCCCTCCGCCGGGCTCGCCCGCTCCGGCCGGCCGACGTAGCGCAGCGGCTGGTCCGGCCCGATGACCCGCTCCAGCCGCGGTCGAAGGAAGCGCCAGGCGCCCATGTTCTCCGGTTCCTCCTGGAGCCAGAGCACCTCGCGGGCATTCGGGTACGACTCCAGCACCGCCCGCAGGTCGTCCTCCGGGAAGGGGTAGAGCTGCTCGATACGGACCAGGGCCACTTGCG
This sequence comes from Thermomicrobiaceae bacterium, assembly GCA_035532355.1. Taxonomy (GTDB): domain Bacteria; phylum Chloroflexota; class Chloroflexia; order Thermomicrobiales; family Thermomicrobiaceae; genus DASSZN01. The sequence goes on along the minus strand of DATKRJ010000356.1, from coordinate 8,363 downwards.
GCGTGGACGCGCGCGCCTCGCTGCCCAGGAGATCGACGACGACCTTGCCCGAGCAGAGCACCACGCGGACGACCTCCTCACGCCGCTCCGCCGCCTGCGAGTCGTCGAGGACCGGGGAGAAGTGGCCGTCCGCCAGGCTCTCAAGCGGGGAGCCGGCCAACGGATGGCGCAAGAGCGACTTCGGGGTCATCACCACCAGCGGTCGCGGTGCACTGCGCAGCAGCCCCGCCTGCTTGCGCAGCAGGTGGAAATACTGGGCCGAGGTGGTGCAGTTGGCGACGCGGATGTTGTCGTTGGCCGCGAGCTGCAGGTAGCGCTCGAGCCGGCCGCTGGAGTGCTCGGGTCCCTGGCCCTCGTAGCCGTGAGGCAGGAGCAGGACCAGCGACGGCTTCTCATGCCACTTGGCGCGGGCAGCGGAGATGAACTGATCGATGATCACCTGGGCGCCGTTGGCGAAGTCGCCAAACTGCGCCTCCCAGATGACGAGCGCCTCGGGCGCCTCGATGCTGTAGCCGTACTCGAAGCCCATCGCCGCCGCCTCTGAGAGGGGGCTGTTGAAGACGGCGAAGGCGGCACGCGCCGAGGGCATGTGCTGCAGCGGAATGGCGGTCTGGCCGTTCTCGACGTCGTGGAAAACCAGGTGACGCTGGCTGAAGGTGCCGCGCTCGATGTCCTGGCCGGCCATGCGGATCGGCGTGCCGTCGGCGAGGATCGAGGCCAGGGCCAGCCCCTCGGCATGCGCCCAATCCAGGTTGCCGCCCTCCTCGACGGCCTCCAGCCGCCGCTGCATCTGCCGGCGCAGCTTCGGATTGAGGTGGAAGCCCTCAGGTAGCGCGTGCATCTCCCGGTTGAGCTGCTGGAGCTCGGCCAGCGAGACGGCCGTCTCGACCAGGCGGATGATCGGCGCGGAGGACTCCTCGACGAACGGGTCGGCCGCCTCGCCAGACGCGAGCTGGTGGCGAATCTCCTGCAGCCGGCCCAGCGCTGTCTGGTCCATCGCCTCGGCCTCGGACGCCGAGACGACGCCCTCTCGCTCGAGCTCCCGCGCCCACAACTGGCGCACCGTCGGGTGCGGTGGGATCTCCGCGTACATCAGCGGCTGGGTGAAACCGGGCTCGTCGCCCTCGTTGTGGCCCCAGCGCCGGTAGCCGATCAGGTCGATCAGGAAATCCTTGTGGAACTGCTGCCGGTAGGCAAAGGCCATGCGGGTCGCCACCAGGCAGGCCTCGGGATCGTCGGCGTTGACATGGACGACCGGGATCTCGAAGCCACGCGCCAGGTCGCTGGCGTAGTAGGTCGAGCGGCCCTGCCAGGGCTCGGTAGTGAAGCCGATCTGGTTGTTGGCGATGATGTGGAGCGAGCCGCCCACCTGGTAGCCGGGCAGCCGGGACAGATTGAGCGTCTCCGCGACGATTCCCTCGCCGGGGAAGGCGGCGTCGCCGTGCAGCAGCACCGCCAGGCAGGCGTCGACGCTCTGGACCGGCGAGCCGGCCTGGTCACGATCCTCCTGGGCGGCGCGCGTCATGCCGCCGATGGTCGGATTGACGAACTCCAGGTGGCTCGGGTTGGAGGCCATGGTCAGCCGGGCGCGGATCTCGCCCGAGGGGCGGCGCGCGCCCATGTGGTACTTGACGTCACCGGTCCAGCCGCTGCTGCCGCCCTCGGACATCGAGGCCGGCTCGCGGTGGTCGAGCCCCATGAACTCCGCGAGGATCTTGCCGTACGGCTTGCCCAGCACGTGCGCCAGGACGTTCAGGCGCCCGCGGTGGGCCGAGCCGATGATGACCTCGGCCATGCCGGTGTCGACGGCCCCGTGGATGATCTCGTCGAGCATGGGGACCATCATGTCGGTCCCCTCGATCGAGAAGCGCTTCTGGCCGATGAACGCGCGGTGGATGAAGCGCTCGAACGCGTCGACGTCGGTCAGGCGCCGGAGCAAGTTGACCTGCTCGTCGCGCGTCATCCGCGGGCGAAAGCGGCCCGTCTCGACGGCGTCGTAGAGCCAGGCGCGCTCCTCGGCGGACTGAACGTGCGCGAAGTCGTAGCCGGCCGTGCCGCAGTAGAGCGCCCGCAATCGGCTAATCGCCTCGGCCGCGCCGGCGGCACCGCGCGCCGCCGGCCCACCGACGACGCTCGCGGGCAGCGAGGCCAGGTCCGCCGCGCTGATATCGTGGGCCGCCGGGTCGAGCGAGGGATCGCCATGGGGCGGAGTTCCCAGCGGGTTCAGGTCGGCCGCCATGTGACCGCGCTCGCGGATGCTCTCGGCCAGGTTGGCGGCGCCGACGATCTTCTGGACGTCAACCGCCGTGGCCGGCGCGGTCGCCGCGGCGTGGCCGTTGAGCGACTCCGGCGTCCAGTGCTCGAAGAAGGCCCGGGTCCTGGCGTCGACCGACTCGGGGTCCTGCAGGTAGCGATCGTAGAGTTCGAGGACGTATCCGGCGTTCGGCCCGTAGAATCGATTCGTGACGCTCATCGCACGCTACCACCCATCCTCCGCGCAACACCTCCCGGCGGCGCGCCAGACCGATCTCTCGTGAGCGACAGAGTCACTGCCGGCCGCCCTGGTGGCGCCCGGCGGCTCGTCCGGCAGAGACGCTGAGACCGGTCTGGGGCGCAGCCCAGCCCACCTGGCTCGGAGAGCGGGGATGCACGGCCTATCCCAGATCGCCAGCAAGCCCGGCGCCCGGTGGACACACCGCGGAGCAGTCGTGAACTCGGGGCCCGGAGCGCTGGCTCGCTCGAACAATGGTACACCAATACTCGCGCGGTCGGACCCCCCAATTGCGACGATCCGGCGCGGAAACCGGCCGGTTCCGGCCATCCGTCGCCGCCCGCCGGCCCCGGCCCACTCAGCCCTCCAGGTGGCGCCGGAACCACTCCAGGATCCGCCCGGCTCGATCCAGGTAGTGCGCCGGCTCGACCGTCGCGTGCCCCTCCCGCGGGTAGACGACGTACTCGGCCGTCACGCCGTGCTTGCGCAGCGCGGTGAACATCTCCAGGCCCTGCGTCGGCGGCGTGGTGCGGTCCTCGGCCCCGTTGAGCACGAGCACCGGCGTCGTCACGCGGTCCACCAGAAGCAGCGGCGACCAGCGCCGGTACTGCTCGAAGGATTCCCAGGGTGTGCCCAGCAGGCGCCACTCCCAGACGTCGTTCGCGTAGCGCGTGCCGTAGACGCTGAAGAGGTCGCAGATGCTGCCGGAGCTGACGGCGCAGCGGAAGCGGTCGGTCTGGGTGACGGTCCAGTTGGTCATGTAGCCGCCCCAGCTATGGCCGTAGATCGCCATGCGCGCGGGGTCGACGATCCCATCGGCGATCAGGTGGTCCACGCCGGCCAGCGAGTCGGTGTAGGGCTTGCCGCCGATGTCGCCGCGCAGCCCCTCGCTGAAGGCCGCGCCGTAGCCGGTACTGCCCCGGAAGTTGGGGGCGAAGACCGCGTAGCCGGCGCCGGCCCACACCTGGTGCGGACCGTTCCAGCCCAGGCCGACGTGCGCCGTCGGTCCGCCGTGGAAGCTGACCACCAGCGGCAGCGCCGGGCCGGGCCGGGCGTCCGGCGGCAGCACCAGCACGCCCTCGATCGGCGTGCCGTCGGGCGCGGGCCAGGAGATCGCCCGGCCCGCGCCGAGCTCAAAGCCGGCCAGGTGCGGGTTGAGCTCCGTGATCCGGCGGGGCTCGACCTGTCCCGGGCGCAGCAGCCAGAGGTCGCCGGGATCGTCCGCGGCCGACGCGGCGAAGGCGATCGTCGAGCCGTCGGCCGAGGCGCGCATGATCTCGATCCAGGGCACGCCGGGCGCGAGCGGCGTCGCCACACCGGTGTCGACCGCGATCCGGAGCAGGCCGCGCGCAGCGCCGCGGTCGGCCACAGCGAGCAGCGCCGCGCCGTCCGCGGTCCAGGCGAGGTCCCGGTACTCGGTCAGATCGTCGCTGGAGATCCAGCGGCGCTCGCCGTCCGCGAGCGACAGCAGGAACAGCCCCGGCGCGGGCGCGTGGAACGAGCCGCCGGCCGCGCTGACGGCGAAGCGGCGGCCGTCGGGTGAGATGCGCGGCGCGAAGGCGGCGCCGGTGAACTCGGTCACGACCGCCGGCTCGCCGCCCTCGACGGCAAAGCGGAGCAGTTCAAACGCGCGCGGCTGCCCCATGTCCCCGCCCGTGCGGCGCACGGCGTAGAGGCTGCGGCCGTCGGGCGCCCAGGAGAGGTTCGCCAGCGGGCGCTCGGCGGTCGCCAGGTCGACGACGGCGCCGCTCCCGACGTCGAGCAGGCAGAGCCGCACGGCCGGGCCGCCGCGCCGCCGCTCCAGGACCTCCGTAACCACCAACGGGTCGCCGCCGTCACGCGGCCCCTCGACCGAGAGGTCGCCGGGCGAGCCGGGCCCGAGCCGCAACTGGCAGGCGATGCGGGCCCCGTCGGGTGACCAGGCGAAGCCGGGCGAGCCTCCGAAGCGCGGATCGGAGTAGATGTCCTGGGGAACGAAGCCCTCGGCGGGGCCGAGCAGATGGCGCGGGCGCCCGCCGGCGCGGCCGACCAGGAGGAGGCGCTCGCCGCCCGGCGTCGCGGCGACGAAGGCGATCGACTGACCGTCGGGTGAGAAGCGGGGCGCGCGCTCGGCGCCGGCTCCGAGCGTGAGCGGGCGCGCCGGACCGCCGTCCGTCGGCAGCAGCCAGAGGCGCGACGCGCGGCTATTGCGGAGCAGGTCTGCCTCGTCGACGCCGTAGACCACGGCCCCGCCGTCGGGGGCGATCTCCAGCGAGGCGATCCGTCGCAGGGTGAGCTCGTCCTCGGGGGTCAGTCGCATGCCGCCGCCTCGTCCCTCTCCGTGCCGGCCACCGCGTTGCCAACCGTGAGGCCATCGTAGTGGGGCAGAGGAGGCGGGTCAACCGGAAGCGGCGCTCAGCCGCGGACCTCGGCGACCGAGCGGGGGAAGCGGGTGTGGGCGAACGCCACCGCGCCGCCCGGGACCATCCAGGGCAGCACCTCGAAGCGGAACTTGCCGGCGCGCACCGCCGGGTCCTGGCCGGCCAGCTCGCGCGCCCGCTCCGGCTCGACGCGGAAGATGCCCAGCCCCTGGAGCACGTCGCCGCGCAGCGGGCCGGCCGCGAGCAGCTCACCCGCGTCGTGCAGGTCCGCCAGGTGGGACAGGTGCCCGTCCTGGAGCACGTCGGCCGCGACGGCGTCGAGCCGGGGCTCGTCGACGCGCAGGATCAGGAGCTCGACGCTGAAGCGGTCGAAGGGCATGCCGGACCCCGCCTCGGCCATCGAGCGCGGCAGGCGGGTCCGGGAGAAGGTCATGGCGCCGGAGGGCACCAGCCAGGGCAGGATCTCCGACCGGTAGCGCCCGGCGCGCACGCCCGGGTCCTGCCCGGTGATCTCGCGCACCTCGTCGGGCGGCAGGGCGTAGACGCTGAGGCCGCGGAAGGCACGTTCCGGCGGCCCGAGCAGTGGCCCGACCGCGAGCAGATGCCCGGCCTCGTGCAGGTCGGCGAGGTGGGACAGGTGGGCGTCCTGCCGCGCGCCAGCTGTGGCGTCGTCCTGCTCGGGCGGGTCGGGGCGCGGCACCAGCAGGCTGACGGTGAAGCGGTCGAAGTCCACGGCGAACCTCCCCATAGAACGGTGCCGGACGGTGGTGCTCCCGTCGCCGGGGCCCCGCTACTGATGCCAGAGGACGAGCAGTACCTGGTTGATGACGACGATCGCGGCGATGGCGACGGCGATGGCCGGCTGCCCGGCCGCGGCGAGCGCGACCGCCGCCAGCAGCAGGATCGCCAGCCCCAGCACGACCTTGACCGGGCGCGGGACGGACACCGCGGATCGTGGGGCGACGAATGCGCCCCAGGTGACGGCCATAAGCACCGGCGATCCGACACCCAACACGACCCTGGCGACGGTGCTTCCGCCGGTGTGGAACCCCCAGTAGCCGACCGCCACCACCGCGGCGAGCTCCAGGAGGAAGCGCAGCGCGAGGTTGACAGCCTTGATGGCCTTCATGGCGGCGATGCCTCTGTATCCCCCGCGAGCGTGCAGGTGACGTGCTATGCGCCGGCGTTCATCGGGGATAGTCTAGCGATCTCACGGTCGTACGGCATCCCGGAGCGCCGGATTGTCCGCGCGGCCGGACCCGGATAGGATGCCCGGGACGGCCCACCAGCACGACCACACGATAACGGGAGGAGCCGAGGGATGGGCGATCCGCACACCGACGACGCTCTGGCACGGCGCGCGGCCACGCTCCACGCGGCGAGCGTGGTGATCGACGCTCACAGCGACATCCTGATGGGGCTGACCGACGGCACCTGCGGCTGGGAGGACGGGCAGCCGGAGCGGCCGACCGACTCGGGCTGCGACCGGCAGGTGTCGCTGCGGCTGCTCGGCGAGGGCGGGGTGACGTCCCAGGTCTTCGCCGTCTTCACCGCGCCCTTCGACGTCGACTACCGCATCGTGCGTCCGGAGTACGCCGCCGCGACGCTGCCCCGGGCACTGGCCATGCTGGCCACGTTCCACGAGGGGCTGGCCCGCTATCCGGACCGGCTGCGGCTGACGACGACGGCGGCGGAGATCCGCCGGGCCAAGGCCGACGGGGTGGTCGCCGGCATCCTGGGGATCGAGGGGCTCGACCCGATGGGCCACGACCTCCGGCTGCTGCGCCTGTTCCGCAGCCTCGGCGTGACGACCGTCTCTCTGACCTGGAGCAACCGCAACCCGCTGGCGGACGGCTCCTCCACGGCGGCCCGTCCCGGCGGGCTGACGCCGCTGGGCGAGGAGGTAGTCGCCGAGCTCGAGCGCCTGCGCATGCTGATCGACCTGGCGCACCTGGGGCCGACGGCCACCGAGGAGGTGCTGGAGCGCGCCACGAAGCCGCTCTTCGTCTCCCACACGCGGCTGCGCGACGACGCCTGGGCACGCACGCTCCGGCGCGTCGGTGAGGGCGGCGGGGTGGCCTGCGCCATCTTCTACAAGGTGCCGACCGTGGCGGTGCTAGTGGACCAGATCGAGCAGCTGATCGAGCTATGCGGGCCGCGCGGGGTCGGGCTGGGAGCCGACTTCTACGGCACGGTGCACGCGCCGGCCGAGGTCCAGACGGTGGCCGGCTTCCCGCGCATCACCGAGGAACTGCTGCGCCGCGGCCACGACGACGACGTCGTGCAGGGCATCCTGGGCGAGAACGTGCTGCGGCTCTACGGCGAGGTCGTCGGCTGACGGGCCGGCGCCACATGGGGCAGGGAAAGGGAGCAGGGGCCGATGCGCTTCTTCACCGGCGGCATCAACCACGAGACGAACACCTTCTCGCCGATCCCGGCGACGCTCCAGCGGTTCATGGACATGGACTACGCCCGCGGCCGGGACCTGATCGAGCGCTACCGGGGGACCCGCACCGTCACCGGCGGCTTCATCGACGCGGCGGCCGAGCGCGGCATCGAGCTCGTCACCTCGATCCACTGCTTCGCCATGCCGTCCGGCGCGGTCACGCGCGAGGCGTTCGAGCAAATGATGGGCGACACGCTGGACGACCTGCGCGCGGCGCTGGCGACTGGGCCGCTGGACGGCCTGCTGCTCGGGCTGCACGGCGCGATGGTGATCGAGGGGATCGACGACGGCGAGGCGGAGTACGTGCGACGGGTGCGCGCGGTCGTCGGGCCGGCGATGCCGATCGTGACCGAGCTCGACCTGCACGCCAACACCTCGACCGAGCTGCCCGAGCTGGTCGACGTGCTGGCCGGCTACGACACCTACCCGCACATCGACGTCTACGAGCGCGCGGTCGAGCTGACGGACCTGCTGGCGCGGCTCGTCCGGGGCGAGATCCGGCCGCGACACGCCTTCCGGCAGATCCCGGTGCTGGCGAACCTGCCGGCCCAGTTCAGCGGGCGGGCACCGATGGCGGACTGGCTGGCGCTCTGCCACGCCATCGAGGCGCGGCCGGGCGTGCTGACGGCCACCATCGCGGCCGGCTTCCCCTACGCCGACATCCCCGACACGGGCATGAGCGCCTACGTCGCGACCGACGACGACCAGGCGCTAGCAGACCGCTGCGCCGACGAACTGGCGGCGTTTGCCTGGGAGCACCGGGCGGGCTTCCAAGCGACGCCGGTGCCGGTCGACGAGGCGGTGGTCCACGCCATGACGAGCCCCGGGCCGGTGCTGCTGGCGGACGTGGCCGACAACACCGGGGCCGGGACATCGGGCGACGGCACCGAGGTGCTGCGGGAGCTGATCCGGCAGGGCGCGCGCGCGGCGGTGGTAGCGCTGATGTACGACCCGGAGACGGTGCGGCAGGCGGTCGGGGCCGGGGTAGGCGCGACGATCGAGGCCGAGATCGGCGGCAAGGTGGACGACCTGCACGGCGCGCCGGTGCGGACGAGCGCCCACGTGC
>DATKRJ010000355.1:0-3964 GCA_035532355.1 Thermomicrobiaceae bacterium | reverse complement strand
GGGGCCAGGAACGCGGCCGCCAGGACGCCTCCCAGCCACGGCCAGGGGGTGCGCAGGTCGCGCCGCAGCGGCGTCAGGAACAGGCCCACGACCAGCCCGAAGCAGAAGAAGAGGACGGTGAGCTTGGTGGCGAGCGCCGCTCCCACGACCAGGCCGATCAGCAACCAGATTCGTGGATCGTCGCGCCGGATTCTCCGGATGACCAGGTAGGCCGCCAGCGCCCACCATCCCTGGTCGAGCACGTCCATCGAGAAGATCGAGCCGGTCGCCAGGAACACCACCGCGACCGCGGTCCCGAGCCCCGCGAGCAGCACCGTCGCCCGGCCGCCGCCCAGCTCCCATGCCATCAACCCGGCGACGATCACGAGCACCCCGGACGCGATTGCCGGCACGACGTGGATGGCGACCAGGCCGTCGCCGGCCAGCCGGTCGAGCAGCGCCGCCAGCAACGCGATCAGCGGCGGGAAGTCGACGTAGCCGAAGCTCAGGTGGTGCCCGGCCGCAATGTAGTAGAGCTCGTCACGGAAATAGCCGTAGTTGCCGCCCACCAGCAGGTGCCCGACGACGTCGACCAGCGCCAGTCCTACCAGGAGCACGAGCGCGCTCGTCAACGCCGGACGCGTCGGCGTCCTCGTCGGTTCCAGATTCGCCGTCACTTGGCCTCCGCCCGCTCCAACCACGACCGCTGCGTCACCCGCTCGGCTACCCCAGCGCGGGCGTCGCTGCCGCTCCTACCCGCGCCGCCTCGACGATGTCGGACAGGATCGCGCTCGCCGTCGGCAGCGGCCCGGCGCCCTGGCCGGTGAGCACGACCGACCCCACACGGTCGCCGACGAGCTCGATCGCGTTGAAGTTCGCCCCCACGTGGGCCAGCATCTCGCTCCCGGGCACGAACGTCGGAGCCACCCGCAGCGCGAGGTGCCTCCCGTCGAGCTCGGCGCTCGCGATCAGCTTGATGGCGCCACCATTCGCCCGCGCCCGATCGACGTCGTCCGCCGACACGCCACTGACGCCCGTCCGGTCGACGTCATCGGGAAGGACGTGGCGGCCGCTGATCATCGAGGCCAGGATGGCCAGTTTGTAGCTCGCGTCGAAGCCCTCGACGTCGGCCGTGGGATCTGGCTCCGCGTAGCCCAGGCGCTGCGCCTCGGCCAGCGCGCGCTCGTAGGGCATGTCCAGCTCGGCCATCTGGCTCAGGATGTAGTTGGTCGTGCCGTTGACGATGCCGCGCACCCGGGTCACGCGGTTGGTCGCTAGGATCTGCCGCAGCGATACCATCAGCGGGATCCCGCCGCCCACGCTGGCCTCGAAGAGGAGCGCACGCTCGTGCGCCCGCGCCAGCGTGACGAGGTGGCCGTAGTGCTTGGAGAGCGCCTCCTTGTTGGCCGTGACCACGTGCTTGCCGGCCTCCAGGCAGCGCGCCATGTGGACCGCCGCCGGCTGCTCGCGGCCCAGCACCTCGACGACCACGTCCACGCCGTCGTCGCTGAGGATCGTGGCCAGATCGGTCGCGACCACATCCGGCGCCAGGTCCGCCCGCGCGGCGCGCTCGGGACCGCGCTCGAGCACCGCCTGCAGCACCAGGTGCAGTCCGTAGCGCTCGGCGATCAGATCGTGCCGGGCATCCATCGCCTGCACGACCGCCGTGCCGATCGTGCCCAGCCCCAGCACCGCGACCCCCACCCGACCCGTCGTCATCCCGCCGCCCTCCTCCCGACCCCGAACGCACCGCGTCAGCTCACGGCGCGCGCCACTCGTGCTTGACGGACACTCAACGACCTGCTACCGTCTGTCCAACGCGCATACAGAGGGTACGTGCCCGCACTCGCGGTGGCAACTCGTTGGGAGACCGGCTGTGGCGATCGCAGATGCCGTCCGCTCAGACTACGAGCTGACTACCGGACCCGCCGGCTCACGGGCGGGCGCGGTCACCTAGCCGCGCGGATCCAACCCGTGAACCTCCGGCAGAGGCAGGCGCCTCTGCCTTTTTGTCTCTGTGCGTCGGCGCGGTGCCGGAAAGGGACGTGACCCATGTCGGATCGAGTCGACGTGGCCGTGCTGGGCGCGACTGGCAGCGTCGGTCAGCGCTTCATCCAGCTGCTCGAGGGCCACCCGTGGTTCCGCGTCGCTGAGGTGGTCGCCAGCGAGCGCTCGGCGGGCCGGCGCTACGGCGAGGCCTGCGACTGGCGAGTCAGTGCCGGCCCACCGGCCGAGGCCGCGGACCTGCGCGTCCAGCAGTTCGAGGAGCCGATCCACAGCAGCGTCGTCTTCTCGGCACTGCCGGGCGGCATCGCCGGCGAGATCGAGACGCGGCTGGCCGGCGAGGGCAAGCGCGTCTTCACCAACGCTCGCGACACCCGCATGGACCCGGATGTCCCGCTGATGATCCCCGAGGTTAATCCCGACCACGTCGCCGTTATCCACTCCCAGCGCCGTCGGCGGGGCTGGAAGGACGGTTTCATCGTCGCCAACCCCAACTGCTCGACGATCCACCTGGTGCTGGCGCTCAAGCCGATCTGGGACGCCTTCGGCATCGAGCAGGCCATGGTCACGACGCTGCAGGCCGCTTCGGGCGCCGGCTACCCGGGCGTGCCGTCGATGGACCTGATCGACAACGTGGTGCCCTACATCGGTGGCGAGGAGGAGAAGGTCGAGAGTGAGACGCGCAAACTCCTCGGCGGCTACGGCGACGACGGCTTCCGCTATGCCGGCCTGACCGTCAGCGCACAGTGCACCCGCGTCCCGGTGCGCGACGGCCACACCGAGACCGTGTCGCTCAAGCTCGGTCGCTCGGCGTCACCGGAGGCGGTGGCGGAGGTCCTGGCCGCCTTTCGCGCGCGTCCGCAGGAGCTCGACCTCCCGTCGGCGCCCGTCCACCCGATCGTGGTGCGCGCGCAGCCAGACCGTCCGCAGCCGATCCTGGACCGCGACGTCGAGCGCGGCATGGCCTCGGTGGTCGGGCGCATCCGGCCCTGCAACATCTTCGACGTGCGCTTCGTGGTCCTGGGCCACAACACGATCCGGGGCGCGGCCGGCGCCTCGATCCTCAATGCTGAGCTGCTGAAGCAGGAGGGCTACCTGAACTGACGGGCCGCGCTCCCGTAGTGTGGACGGGTTTCACACTCGGCCCTACACAGGCTAAGGTGCAATTTTAGCCTGTAGGGGCGCGATGAATCGCGCCCCATCTTACGCACCCCGGCAAACCAGCGTATTGGCAATCGCCAGTGCCGATCGTGGTGGGACGTCAATCGGCACCGTGCGGTATCGGCGTGCTCGCTTGGCGCACGCGGTCGCTGAGCACCTCGTTGAGGCTACCGCGGCGGTAGCCCTGCAGGTCGAGCGCCACGAACCGGTAGCCCACCTCCTGCAGCGCCGCGACGATCTCCTCGTGGTGCTCGATAACCTGGGGGAAGTCCGCCACGTCGACCTCGAGCCGCGCCACCGCGTCGTGGTGCCGGACACGGAAGCCGCGAAAACCCAGCCGGCGCACGGCGCGCTCGCCGTCGGCCACCTGGCGCAGCGCCTCCAGCGTGATCGGCGTGCCGTAGGGGAAGCGGGACGACAGGCACGCGAAGGCCGGTTTGTCCCAGGTCCGCAGCCCGAGCTGGCTCGACAGTTCACGGATTTCGGCCTTGGTGAAGCTCACCTCCTGCAGCGGGCTGCGCACTCCCAGCTCGCGGGCCGCGCGCAGCCCGGGGCGGTGGTCGCCCAGGTCATCGGCATTGGTGCCGTCGACGATGTGGGCCATGCCGTGCTGCTCCGCAACCTCCCGCAGCTTGCCGTACAGCTCCTGCTTGCAGAAGAAGCAGCGTTGGTGCGAGTTCATCGCGTAGCGCGGGTCGGTCAGCTCCTCGGTGCGCACCATGACGTGCCGCACCCCGATCTCCGCCGCGAGCGCCCGCGCCTCGGCCATCTCCTCCTCGGGGTAGGTGTCGGAGAGCCCGGTGGCGGCGATGACCCGCTC
>DATKRJ010000354.1:0-2241 GCA_035532355.1 Thermomicrobiaceae bacterium | reverse complement strand
GGAACCGGCGCCCGCGGACATCGATGGGCGGGCGACCGCGATCAGGGAGGAAGGACACCGATGACAGCAGCACGTGGCACCATGAAGGAACCGGTCGATCCCCGCTTGTTCGAGTCGTTGGAGTGGCGCCTGATCGGGCCGTTCCGCGGCGGGCGCGTCGTCGCGGTCGCGGGGCACCCCACGCAGGTCGGCACATTCTACTTCGGTGGCTGCGCCGGCGGAGTCTGGAAGACGACCGACGGCGGGTCTTACTGGGAGAACATCTCGGACGGCTTCTTCAACACCGCCGCCGTCGGCGCCATGGCCGTGGCCGAGTCCGACCCCAACGTCATCTACGTCGGCACCGGCGAGACGGCCATCCGCGGCAACGTCTCCCACGGCGACGGCGTCTACCGCTCGACCGACGGCGGCCGCACCTGGCAGCACCTGGGCCTGGCCGACACCCACGCCATCGGCCGCATTCGCGTGCACCCGCAGAACCCCGACCTGGTCTACGTCGCGGCCCTGGGCCACGTCTGGGGCACCAACGCCGAGCGCGGCGTCTACCGCTCGAAGGACGGCGGCCGGACCTGGGAGCACATCCTCTTCAAGAGCGACCGGGCCGGCGCCATCGACCTCACGATGGACCCGCACAACCCGCGGGTGCTCTACGCCGCCTTCTGGCAGGCGCAGCGCTACCCGCACGCGCTCAACAGTGGCGGGCCCGACTCCGCGCTGTATCGCAGCACCGACGGCGGCGATACCTGGGAGGAGATCACCCGCAAGCCGGGACTGCCGAGCGGTACCCTCGGCAAGATCGGCGTGGCGGCCTCACCAGCGAAGGCGGGCCGGGTCTGGGCGCTCATCGAGGCCGAGGACGGCGCCATGTTCCGCTCCGACGATGGCGGCGATACCTGGACGCGCCAGTCCGATCAGGGCGAGTTGCGCCGCCGCGCCTGGTACTACATGCACGTCGTCGCCGACCCGTCGGACGCCGACACCGTCTGGGTGATGAACCTGAAGTTTTGGAAGTCGATCGACGGCGGCAAGAGCTTCCAGGCGGTCCCCACGCCGCACGGCGACAACCACGACCTGTGGATCGACCCGCGCGACTCCAACCGCATGATCGAGGGCAACGACGGCGGCGCCTGCGTCACCTACAACGGCGGGCTGACCTGGTCCTCGATCTACAACCAGCCGACCGCGCAGTTCTACCACGTGACCACCGACAACCGGGTCCCCTACCGCGTCTTCGGCTCGCAGCAGGACAACACCGCCATGAGCGTGCCCAGCGAGTCGGCCCGCGGCGCCATCACCCAGACCGAGTGGTGGGAGCCGGGCGGCGGTGAGTCGGGCTACATCGCGGTCAAGCCCGACAATCCGGAGGTGATCTTCGGCGGCGGTGTCGGCAGCGGCGCCGGCGACGGGCGGCTCATCCGCTTCGACCACTCGACCGGTGAGACGCGCATCGTCACCGTCTGGCCCGAGGTGACCGGCATGGGTCGCGGCGCCAAGCACTACAAGTACCGCTTCCAGTGGACCTTCCCGATCCACTTCTCGAAGCACGACGCCAACACCCTCTACACGACCTCCAACCACGTGCACCGCTCGACCGACGAGGGCATGTCCTGGGAGGTCGCCTCGCCGGACCTGACCCGTAACGAGCCGTCCAAGCTCGAGGAATCCGGCGGGCCGATCACGCTCGACAACACCGGCGCCGAGCTCTACTGCACCATCTTCGCCCTGGCCGAGTCGCCCCACGAGCGCGGCGTCTTCTGGGCCGGCTCCGACGACGGCCTGGTCCACCTCACCCGCGACAACATGCAGAACTGGCAGAACGTCACCCCGCCGGCCGACCTGCTCCCAGAGTGGGCGCTCATCTCCATCATCGAGCCCTCGCCGCACGACGCCGGCACGGCCTACGTCGCCGCCACCCGCTACAAGCACGACGACTTCCGTCCCTACATCCTCAAGACGACCGACTACGGGCAGAGCTGGACGGCGATCACCGACGGCATCCCGGCGAACGAGTTCACCCGCACCGTGCGCGAGGACCCCAACCGCAAGGGGCTGCTCTACGCCGGCACCGAAACGGGGGTCTACGTCTCGTTCGACGGCGGCGCTCGCTGGCAGCGGTTCCAGGCCAACCTGCCGGTCACGCCGATCCACGACCTGATCGTCAAGGGGACCGACCTGATCGCCGCCACCCACGGCCGCTCCTTCTGGATCCTGGACGACGTGACGCCGCTGCACCAGCTCAGT
>DATKRJ010000353.1:0-2811 GCA_035532355.1 Thermomicrobiaceae bacterium | reverse complement strand
CTCCCGCGCCCGCGGCAGGTCGTCGGGGTGCACCAGCTCCAGCACGCTGCGTCCCACGATGGCCGGGGTTGGGTAGCCCAGGATCGTCTCGGCCACCGGGCTCCGGTAGCGGACCACCCCGGCGGCATCGAGGACGGCGATGATGTCCCCGCCGTACTGGACCATGGCGCGGAACCGCCGCTCCTGGCGCAGCTCCGTCGCCGCCCGGCGTCTCTGGGCGACCTGGACCACGATCACGGTGGCCAGCACGCCGCCGCCCAGCAGGTTGAGCAGGTCGGCCACGCTCCTACTGACCATGCGGGGTTCTCGCAGCGTGATGAACCAGACCGCGACCAGCAGCAGGTAGGCCCCCACCAGCACGAGGACCGCGCGCCGGCGCGCCGTTCCCGGCCAGCGGCCAGGTGGTCCTACCGCCCGCGTCGCTGCGAGCTCCGTTGCCTCGTCGACCATGGGTTACGTACCGCCTTCACGTCCGACGACGGGCGATCGGCTGGGTTGGTGCTCGGGGGGCGGGCGTTGACCGTCGGACCCCAGTGGCCCGGTCTTCGTGCGTGAACCGACGTGCCGGCCATACTGCCGGCGCTTGGTCGCGTACATCGCCAGGTCCGCCGCGCGCACCAGGTCGCCGAGCTGCGTCGCCCCAGGCCGGCTGTGCGTGATGCCGATACTGGGAGCGAGGACCATCCGCTGGCCGTCCACCTCGAAAGGTCGGCGGAACTGCTCGCGGATACGCCCCGCGACCTCCCGGGCGCGCGTCTCGTCCCGGTCGTCCTCCACCAGGACGACGAACTCATCGCCACCCAGGCGCGCCACCGAGTCCTCCGCGCGCACGCAGGCCCGCAGCCGCTCGGCAACGCCGCAGAGCACGCGGTCCCCCAGCGCATGGCCCCACCGATCGTTGACGCTCTTGAACTCGTCGAGGTCGACGAAGAGGATGCCCACCCGCTGCTGGCGCCGCTCGGCGCGCGCCAGCGCCTGGCTGAGCCGGTCCTCGAACAGGGCCCGGTTCGGTAGGTCGGTCAGGGCATCGTGGAAGGCCTGGTGGGTCAGGCGGTCGGCGGTACACTGCCGCTCGATGGCGATCCGCGCGAGCTGCACGATCAGGTCGACAAGCCGCTGGTCCTCTTGGGTCGGCGCGCTGCCGCGGCCGAGATCCATCACGACCGCCCCCAAGACCTCGCCCGTGCCCGACCGGATGGGTGTCGTCCAATAGACCCCGCGGTCGGCGTCCGGGCCGGGTCGGTGCGCATCACCTGCCGTGCCGCCCGGCTCGTCGGCGGAGCCCGTAGCGGCGCCACCTGAGCTCGTCGGGACAGCGACGGGCAGATCGTCGGCGAGCACGATCGCGCAGCGGGCACCGTCGCCCTGCGCGTCGACCACGCGCACGAGCAGGGCGAGAATGCTCGCGAGCGGGGTTCCCGCCGCGATCCGCTCCAGCACCCGCGCCTGGTCGCTCAGCAGGCTCTCCGCCCGTTGGCGCGCGGTGATGTCGACGACCACGCCGTGCCAGAACAGCGGCTGGCCGTCCCCGTCGCGTACGAGTACCGCATCGTTCTGGACCCAGACGACGCGGCCGTCGTGGGCGATGAAGCGATACGCGAGACTGAGCGGCATGCCCGCCGCCATCGCCCGCTCCGTGGCGGCGATGGCCTGCTCGCGGTCGTCGGGGTGGAGCCACGCCCGCCACGCCGTGGCGCTGGCGAGAAACGCCGCGGCGGGATAGCCCAGCAGCGTCTCGATCTGTGGGCTGATATAGCGCATGCGGCTGCCGCGGACATCGATCTGGTAGGTCACCGCCGGCATCTGCTCCACCAGGGTGCGGTACCGGGCCTCCGCTTCCTGCAGCTGCGCCTCGGCCGCCTTGCGTGCGGTGATGTCGACGAGCACCCCTTGCCAGGCCAGGGGCTGCCCGGCGGCGTCGCGGACGAGGACCATGTCATCCCGTACCCAAACGACGCGGCCGTCTCGGGCCAGGACGCGGTACTCGAGGCTGAAGGGCTCGCCGGTGCGCCGGGCCTCGGCACTGGCGGCCAGGAGTCGCTCCCGGTCGTCGGGGTCGAGCCGCCTGAGCCAGAGCGCCGGATCGGCCTGCCACGCGCTCGCGGGATAGCCGAGGAGGGACTGGAGGTAGGGGCTCACGTAGCGCGCCATGGCGGGCGCCTCGAGGGTGGTGACGTAGACCACCGCCGGGACCTGCTCGACGAGCGTGCGGAACTCGGTCTCGACCTCGTGGAGTCGCGTCTCGATGCGGCGCTGGTCGGTAAGGTCTCGAAAGGTCACCACGCGCCAGCCGCGGTGGGGGCACGCGGGGAGGGGACTGGCTATCGCCTCGTGCGCGCGCCAGGATCCGTCGGGCCGGCGCAGGTGGACCGTCGCGGTGGCCGCCTGGCCAGGACGCGCTTCGGCCAGGAGCCGCGGCACCGCCGCGGCGTCCTCGGCGCGGATGAGCTCCCCGAGTGGACGGTCGAGCAGGTCGCGCGCGGGATCGCCGTCAGCGGCCGGCTGAGTGGTGCCGAGATACCGGATGATGCCGCGGTCGTCGACGATCGCGATGCGGTCCATGGCGCTCCGTGCTCCGTATCGGGATGTGGCGTCGACGGCCCACCTCCGCGCCTTGCGCGGACCCGGTCCACATGGCGCCCGGCCAGGAGCTACTCGCGGCTGCACTGACGATACGCGCGGCGGTTCGCGGGACGCTATAGCCAGGAATCCCCAATCTTGGCGGGCCGTCCTGCGCGGCCGCTATCCTCGCCCACGTCTTCGTCGGCGGATAGGGGAGGAGTTTCCGCCCGGTTGCCACCCTGGCAGATC
>DATKRJ010000352.1:0-3670 GCA_035532355.1 Thermomicrobiaceae bacterium | reverse complement strand
GACCGGGAACGAGTCGGTCGCGTCCTGGATCTCACCCGGCTGTGGGCTGAACTACGGGCTCCAATCTGCCTATGCCGACGGCACGGGCATCCTGGGCGGCGAGCGCGCCATCTCGGTCAACAATACGACCGACTGCCACACCACTCAATACGAGAGCTCGATCCAGGCCAGTGTCTCTGGGGGCGCCTACTCGAGCTTCCGGCAATTCAGCGACACCGGCCCCGAGACGATCTGGTGGGACGGCACCAACCACAACTCGACCACGCTCAATACCACCGGACTCGGCGGCGTCGACCTGACCGCCAGCGGCCTCTGGAACTCGTTCAGCCTGCTGATCGCCTCGAACCTGGGCGTCAGCAGCATCACCGTCACCGTGTACACCGACGGCAGCAACTACTCGACCGACTCCTTCACCCCGCCCTTCTACAACAACGGCGTCGCCGGGACGCCACCGAGCACGCCGGTAATCCTCCCCTTCACCGACTTCACCACGGCCGCCGGCACCGGTGCCAGCTTCACCAACGTGGGCGCCATCACCATGACCTACACGGGTACCGGCGGGGGCGGCCCCTTTTTCTGGAACTTCGAGACGCACAGTACGATCCTGCCGGTGCTGAGCCTCCCCAGCGACATCACCACGTCGACGACCAACCCGGGCGGCACGACAGTCACGTACACCCCCGCCACGGCGACCGATCACGTCGACGGCCCGATCACGCCGACCTGCACTCCCACGTCGGGCAGCAACTTCGCCATCGGCACCACGACGGTCAACTGCTCCGTCACCGACTCCCAGGGCAACACCGCCAGCGGCAGCTTCAAGGTCACCGTCAACCTGATCAACTCGCCGCCCACGGTCAGTGCCGGGGGCCCCTACAGCACGACGGTCGGTGTCCCCGCCTCGCTGACGGGGTCGGCCTCGGACACCGACGGCGACACCGTCACCGTCCAGTGGAGCGCGACGCCTGACGGCGGGACGACCGGCAGCTGCAGCTTCGGCGACGCGGCCTCCCTGACGTCGACGGTCACCTGCACCGCTGTCGGCAGCTACACGCTCACCCTGACTGCCAACGACGGCTACACCGCCGCGGTCCAAACGACCGCCGCGCTGACCGTCGGTCAGGCGACGCCCGCGCTCTCCTTCACGCCGAACCCAGCGACCATCACCTACGGCACGCCGCTGGGTGGTGGCCAGCTCGACGCAGCGGTCACCACGGACCTGCCGAACACGACGGCCCCGGTCCCGGGCAGTTTCAGCTACCGCTACGAGAACCAGACGACGCTGGCCAGCGGTACGGCGACGGTCGGGACGGTCCTGCCGGCCGGCAGCTACACGCTGACCGCGACCTTCACGCCCACCGACACGACCGACTACACCCAGGCGACGGCCACCGCCGACATCACCGTTGACCCGGCAGGGACGACCACCGCTCCGGCGAACGCCACGGCCCGGGACGTCGACCCGAGCGTGTCCCTCTCGGCAACGGTAACCGACAGCGCCTGTCCGCCGGCTCCGGCGACCTGCCCGACCGTCGGTGAGGGCGCGGTCACCTTCACCGTCACCGATGCCGGCAGTAACCAGGTCGGCAGCCCGGTCGTTGGCAGCGTGAGCAACGGCAGCGCCACGGCAACCTTCAGCATCCCGGCCAACACGGCGCCCGGCAGCTACACGATCACGGCGAGCTACCACGACCCGGCCGGGCTCTTCGCCGACAGCAGCGGCAGCGCAACGCTGAGCATCACCCCCGGTCCGCCGAGCACCCTGACGCTCCAGCCCGGCAATACCAGCGGCACGGTCGGGACCTCGGTCACCGAGACCGCCACCGTGCACGATGCCCAGGGCTACCCGGTGTCCGACGGCACCCCCGTCCAGTGGCTCATCTCCGGGCCTGGGTCCGGCAGCGCCGCCATCAGCCACCAGGACACGACCACGACCGGCGGCCAGGCCGTCCTGACCTACAGCAACACCACCACCGGCGTCGACACGGTGACGGCCACCGCCGGCACGAGTCCCGACACCGCCGGCAACGCCGCCGGCGTGACCTGGACTCCCGGTCCGCCCGCCACCCTCACCCTCGCGCCGGGTGACACCTCCGGCATCATTGGCTCCTCCGTCATCGAGACGGCCACGGTCGAGGATCAGTACGGCAACCTCGTCGCCGACGGCACGACGGTGGGCTTCAGTGTCACCGGTGCCAACACGGCTGGCGGCAGCGCCTCGACGACCAACGGGCAGGCGGCCTTCAGCTACAGTGCCAGCCTGACCGGCAGTGACACCCTCGTCGCCACGGCCCAGGGCGGCAGCAATCCGAGCGCCTCTGCGACCATCACCTGGACGCTGCCGGCCTCCACGCCGTGGGCGCACCTGGGCGTCGCCAACCCGGGTGGGTTCTACATCTACGGCGCGGTCTCGACCGGCGCGACCGGCGGCCCAAGCGGTCTGCTGACCTGGCGGAGCCCCCAGGTGACCTTCCTCGACCTGCACTTCACGGCGCTCGTGGCGAGCGGTCCGGACGCGACGCTGTTTGGGACGGCGACGCTGGCGAATCGACAGGCGGTGACGTTCCGGCTGGACGCGGTGGCGGGGGTCAACACGGTGCGGCTGCGTCTGAGCGACGGCTACGATTCGGGGGTACTCCCGGTGATGAGCGTCAGGGTCACGCCGTAACCCAGCCGGGGCTAGGCGGACGAGGCTGTCCGCCTAGCGAGATTTGCTGAGGAATTGGCGGACCGCCGAGTACCGGCTGGCGCGGCCCCGTCCCGTCGTCCATCGTCCGTCCCGCCGCCATACCCGTGTGGCAGCCGCCCGGACGACCTGCCCGTTTTCGGCGTCCCGGCGCGGAAACCCGTCGTCCGGACCACCGTCCGGACCCGGACGCGCCTCTGCTCGCTCCCAACCTACCCTCCACCCGGCCCGGCCGCGCCCGGTAGGGGCGGGTTTCAAACCCGCCCTCGTCTCCCCCGTCCTCCCAGCCCCCTTCAGTGGGCTTCGTCTTGTAGCCCGGCGGCTTGAGCCCCGGGCGCCGTCCGCCGCGGCGCCGTTCGTTCCCAGGCGCCATTCAGCCCGGGGTTGATGGTCATTGACGAATACGTCCGGTATGCGGCGGCCGGCGCATCGAGCCGACGTGGCCGGCAGCGTCGCGCGGGCAGGCCGCCGCGCTGAAGAACCCCACGCGGGACGAAAGTCGCCGCGCTGAAGGGCGAGCCCCACTGAAGGGGCTGAGGAGCGGGGGAGCGACCGGGGCGGCGTCCCGCCGCCAGAGCGGGACCGCTCGCCCTTCCGGCCGGCTCGTGTATCCTTGGTCGGATGAGGATCCGGCCTGGTACAGGAAGGGACTGCAGGTTGCGGCGCAGCTGGCTACTCCTGGCGTTGATCGGACTGATGGCGCTGGCCACCGCCTGTTCGGGCGTGGGGGCAGCGACGCCGACGTCGACGCCCACGCCGACCGTCGACACCACGCCGCGCCTGGGTCCACCACCGCTCACCCTGCACGCCGCCGGCGGCGCCCAGGCGGGCATCGTCGGCTCCTACGACTGGGTGACCGACAAGGGCTTCGGCGCCAAGGTGCAGGCGCACGGCTACCAGTTCCCGACCCCCCCGCTGACGATCAAGGTCGGTGAGTCGGTCAGCTTCGTCGTCCAGCAGGGCAGTGGCGCCCAGCCGACCAGC
>DATKRJ010000351.1:0-5563 GCA_035532355.1 Thermomicrobiaceae bacterium | reverse complement strand
CCCCGAGGAGAGCGCCCGCGGGGCGAACCCGGACGACGGCTCGCTCGGCAGCCTCGTGCGCCGGATGTTCCAGTGACCGGCGGGAGGCGCGAGCGACTGCCGCTGCTCTACACGCTCGAGCCCGTCGGAGACGGCTGGCTAGTGCGCGTGCCGGTGCGCGTCGAGGAGGTCACGGTCACCCGGGAGCTCGCGGTTCGCGAGCGGGCCGTGGTGCGACGGCGACGGCCCTGGCGCACTTCCCTCCCAACCGCGCGTATGCGCATACTGCGACCGGGCCGGGGCCGCGAGCCGCGCTAACCGTCGTCGCGCGCTCGGCCCTCGGCGCGGGCCGGGCCGCATCGCTGTCAGCTGCATGTCAACGGCGGTACGTTACAGCATCTCTCGCAACCATTGTCCGGTGTCCGGAGCTCAGCGCCTTCAGTGGGCTTCGTCTCTCAGCGCGGCGGCTCGAGCCCCGCGCGCGTGCTCCGCATGCTCCGCATGCCGAGAGCCGACTCGGTGGTCCGCCGATTCCTCGGCAAATCACGCTGGCCAGGCGTCTTGCCGCCGTCCCCGGATCGGGCGAGGATGGGTCGCCGGCACCGGCCGGTAATGAACCCCACGCGCGCACGTGCCCTGGGAGGTGCAGGATGGGCAGGATGTTCGCCGTTACCGCCGATCGCCTCGTCGATGGAACCGGCCGTGCGCCGATCCGGGATGCCGCCGTGGTCGTCGACGGAGAGCGGATCGTCGCGGTGGGGCCGCGGACGGAGACCGTGATCCCCCAGGGAGCGGAGCGGCTCGACCTCGGTGATCGGACGCTGCTGCCCGGCTTCGTCGACGCCCACAGCCACATCACCATCAACCCGGGCCTGGCCGGCATCATCGGCCAGCTCGACGGCCTCAACGAGCCGAGTGCGCGTCAGGTCCTGCGTGGGGTGCGGAACCTGCGGCTGGACCTGGCCTCCGGCGTGACCACGATGCGCATCGTGGGCGAGGTCCCGTACAACGACGTGGTCGTGCGCGACGCCATCGCCGACGGCTACATCGCCGGCCCACGACTCCTGATCAGCGGGCGCGCGATCACCTCCTCCAACGGCCATGGCTCGCGGGTCGGAGCCTGGATCGTGGACGGTGCCGACGAGATGCGCCGGGTCGTTCGCGAGCAGCTGCGCATGGGCTGCGACTTCACCAAGCTGATCGTGACCGGGCGCCAGTACGTCCGGAACGCGACGGAGTACCTCGGCTTCACCGCGGCGGAGATCTCGGCCGCGATCGAGGAGACGCATCGGGTCGGCAAGAAGATCGGCGCGCACCTGCGGGCGGACCTCGACACCGGCCTGCGGCTGTGCCTCGAGCTGGGGCTCGACCTGACGGACCATACCTTCCCGGTCGACGACGAGTCGATCGCGCTCTACCGTTCGTCGGGTGCGACCGCCGTCCCGACTTACACGGTCGGCCTGCAGACCTGGGTCGATTGGAGCCTGCTGCGCGGCCTGCCGATCGCGGGCCGGCTGGCCCACGTGCGAATGCTCGACGAGCAGCGCCTGGGGCAGCGGGAGTTTACCGACCGGGCGGTGGCATCCCGCATCACCTGGCTCCGCGACCGCGCGGGCGGCGACTTGCGGCGGGCGATCGCGGCCGGCGTCCCCTACTGCGTCGGCACCGACGCGATGCACGGCCTGTTCGCCTACGAACTGGAGATCCTGACGCGCTGGGGCCTGGCGCCACTGGACGCCATCGCGGCCGGGACGCTGGCCGGGGCGCGGGCGCTGGGGATCGCGGACGAGACGGGGTCACTGGAGCCGGGCAAGGCAGCCGACCTCATCGCCGTGGACGGCGACCCGCTGGCCGACATCCGCGCGCTCGGCAGCGTGTCCTTCGTGATGAGCCGCGGCGCGACGCACGACCCGGCAGCGCTCGTCGACACGGCCGAGGGGTAGGAGGCTCCCGTGGTGGGTACGCCCGAGGAGACCCGGGCTGCCCGCCACGGGAGCCGGCCGCGCCGGTCAGAGGATCGACACCTGATCCAGCCGCCGGCCGCCCTTCATGACGAAGCGGGGTCGCGCGATCGCCCAGATGTCGTGCAGGGGATCCCCATCCAGCGAGATGATGTCGGCGACCTTGCCGGCCTGGAGCGTCCCACAGTCCTGCGCGACTCCACACACCTCGGCCGCCTGGGCGGTGGCCGCCACGATCGCCTGCATCGGCGACAGACCCCACTCGACCAGCGAGCCGATCTCGTAGCCGATCAGGCCGTGCATGCTGTCCATGCCGACGGTCCACCTGACCCCCTGCGCCACGGCGCGTTGGAACGAGGGGATCACCTGCTCGTAGATGCGCTCTACCCGCTTCGCCAGGCTCTGGCCGAGCTTGTAGTAGTCGGCGAACCCGGACTCGCTCGTCGGGTTCTCGACGGTCCGCTCGACGATGTCCCGCATGACGTTGACGCGCTCCTCGATCGACTTGCCGGCGAACCAGGCCCAGTCGACCTGCGTCTGGAACATGATGGTGAAGGTGCGAACGAAGGCGGCCCCCGTACGCAGGTACAGCTCGATCTGCTCGTCGGTCTCGGGGATGGCGTGCTCCACCGCGTCGACGCCGGCCTCCAGACAGAGGCGCAGCGACGTCCCCGGGTTCGCGCCCGCGTGCGCGGTGATCAGCTTGCCGGCCCGGTGGGCCTCGACGACCGCGACCTGGATCTCCTCCAGCGAGTAGCTCGCCTCCGTCGGCGTGCGGTCGAGCACCAGCAACTTGATGAAGTCGGCGCCGTGCTGCAGGTTCTCGCGCACGGCCTTGCGGATCTCGTCGACGCCGTCGAACATCCAGCTCGGCGCGCCGTGCCCGTGCGAGGAGGTGATGCCCCGCGTCGAGCAGAGGAGCCGTGGGCCGGGGATCCAGCCGTCGTCGATCGAGCGTCGCATGGCGATGTCGTTGAAGTGCACCTCGGGCATGACGCGCTCGGTCGTGGTGCCCGACTTCAGGTCGAGCCGCAGGTTGTGCGCGGCGCGGGCCCCCTGCTGCGCGTCCGGCTCCTGGAGCCCTTCGAGCTGTCCGAGGAGTCCGCGCGTTCCGGGGTTGATCGAGATGTGGGTGTGGGCGTCGACCAGGCCGGGCAGGATCGTCTCCTGGCCGAGATCGATCACCTGCGCCCCGTCGGGGATGCCCAGGTCGGCTTCGCGTCCGACCGCGGTGATGCGCTCTCCGTCCACCAGCACGATGCCGCGGTGGATGGGCTGCGCGCCGGTGCCGTCGATGACGAGCGCGCTCTTGATGGCCAGCGTCATGGTCACCCTCCGCTTCGGTCCGCTAGGTCGTGGCGAACTCACCGAACAGCAGGGCCATCCCCTTGATGGCGTCGATATAGTCCTCGACGAACATGTTCTCGTTCGGCGCGTGGATCTTCGAGTCAGGGTTCCCGCCGCCGGGGCCGGAGACCGCCGGGATGCCGATGGCCTGGCAGAGGACGTACATCGGCCCGCTGCCCGGCGTGAGCGGAGCGGTGATGGGGTCGTACCCGTGCAGCCGCCGGACGACGGACTGGACGGCTTTGACCAGCGGGGCGTTGAGGTCGGTCTTGGCTGGGTGCTCCGCCGCGAGCAGCCGGACCTGAACGTCGCCGAAGCCCTGCGCGTCCAGGTGGGCGCGCAGCAGGCGGAAGATCTCCTCGGGGTCCTGATCCGGCACCAGGCGCATGTCCAGCTTGGCACTGGCCGCGTTCGGCAGCACGGTCTTGAGGCCCGGGCCGCTGTAGCCGCTGGTGATGCCGCAGACGGTGCAGGTCGGCTGGAAGGTGTCCTTGAGCTTGAGCGCCTGACCGCGCAGCCCGAGCAGGAACCGGTCCATGCCGAACGTCTGGAGGAACTCGTCCTCCTCGAACGGCGCCCGCTCGAGCGCCGCCTCCTCGTCGGGTGTCGGCGCCAGCACGCGATCGTAGAAGCCGTCGATCAGGACGCGCTCGTCCGGCCCCTTGAGCGTCGAGAGGGCCCAGATCAACCGCCAGGCCGCGTCCGGCACGATCGTCGCGCGGCTGGAGTGCAGGTCGGTATTGGCCGCGGTCACCGACAGCTCGACGTAGCAGATGCCCTTCAGCCCGCACGAGAGCCGGATGCGATCGTCGAAGCCCTTGCCGCCCCCCTCCCAGATGCAGCCGTCGGCGGGTGCGATCCGGTCGCGGTGCTCGCTCACGAACCGGCCGAGATTGGGGCTGCCGACCTCCTCTTCCCCCTCGTAGATGAGGCGGACGGTCAGCGGCAGGTCGCCGCGCGTGTGGCGCCACGCGTCGAGGGCGCAGATCCGCGCGACGAGGTGGCCCTTGTTGTCGGCGACCCCGCGCGCCCAGATGCGCCCGTCGCGGACCTCGGCGCCGAACGGGTCGGAGTGCCAGAGCTCGAGCGGCTCGGGCGGCTGGACGTCGTAGTGGTTGTAGATGTTCAGCACGCGACCGGAGGGGCCGCGGATCTCGCCGAAGACGACCGGGTTGCCGCCCGAGATCGGGACGATCTCGGCGTCGGCGCCGACGCTCACCAGCATCGTCCGGCACAGCTCCGCCATCTCCGGGATACCGATCTGCTGGGTGGAGATACTGGGCTGCCGGCAGGCTCGCTGCACCAGCCCGATGTAGTCCTCCCGATGCGCGTCGATGTACGTCAGGATGTCGTCCACGGCAGCACCTCCCTCGTCGCCAGTCCCGGGGCACGTCGCCAGCTACCCGATCGGACTCCTTCCTACCGGACGCGCAAGCGCGGGTCGAGCGCGTCGCGTAGCCCGTCTCCGAGCAGGTTGATCGCGAGCACCGTCACCACGATCGCCAGGCCCGGGAAGACGGTGATCCACCAGGCCGTCTGCATGAAGCTGCGCCCTTCGCTCAGCATGGCACCCCACTCCGGCGTCGGCGGCTTCGCGCCCAGCCCCAGGAACGAGAGCGCGGCGCCGATCAGGATGGCCTGGGCGATGCCGAGCGTGGCCAGCACGATCACCGGCGCCAGCACGTTGGGGAGGATGTGGCGGGCCATGATCCGTACCGACCCGACACCCACGACCTGCGCCGCCTCCACGTAGGTCTGGCGTTTGACGGTGAAGACCGTCCCCCGCACCAGCCGGGTGTAGGCGGGGACCGAGGAGATGCCGACGGCGATCATCAGGTTCACCAATCCCGGCCCGAAGATGGCGATGATCGACAGCGCGAGCAGGATCCCGGGGAAGGCGAGCATCATGTCCATGAGCATGCTCACGACGGCGTCGACGCCGCGTCCGTAGTACCCCGCGGACAGGCCGAGCACGATCCCGAAGATGAGCGCGATGCCGACCGAGATGAACCCGAGCTGCAGCGAGAGGCGCGCGCCGTTCATGACGCGGCTCAGGATGTCGCGTCCGAACTGGTCGGTGCCGAACAGATGCAGCGCGCTGGGAGGCTGCATGGCCTGTCCCGAGAGCATCACCGTCGGATCGAACGGCGCGGCGATGGGCGCGCCGAGCGCCATCAGGATGAGCGCCACGAGGACGACGCCCCCGATCACCGCCCCGCGGTTCCGTCGCAGCCGCTTGAGGGCGTCGCGCCACAGGCCGCCGGCGCGGGGCGCCA
>DATKRJ010000350.1:0-19851 GCA_035532355.1 Thermomicrobiaceae bacterium | reverse complement strand
AACGTCGGCCACTACCGGGCCGGGATCGCCGCGATGCAGGCGGCCGACGCCCCGCTCCAGGGGCTGTCGTCGGCTGATCCCGACGAACTCCGCCACGCCGAGCTCGCCGGGCTGGATCTCAAGGCCGGTACCCTCGTGCTGATGCTGGCGAACGCCGGCCGCTATCGCGAGGCGACCACTGCAGGCGAGCAGCAACTCGAGGCCATCCACTCCCGGCTCACGCGCGACGCGCTACTCCAACACGCGGCGACGGGCTGGACGGCCTGGGCCGACGGCTGCTTCGGGCTCGCGCTGGCGCGTGGGGCGCAGGGCGACCCGGCCGGCGCCACCGAACTGATGGACCTGGCACGCTGCGGCTACCGGGCCGAGCCCCACCACGCACTGGAGAGCCTGGTGCTGGCCCACCGGCTACAGGAGGTGCTCTGCCCCTACGGAGCCGACCGACTTGCCGAGCGGGCGCGAATCGCGGCCGACGCCGAGGCGGCTGCCGCCCGCGCCACCGGGGCGCTGCGCTCGGACGCCTCGGCACGCAGCGCCAGCCTGCCGGTGCTGCTGATCGAGGGGCACTGGGACGCGGCCCAGGCGGCGGCGCTGCCGGAGATCGGGGAGCTCGCCATGTTTTCGGAGGTCTCTCAGCGGTCCGTCGCGACCCTGGGCTGGTGGCGGGGCGCACCCGAGGTAGCCTGGGAGCAGATCCGGGCGGTGCTCTCCGACGGCCCGGCGACCGCGCCCGGCGACACGCTCTTCTTCAACGGCGTCGCGCTGGTGCGCCTCGCCGGCCGGCTCGCCCTCGACGCGGCCGACCTCGGCGCGGCCCGCGCCTGGCTGGAGGCGCACGACCGCTGGCTCGACTGGTCCGGCGCCGTGCTCGGCCGGGCCGAGGGCACCCTCCTCTGGGCGCAGTACCACCACGCCGACGGCAATCGCTCCCTCGGGCGGCAGCGGGCCGAGCAGGCGCTCACCTACGCCTCCGATCCCCGCCAGCCGCTCGCGCTGCTCGCCGTCCACCGCTTCCTCGGCATGCTCGACACCGAGGAGCGCCGCTTCGCCGACGCCGAGGCGCACCTGCAGCAGTCGCTCGCCCTTGCCGATGCCTGCGCCGCCCCCTTCGAGCGGGCCCTCACGCTGCTCGAGCTCGCCGGGCTGCGCGCCGCCGAGGGCAGGACCGACGACGCGCACCGCCTCCTCGCCGAGGTGCGCGCCCTCTGCGAGCCGCTGGAGGCGAAGCCGACGCTGGCGCGCGTCGACGCGCTGGAGCAGCGGCTGGCGGCGACCGGCGCGCGTGACGCCTGAGCCGCCCTACGTCCGGGCGAAGCCGTCCATGATCCGCGCGGCCCTCTTGATCCCGGTCACGTAGTCCTCGACGTAGATGTTCTCGTTCGGCGAGTGGGCGCGCGAGTCGGCGTGGCCCACGCCCGACGAGGTGAACGGGATGCCGAACTGGTGCACCACGACGTAGGCCGGGCCGGTGCCCAGGCTCGTCGGCACCACCACCGGCTCCTTGCCGTCCAGCTCGCGGTGCGCCTCGACCACCACCTTGACGATCGGCGAGTCGCTGGAGGTGCGCGCCGGGTGCTCGGCGCTCAGCAGCTCGACCTCGACGTCGGGGAAGCCCTGCTCGTCGAGGTGCTTGCGCAGCAGCGCCGCGATCTCGTTCGGGTCCTGCTCGATCACCAGCCGGAAGTCGACCTTGGCCATGGCCGCCGCCGGCAGCACCGTCTTGGTACCCCGGCCTGTGTAGCCCGACTCCAGCCCGCAGACGGTGCAGGTCGGCTGGAAGTACTCCTTGAGCTGCAGTTCGCGCCCGCTCAAGTTCGTGACGAAGCCGTCGATCCCGTAGAGCCCCTTGCGCCGCTCTTCGTTGTCCAGCAGCTGTTCCAGCAGCGCCAGGTCGTGCTCGGTCGGGGCGACGACCCGGTCGTAGAAACCGGGGATGCGCACCCGCTCGTCGGGGCCCTTGAGCGTGGCGAGCGCCCAGGTCAGCCGCCAGGCGGCGTTGGGCACCGAGGCGCCGAGCGAGGAGTGCAGGTCGTGCGAGGTGCTCCGCACGCGCAGCTCGACGTAGCAGATCCCCTTCATGCCGAGCGTCACCACCGGGCGGCCGTCGACGTCCTTGCTGCCGCTCTCCCAGATGTTGCCGTCGGCCTGACACAGGTCGGGATGCTCGTGGGTGAAACGCTCCAGGCGCGGGCTGCCGATCTCCTCCTCGCCCTCGATGATGAACTTGACGCGCAGCGGCAGCCGGCCGCGCACGTGCTGGTAGGTGTCGATGGCGGCGATGCGGGAGGCGATGTTCCCTTTGTTGTCGGCGATGCCGCGCGCCCAGATGCGGCCGTCGCGCACCTCGGCGGCGAAGGGGTCCGAGTCCCAGAGGTCGAGCGGCTCGGGCGGCTGCACGTCGTAGTGGTTGTAGAAGGAGAGCGTGCGGTTGCCGGCGCCCAGCTCGGCGTAGACCACCGGATTGCCGCCCTCGATCGGCACGAGGCGGGCCTCGGCACCGATGTCGGTCAGCATCTGCCGCACCAGCTCGGCGGTCTCGGCGATGCCGATGCCCTGGGCCGAGATGCTCGGCTGCCGGCAGAGGCGCTCGGCGAGCGCGACGTATTGGTCGCGGTGCGCGTCGACGTAGCGGTAGACGTCCTCCGCGGTCGATCCCCTCTCACCTGCGGTGTGCTGACGCGGCCGACGCCGCCGCGCTCACTCTCGGCACTCGGCCGCGCGGTGTCAACCGTCGGTGAAGAGAAGGTCGTAGGTCCCCGGGAATCTCGGACGGGCCAGGCCGAGGAGGCACGGAACGGGTACGATGGGTCTCGTGAGCAGAGGCGAGCTTCGGAGGATTACGATGAAGAGGACTTTCTCGGCGAGCATCGTGCAGGAAGGCGACTGGTACGTCGCCCAGTGTCTGGAGATAGACGTCGCCAGCCAGGGGGAAACGGAGGCCGAGGCGCTGGACAACCTGCGCGAAGCGCTCGAACTGTACTTCGAGGAGCCGCACCCGACGATCACGCCCCCTGTCGAGCACATCGAGGTCACAGTCCGGTAGGCAACGCCTTCCCGTCATGATAGCCGGAGATGTGGTCACGAAGCGAGGGTGCACAGAATGATGTCTGAGCCGGCGGGGATCTCGTTGGCACGGCTCCAGGAATACGTCGACGCTCCCAAAGAGGATGAGCACCTGGAGTTCAAGGAGGCCAAGGAACGTTTCGACTTTGAGAAGCTCATCCACTACTGCGTGGCGCTCGCCAACGAGCGAGGTGGAAAACTGATCCTCGGTGTGACGGATCGGCGCCCACGCAGAGTGGTTGGCACCAGAGCCTTTGCTGATCTGGAGCAAACCAAGGCCGACCTCATCCAGCGTTTGCACATCCGTATCGACGGGCACGTCGTCAAGCACCCTGACGGCCGTGTGATCGTGTTCGACGTCCCCTCCCGTCCGTTGGGGGTGCCAATTGAGTACCGGGGCACGTATTGGATGCGGGGCGGTGAAGATCTGGTGCCGATGACGCCGGATATGCTGCGCCGCATCTTCGACGAGGCGACCCCCGACTTCTCGGCTGCGGTGTGTCCCGATGCCTTGTTATCGGACCTCGAACCGGTAGCGATCGAGCAGTTTCGGACGCACTGGCGAAGGAAGTCCGGTAACGAGCACCTTG
Organism: Thermomicrobiaceae bacterium; assembly: GCA_035532355.1. Lineage (GTDB taxonomy): Bacteria > Chloroflexota > Chloroflexia > Thermomicrobiales > Thermomicrobiaceae > DASSZN01. Next base: position 16,198 of record DATKRJ010000350.1, on the reverse strand, counting down.
ACGACCTCGACCACCATCAACTGCTTACTGACGCCGAACTGGTTGTGGACGACGGGATTACCTACGCGGCGCTGATCCTGTTCGGCACTCATCGGGCACTGGGCCGCCGCCTGGCGCAGGCCGAGGTGATCTTCGAGTACCGAGCCAACGAAGCGATTCTTCCCTCTCAGGATCGGAAGGAGTACCGAGCAGGCTTCTTCCTGTTGCACGACGACCTCTGGCAGACCATCAACCTTCGCAACACGCGACACCAGTACCAGGAAGGGCTGTTCGTCTGGGACATCCCGACCTTCAGCGAGGCGGTGGCACGCGAGGCGATCCTGAACGCCGTCTCGCATCGGGATTACCGACTCGGGAGCTCCACGTTCGTGCGCCAGTTCCCGAACAAGCTCGAGGTCGTCAGCCCCGGTGGTTTCCCTCCGGGCATTACCGTCGAGAACATCCTCCGTCGCCAGTCTCCTCGAAACCGTCGTCTGGCAGAGGCCCTCACCAGATGTGGGCTGGTGGAGCGAGCGGGTCAGGGTGTCGACCGGATGTTCGAGGAGACCATCCGCGAGGGGAAGCTCCCACCTGACTTCTTGGGCACGGACGACTATCAGGTAGCGCTTACGCTATGGGGCGAGGTGCGTGACGTCCGCTTCCTGCAGTTCCTCGAGCAGATCGGCAAGTCGACCCAGGCGGCTTTCACGACTGATGACCTGGTGACTCTGGATCTGGTCCATCGGGAGCAACCTATACCGGACGAACTCCGGCAGCGGTTAGCGCGCCTCCGCGATCTTGGCGCAGTCGAAGTGCATGGAGCGGGACGCGGTACACGATACCTGCTGGCTCGGCGTTTCTATACGTTGGCGGGCCAGCCAGGCGCCTATACGCGCAGGCGCGGCCTGGATCGGGCAACGAACAAGGCATTGCTACTCCGGCACATCGAGCACAGCCGAGGTGCGGGCAGCAGGCTGAGCGAACTGATGCAGGTGCTACCTGGACTGAGTGAAGGGACCGTTCAAACACTCCTCAAGGAGTTGAAGCAAGAGGGTCGGATTCACGTGGCAGGAAAGACGAGAGGTGCACGATGGCTCGCCGGTCCAGGTCCGCGGACAGACGAGAACCCCGGCACACGCCGGCAATAACGTAATCTATAGCGCCACGTGGACGCAATAATGCATCGTTTCGTCCGTACGTACGCGCCCTTCGTCGCCCCCAAATACACGTAATTGCACGTAATCCGCGTCGTAATCGGCGGCGAGCGGAAGCGCCCCCCCGGCCGGGGCCCTGGCCGACGTCCAGGTCGTCCGGCAGGAGTGGATCGAGACCGTGCATGAGCTCGGGCGGCCGGTGCCGCGGCCGCGCCGTGCTCCGCCCGCCTGAGATCGTGGGACAATGCCGGGGCCGGGCCGTGGTGGCGGTCCGAGCCGGAAGACCCAGCGGGGCGCGACGGAAGCTGGTGGCCGATGAGCGCGCATTCCCAGCAGCCCGCGATGAAAACGGTTGTCGTCCTCGCGAACTCGTCCAAGTACTCCGGCCGCTGTATCGCCGGCCGCGAGATACAGATCAACACCGATGGCAGCGTTACCCCGGGCCCGTGGATCCGGCCGGTCAGCGACCGGGAAGAGGGTGAGCTTCTGCCCGAGCACTTCCTGCTCGAGGACGGCGATTCGCCGCGCCCGCTCGACATCGTCAGTGTGCCCCTCTCGCGAAAGGGTGATGACCCCTCGCAGCCGGAGAACTGGCTCGTCGATCCGGACAGGCGATGGCGTCGCATCGGCACCATGAGCCCGCTGCAGCTTCCGGTGCTCGTCGACCGGCCCGACAACCTGTGGCTGGACCCGGAATCCCCGACTGACCGCCTGCCCGCCGGTCATCTCGGGGAACTCCCACTGGCAGCCTCCATCTACCTCCTGCATCTGCCGGAGTCCCGTGCCCTCGTCCATATCGAGGGACAGAAGGAGAAAAGTCGTCTGAGGTTCTCATACGGTGGAACCGGCTACAGCCTGGCGGTGACCGATCCCGCCTTCAAGCCACGCTATCTCAGCCGGCTCGCGGGAGGCCAGCAGTTGGCGCTGGAGGACACGTTCGTCTGCGTCAGCCTGGGCCGACCGTTCAACGGTCACCACTACAAGCTCGTCGCGGCGGTGATTCCGCCGGCGACCGGCATCCAACTCTTCACCATCGGCCACTCGGCGCTCTCGATCGACGCCTTCATCGCGTTACTCCGGCAGCACCAGATCGAGGTCGTCGCGGACGTGCGGTCGCAACCGTATAGCAGGTGGCTGCCGCACTTCTCGCGTGAGGCGCTCCGGAGCGCCCTTCACGATGCCGGCATGCAGTATGTCTTCCTGGGCCGTGAACTGGGGGCGCGCCGCGCCGAGCCGGAATGCTACGTCGATGGGAAAGCGGAGTACGGCCGCATCGCCGAGACTCCAGCCTTCAAGGACGGAATCCAGCGCGTGGTGAGGGGCGCGGCGAAGTACCGCGTCGCCTTGATGTGCGCCGAGAAGGACCCTCTCACCTGCCATCGGACGGTCCTCGTCTGCCGGCACCTCTGGGATCACGGTTTCGATATCATCCACATCCATGACGACGGCCACGCCGAGACGCAGAGCGACGCGGAGCGGCGACTGATGGACGAGGAGCGGTTCAGCGCGCATCAGCTCCCGATGTTCGCCGACGATGAGGGTGTCGGCAGCCCGCTCGACCAGGCCTACGCGTCGCGTGGCGCGAAGATCGCTTACCAAAAGGACGAGCCGAGCGATGAGGATCCTGACCATTGGGTTTACCCAGAAGAGCGCTGAGGCATTCTTCGGCGCGCTCGAGCAGGCCGGTGTGCGCACTGTGGTCGACATCCGGCTCCACAACACGTCGCAACTGGCCGGCTTCGCCAAGCGCGACGACCTGCGCTTCTTCCTCGACCACATCGCCGGCATCGGCTACCGGCACGAGCCGCTGCTCGCCCCGACCGAGGATCTCCTGACCGGTTACCACAAGAAAGCCATCACCTGGGCGGACTACGAGGACCGCTTCCGCGCCCTGCTGCGGGAGCGCGAGGTCGAGACGCGGCTCGATCCGGCAAAGCTAGACAACGGGTGCCTGCTCTGCAGCGAGGCGAAGCCGGACCAGTGCCACCGGCGACTGGTGGCGGAATACCTCCGCGACCGCTGGGGAGACGTCGAGATCGTCCACCTGATATAGCGATGTCCCGACTCTCTCACCTTCCCAGCACCGACCCGCCCGCCCGATAATGGCCTCCACCGGATAGGCTGACGCGGCGCTGGCCTGCCGCGGAGATGGGCATGTAGGGAAGCGAGTTTGACGGCGACGGCGGGCAGCGCGGGAGACGCGAAGGACACCGGCTGGGGCATGCTCGCCCTGGCCTGGCTGCTCTACTTCGCCTTCGGCCTCGTCTCCGCCGCGCTCGCCCCGCTCGTCAGCCCCATCCGCGCCGACCTGCACCTCTCCTACGCCGAGGTCGGCTTCGTCCTCGGCTTCTGGCAACTCGTCTACATCGCCGCCGCCGCGCCGGTCGGCGTGGTCATCGATCGGCTGGGGACCAAGCGCGCCCTCCTGTTCGGCGCGCTCGCCGTCGCGCTCTCCGGCTTTGCCCGCAGCCTGGCGGTCGACTTCGTCACGCTCCTCGCCGCCGTGGCGATCTTCGGTGTCGGCGGGCCGATCATCTCGGTCGGGCTCCCCAAGCTGGTGGCCGAGTGGTTCACCGGCGGGCGGCGCAGCCTCGCCTCCGGCGTCTACGCCACCGGCTCCGCCGTGGGCAACGTCGCGGCGTTGGCGCTCACCAACAGCCTCGTCGTCCCGCTGCTCGGCTCCTGGCGGGCCGCGCTCCAGCTCTACGGGGTCCTGTCGCTCCTGATCGCGATCGGCTGGCTGCTGCTCGGTCGCGCGGCTCCGACGACTGCTTCCGGCGGCCGCACCGCCGCTCCACGGGCTCGGGCGCGCGACGTCATGGCCCACCCGGCGGTGGTTCCGATCGTCGTGATCGGCTTCGCCGGCTTCCTCGCCAACCACAGCCTGCGCAACTGGCTGCCGCAGATCTTCGAGGCCAAGGGGCTCAGCCCGGCCACGGCCGGCGGGCTGGCCGCCATCCCCAGCCTCACCGGGATCGTCGGCAGTATCGTCGTGCTGCGGCTGGCGGGCTCATGGGGCCGGCGCCCGATTACCGTCGCCATGCTGGCGGCCATCGGCCTCTCGTCCGTCACGCTCGCCGTGACCTCTGGGGCGCCCGCCATCGCCGCGGTCGTCGTCTTCGGCTTCGCCGCGGGGGCGTTCACCCCGCTGCTGCTGAACACGCTGATGGAGATCCCCGACGTGGGCGCCGGCGCCATGGGCGCTGCCGCCGGCCTCTACTTCGCCGTCGGCGAGATGGGGGGCTTCCTCGGCCCGACCGCGCTCGGCGTGCTCAAGGACACGGCCGGCTCGTTCCAGGCCGGGCTGTTCGCTCTGGCCGCGGTCATGGCGCTGATGCTCGTGCCGGCGCTGCGGCTGAACGAGGACGTCCGCCGGCGTGCCCCGGTCGCCATCGGCGCGAGCCGCGACGGCGCCGAGCCCGAGTAGGCGACCGCTGCCGCGACTCCGGGGGCCAACACAGCGACCGGCGACGCCGGCTACCGGTGCGCGTCCACGAACTGCTGCAGCAGCGCCGAGTTCTCGTCCATGGCCGCGCTGTACTGCTGCGTCTGGGCGTTGGCCGCGTTGGCCTGCGTCAGGGCTGCCACGTAGTTCCCCGCCTTCACGTCGGCGATCGACCGCTCCAGGTCAGCTCCGGCGGCGTACAGGTAGCTCAGCGCCTCGACCCACTTGGCGTTGGCGGCCTCGAGCCCCGGCGGCGCGACCCGGCTCTGCTCCTGAGCGTAGGTCGTCCTCCACTGCGACGCATCCGCGAGCACGGCGGTCTGCCAGGCGGGATCGAGAGCCACCCGGGCGTTCGCCTTGACCTCGGCAGAGCGCTGGCTGGCATCGCTCAGGCTGGGCTGGAGCTGCTGCGACACCGACTGCACCGCCGCGAGGTAGGCACGCTGCTCGGCGGTCGTGGCGGGCTTCGACGGCGTGGCCGCCGCGACCGCGACCGTCGGCGTGGGTGGCGGGGGAGTCGGTGTCGGCGTGGGGGTCTCGGTCGCGGTCGGTGCCGTCGTCGGTGAGACCTGGGCGACCGCGACCGCCGGCGACGCGGTCGGCGTGACGGCGTCCGGCCGGACGCCGCTCGCGGTCCGCGCGGGCCCCACTCTCAGCATGCCGACGATGACCAGCGTGGCCACGACTGCGACGATCCCCAGCGCGAGCAACCCGCCCGATCCCCACCACCTCGGCAACCTCGGATCGTTTCCCGACCCGGACGAGCTCGGCCCCTGCATCCCGCCGCTCCCCTGCGCGCTTCCATCCCATCACGTTGTCCACATCACGCGGGACCAGGCCCAGCCACCCCTCGACCATCGCCCTCCAGCCTGTGTCGGCATCGCGGGCCGCACCGCCTGGCGCGCGACCCGCTCGCTTGGGGACTTTCCATGCCCGCAGCCCTCGCCTCGGAGAACCCGAAGGCTGCGCCCGGGCCCGGACGAGGATCGTCCGGGTCGGCCGCCGCGGCGCGGGGACGCACGTGCTTGCAGGTGCTGTTGTACCGGATGGCGGAGGCGTTATGCGAGGTCCCGGCGGCCGGGATCGGAGCCCGGCACCGGTCGCGCCGGTGGCGAGGACGGGCACGCGGCCCGCCCTGGCCTGCATCCGGGATCCCTGGTCCGACACCCTCCGCCGCGCCACGGCGGCCGGGAGGCGCGGCTACCCCGCCGCCGCCAGTGCCGCCTCGACGGCGCGGCGGGACGCGATCAGCGCCGCGCGGACGCGGTTGCGCTCGCGGCGCAGCTTGACCTCCAGCAGGTGCCGCTCGTCACTGTCGGCCGGCAGGCCGGCCAGCCGCACGGCCGGACGAAGTCCGGGGATCGGCTGACCCGGCAGCGCCAGGTCCTGCTCGAACTGGCCGTGCTCGGTGTAGTTGACCGGGATCAGCTCCCGGCTGACGGCCATGATCGCCCGGTTGAGCGCCCGCGCCTGCGCCTCATTGGCCGGCTCCTGGCAGCGCGCCCCCAGCTTGCTCGCCGCCTCCCGCAGCGCGTCGGCCTCGGCGATCACGCCCGACAGGTCGAAGGCATTGCCCGCGCGGCTCGCGATGTCCGAGAGCGCGCTCCGCACCTCGTCGACGGCCGCCGTTTGATCGAAGGGCAGCACCGCGTCGGTCGCCAGCCGGTACACGGTCGCCACCAGGATGCGGGCGTCACGCGCCAGGTTCGCCGGGTCGATCTTGTCCATCGTGTCGTCCGGCGTGTGCCACCACCAGGCCGAGCCGCCGCGCCGGCGGGCCCCGCCGACGATGGCGCTCGTGTCCAGGCCGCCCGCGCTCTCCGCCGCCCCCTGGGTGGAGAGGGTGCAGAAGAGGGCCGGCAGCCCGACGCCCCAGAACGACTGGTCGCCCATGCGGCCAATGCGGCGGTATTCCAGCTCCTGGTCGGACAGGTACTCGATCAGTTCGCGGGCAAACCCGTGCGTCTCGGCCATGGTCGGGGCCTCGGTCAACACCGTTGCGTTGATCGCGCCCGGTCCGTCGATATTGACGTGGGCCACGCAGCCGTCGTGCAGCTCCTGCCAGAACTCGTCGGCGAACCACGCCGAGCTGCCGTAGCGCGCGTGCGAGTGCCCCGACCAGAAGGCGAAGCGCACCTCGCGCCGCAAGAGATCGCGGTGCCCGGCCAGGATGCGGGCCACCTCGAGCTGCGTCGCGTTGGCGCTGCCGTTGTCCATCGCTCCGTAGTGCCAGGAGTCGATGTGCCCGCTGAACATGACGAACTCGTCGGAGGGCGCGGGCGGCGCGATCGTCGCGACCAGCACCGGCAGCAGGCGCCAGCGGGTGTCGACCTCGGTCACGACCCGGGCGCGCAGCGTCCCCTGCCCGAGCCGCTCCTTGAGCAGGTCGCCGCTGGCGCGGTCGATCGAGACGTGCGGGATGGTCGGCAGGAAGTCGACGGTGTCCGGCGTCGGGCTGCCCCAGACCGGCGAGACGATCATCTCGTGGATCTCGGGACCGCTGATGCTGATCACCCCGGCCGCGCCGTGCCGCTCCGACGGTCCCACCTTGGGCGGGCCGGCCAGCCCCTCCGTCAGCACGAACTTGCCGCGCACGTCCCTACCGGTGTAGTCGGCCTCCAGGCCGTCCCCGAGGTAGACCACCTCGGCCTCGATCCCGCCCGGCCCGGTCGAGGTCGAGAAGGAGTGGGTGATGCAGCGCGGCTGCTCGCCGTTGCCCAGCAGCGTCAGCGTGGCCGGTCCCGGCCAGCTCGTCAGGCAGACCGGCGCGTAGCGCTCGACCGCGAGGCCCCAGTCCCGCGCCAGCGACTCGACGTAGTCGAACGCCTTGCGCTCCTCCTCGCTGCCGGAGAGCCGCACCCATTGGGCGATGGTGCGGTCGTACTCCATCAGCCTGTCGGCCGAGACCTCGCCGAGCAGCGCCTCGCCCCGCGCGTCCAGTGCCGTTCCCCGTCGCTCCGCCATCGGATCGCCTCCACTCCATAAACCCGGGACATGCTGCACACATGCGCAGGAAAACTGAGCGCGATGAATCGCGACCCTACACGTCAAGACCTTCATGCAAGGTAGGCCGGTATCCCATCACAGGTCTGAGTCTCCGATCAGCCCGCTTCAGCGGGCTTCGCCCTGTAGCGCGGCGGTTCAGCGCCGCGCGACGTGACCGTCCCGCCCGTGCCAGGGCACCTCAGACGGGCGCGGCCACCCGGTCGCGCAGCACCACGTGCGCCGCGTTGTGGCCCGGCGCCCCGGTGACCTCGCCGCCCGGGTGGGTGTCGGCACCGCACAGGTACAACCCCGCGATCGGCGTGCGGTAGTCGCTCCAGCCCGGCAGCGGCCGACGGTTCAGCAACTGCCCCGCGACCATGTCGATGTGCCGGATGTTGCCGTCGGTCATGCCGACCCGCCGCTCGATGTCGGCCGGTGTGAAGCAGACCCAGTCGCGCATGACCGACCGGATGTTGGGCGCGTACCGCGCCAGGCTGTCGATCAGCATCTCCCCCGCCTGCCGGGTCAGCTCCGGCGTCCAGGCGCCCCCGTTGGGATGCACCGGCGCGTACTGCACCCAGATCGACATGACGTGGCCGCCGTTGGGCACCAGCGTGCGGTCGTAGACGCTGGGAATCTGCACCGCCATGACCGGCGAGTCGGTGATGCGCCCGTGGATCGCGTCGTCCCAGGCCTTGCGATAGTAGTCGAGCGAGGGACAGATCTTGATCTGCGCCAGCGCCCGCGGGTCGTGGTCTCGCCCGAGGTAGGCCGAGAAGTCGGGCAGCTCATTCAACGACGCATGGAACTTGTAGTAGGCCGCCTTCGTCTCGAGCCGCTCCACCCGGCGCGCGAAGTCGTCCGACAGCGCCTCGCGCGGCACCATGCGCAGGAAGGTGCGCTTGACGTCGGCGTTGGAGAGGATGAGTCGGGAGCGAATCTCGTCGCCGCTCGCCAGCCGCACGCCGGTCGCGCGGCCGTCCTCGACCAGGATGCGCTCGACCTCGACTCCGGTGCGCACGCTGACGCCGCGCGCCTCGACCGAGCGCCGCATGGCCCGGGTGATCCCACCCATCCCGCCGACGACGATGCCGGCGTTCTCGTCGGGCGTGAAGTTCGACACCGCCGGGTAGATCGCCGACAGCAGGCTGCCGGGCGCGTCCGGGTCGCCCGCGTCCCAGGCGGACGCCAGGGCGCCCTTGACCTCGGCCGACTCGAAGAACTCGTCGAGCAGATCGGTCACCGAGCCGAACAGCAACCGCTCGAGCAGCGGCTCGTCCTCGGTGCCGCGCACCGCCTCGACCATCTCGGCCAGCGACGGCGGCGGGGTGAGGAACCAGCGATAGAAGATCGCCGCCAGCCGCTTGCGCAGCTCCCGGTAGCGCGGCAACGCCTCGGCGTCGCGCGCCGAGAACGGGGTGAGCGCCTCGGCCGCCTGCCGGTCGTCGTCCCAGGAGAGGATCGAGCGTCCGCTCGGGAAGGGGGTGAAGGAGCCGGGGTTGAGGTGGTGGACGTCGAAGCCGTACTCCCGCAGGTCCATGTCGTCGATCACTTTGGCCTGCAGCACGTAGCAGATGTAGGAGCAGGTGGGGACGGAGTAGCCCGGCCAGAGCTCCTCGGTGATCGCCGCGCCGCCGACGAAGTCCCGCCGCTCCAGCACGAGCACGCGCATCCCGGCATTCGCCAGGTAGGACGAGGCGACGAGGCCGTTGTGCCCGGCGCCGACGACGATGGCGTCGTAGTCCGCTGCTGTCATCGGACCCCTGCCTCCTCCGGCTGTTCCCCAGGGGCGTGAACCGCGGGTGAGCACAACACCGCTCCCCGACCGCCCCTCCGCTGCCACTGGCAGCCCTCAGGATACCCCCGTCGCCGCATTCGGGAAACTCCCGGGATTACCCCCTCCACGACAAGCGGCGCGCCCCGTTAAGGAGCGCGCCGTCACCGGTTCGTGGTCGGAGGCGATGAGCGGCTACGGCCGCAGGGCCGACCAGATGTTGGGCATCTCGTCCACCGGCACCTCGATCAGCACCGGCTCGTCCAGCTTCAGCGCCGACCGCAGCGCCGTGCGCAGTCCCTCCGGCCCCTCGGCGCGCATCCCCTGCATCCCGAACGACTCGGCCAGCTTGACGAAGTCGGGGTTGAGCAGGTCGGAGCCCAGGATGCGGCCGTTGAAGTTCAGCCGCTGCGTGCGCCGCACGTTGCCGTAGGCGCGGTCGTTGAACACGATCGCGATCAGCTTGATCTTGTGCAGCACCGCGGTCGACAGCTCGCCGACGCTGTACATGAAGCCGCCGTCGCCGATCGAGGCGACCACCCGACGGTTCGGGTTGCCGACCTGCGCTCCCAGGGCGGTGGCGAACTCGAAGCCCAGCGTGCCCTGGTAGCCGGCGGTGAGGAAGCTGCGCGGGTGGTACACCGGGAACCCGGTGTAGCTCCAGTAGCCGATCTGCGTCATGCCGGCCAGGTAGATGTCGTCCTCGCCCATCTCCTCGCGGATGGTCATGGCGTAGGAGGCCTGCGGCTGGATCTCGAAGAAGCGGTCGCTGACGCGCTCCTTGGCCGCGGCCAGCTCCGCCTCACGCGAGTCCCGCTTGCGGTTGTGGCGCCCGACGCGCTCGACCAGGTCCGCCAGACCCAGCCGGGCGTCGGCCTCGATCCCGATCGTCGGCGGGTAGTTGCGGCCGATCTCCTCGGGGTCGACGTCGATCTGGATGAGCGTCTGCCCGGGCTTCGGACCCCAGGGGGCGTTGGCCGGCTGTAGGAAGCGGGTGCCGACCACCAGGACGACGTCGGACTTCGGCAGCAGCTCGGTCGCGGCCGGCATCTCCTGGGCCAGGTAGCTCCGGTCGGTCATGGCACCCCGCCCCTCGGAGCTCATCACGACCGGCGCCTGCAGCATCTCGGCCAGCGCCGCCAGCGGCTCCCAGGCCGCCGACTGGAGGATGCCGCCGCCCACGAAGATGATCGGCCGCTCGGATGCACCGAGCGCCTTCGCCGCCTGCTCGAGGAGGTCCGGGTCGCCGGCCGGCCGGCCGATCTCGACCGGGTCGAGCAGCGTGACGTCGGCCGTCCCCTGGAGCACGTCGGGCGGGATCTCGATCTCCACCGGCCGTGGCCGCCCGCTGCGCAGCTGGGCGAAGCCGTCCACCACCAACTGCGGCACCTCGGCGGGACTCATCGCCCGGCCCGCCCACTTGGTCGCCGAGCGCACCATCTCCAGCTGGTGGGGCACCTCGTGGAGCATGCCATAGGCCTTGCCGATCTGGTTGGTCTGGATCTGGCCGGCGATGCAGAGAACCTGCGAGTTGGTCGCGTAGGCGGTCGAGAGACCGGCCATCGCGTTCATCACGCCGGGGCCGGGCACCACCAGGCAGGCGCCGACCTTGCCGGTCGTGCGGGCGTAGCCGTCGGCCATGTACGAGGTCGCCTGCTCGTTCCGGGTGTGCACGAGCTTGATGCGGTCGCGCGCGTCGTAGAGGGCGTCGAACAGCCAGTCGAGCTGCACGCCGGGGAGGCCAAAGATCACCTCCAGGCCGTGGCGCTCGAGCATGGCCACCAGGGCCTGCCCTCCGGTCATCTTCGCCATCGTCGCTGTTCCTCCTTGTTGCCGCGGGCGGACGCGGCGCCGTGGGCCGCTCGCACGGCGGCCACGATCGATCTGAACGTTGACCGGGGCTCGCGCGCAAACGCCATCGTTCAGCGCGCCCGGCCGGCCCGGCAGCCCAAACTGTAGCAGGGTTCGGACCGCCGCGGTGTCCCTTTCCTCGCGCCTTGAGTCCGGCCGTCACAACTGGCAGACTCATGCCCGCGTGAGGACACCCCACCGGCACGGAATCTCCGCTCGGCAGCGGGTCGAGCGCCATCCATGCGCGGCGGCCGGGGACACGAGGATAAGGATCAAGGGATCACATGGCAACGTTCAGAAGGGCCTGGCCGGCGGCGCTCGTGCTCGCCTTGTTGCTGGCGTTCGGCCCGGCCTGTCAGACGTCCAGCCAGGCGAACACCAACCCGTCCGCCACGCCCGGAGCGACCCCGGTCGCGCGGCAGAACAGCTCGTCGCACCACTTCCTCTTCTTCCCCTGGTTCTCCACCGGGAGCAGTCAGTCGTCGGCGGGCCATACGACCGCGCCGCACACCCCGTCTCAGCCGTCGCGGTCGAGCGGTGGCAGCGTCCCGTCCTTCAGTGGCGGCTCGAGCAGCCGGTTCGGCGGCGGCAGCTCGCCCTCGTTCGGCGGTGGGTCCGGCAGCCGGTTCGGGGGTGGCAAATCGCCCTCGTTCAGCGGCGGTGGCGGCAGCCACTTCGGAGGCAGGGGACACAAGTGAGCACCACGGTGCTGCTTATCCTGATCGTCGTGCTGCTCGGCGCGGTCGCCGTCCTCCTCTGGTCGCGGGCCGGGGCGGGCGCCAGACGCGGTATCACCGCGTCGAGTCCGTCCCCACCGCCGGCCGGCGCCCCGATCGAGGAGTCCGACGCGGTGACGCCACGGCGGGTCGAGGACCTCCCGCTCGGCGCCTTCGTCAAGTTCGCGCCGCCCGGCGACCCCGCGATCCACGAACTGCAGGTCGCCGGGAAGCTGACGCTCGCCCGGGTCACAACCGAGGCGGACATTCAGGCGCTGAGCGGCCGGCTCGAGGACTGGTTGGCCGCCTACGACGACACCGGGCAGCGCGCCACCGCCCTCGTCCTCCAGGACCGGACCGCGGACTTCTCGATGCTGGTCGAACTCCCCGGCGGCGGCTGGGGATACTTCCCGCGGGTCGACGACGTCGCCGGGGAGGACGCAGACCACCTGCGCGATATCGGCGGCGCGCCGGACCCGGCCTTCATCTGGGACCGCCATCCGTGGCGGCGGACGGTGGACGCGACGTTCAAGGTCCAGGCCCAGGGGGCGTCGCGCGTCGACGACGGCACGCTGCTGCGCGTCTTCGAGGCCGAGTCGACCGACCGGAGCCAGCGATTCCTGTTCCTCGACCAGTGGTCGGGTCAGGACCTCGTCGTGATCGGCACGCCGGTCGCGCTCGAGAATGTCGTCACCGAGATCATGTAGGCACGTAGCGCGCCACAAAGGCGGGGCGGGGGCGATGGTGGGCATCAGCGGCAAGCGGTTCCTGATCGTGGGGGCGGCCCTGTTGGTCGTGCTCTTCCTGGTCGGCGTCCTCGTCGACCCGGGTGCGGGCCTGTCTGGGCGCGCCGTGCTCGACTTCACCGGGGTGGCGCTGGTGAAGGTGGTCGTGTGGCTCGTGCTGACCGTGGCCTTCGTGGGCCTGAGCTTCTTCTACGTCTACGACACCCCGGTCCACGCCGCGCTCGGCAAGATCGTGCGCAGCGGGAACCCGAGCTACGCGATCACCGCCGGCACGCTCGCGGTGGTCGCGGCGCTGGTGGTCTTCGGCGCCTCCGGCGACGGGTTCCGCGACTACCTCCACCAGGTGCTGATCAAGGGCTCCTTCAGCCTGCTGGTGGCGGCTGCGCTCACCGTCCTCGTCGCGCGACTCTGGCGGCTCGGTAGCCTGGACGCCTTCAAAGAGGAGCTGACCGAGAGCCACAACCTCAACTATGCGATCGTGATCGCCATCATCCTGATCTGCATCACCGGCCTGGTCGCGACCAGCTAGCTCGCATCGCCGCAGACGGCGTCGGCCTCGATCTCCACCAGCATCTCCGGCGCGATCAGCCGGCTCACCTCGACCATCGTCGCCGCCGGCCGGATGGCGCCAAAGAACTCCCCGTGCGCCCGGCCGACTTCCTCCCAGTGCGCCATGTTCCGCACGTACATGCGCGTGCGCACCACGTCCTCCAGCCGCGCGCCGGCGCGCGCCAACGCCGCCTCGATGTTGCGCAGCGCCTGGACGGTCTGCGCGTAGGGGTCGCCGACGCCGACGACCGCCCCCGCGGCGTCGGTCGCGGTCGTCCCCGCCACGTAGACGAACGGGCCGACCCGCACGGCTCGCGAGTAGCCGACCAGCGGCTCCCAGCGCCCGCCGCTGCCGAATGTGGTCCGCTCCATGCTCCCTCCAACCTGTGTGGCCCCGGTCGCCGGTGTCCGGGGTGGTGCTCCTCAGACGACCGCGGGCGTCGACTCCTCGACCGGCGCCGGGTGCTCCCGCAGCGTCCGCACCGGGGAGAGCCAGATCCACAGCACCGCCGTGAGCTCCCCCACCGCGCCGATCGCCAGCGTCGGGCGCAGACCCAGCGCCGAGCCGAGCACGCCGCCGAGCAGCGAGCCGACCGGCATCATCCCCCAGACCAGGAAGCGCATGGTCGCGTTCATCCGGCCCTGCAGCCGGTCCGGGGTGATCGTCTGCCGCAGGCTCACCTGGTTGACGTTGTAGAGCGGGCTGCCGAAGCCGCTCAGAAACTGCGCCGCGATCAACATCGACACGACCAGCGCGCGCGGCCCGCCCGCCAGCGGGATCAGCAGCAGGCCGGCGTCGGTCACCAGCAGCCCGACCACGATCGTGGGGCCAACGCCGAGGCGCCGGGGGACGCGTGCGGCGAGCAGCGCGCCGACGAGCACGCCGACGTTGCCGGCGGCGAAGATCAGACCGAGCAGCCCCGGCGCGATGCCCAGGTTCCGGGTGGCGTAGAGCACGAAGATGGCGACGATGATCGTGCCGAACAGGTTGCCTGTCGACGCGCAGCCGGCGATCGAGCGGAGCAGCGGGTTGCCGAGGACGACGTGCAGTCCCTCACCGATCTCCCGCCGCACGCCCCGGCGCTCCGTGGCCGGAGCGGGGCGCGGCTCCGGCGTCCTGATCGCGAAGAGTGAGGCCGCCGAGACCAGGAACGAGGCGGCGTCGGCGAGGACCGCCAGCGGCGCGGTGATCAGGCTCACCAGCGCCCCGCCCAGGCTTGGCCCGGCGATCTGGGCGACCGAGTGGCTCACCTCGAGCTTCGCGTTGCCCTCTACCAGGTGCTCGCGCCGCACCAGCGACGGTAGGAAGGACTGATAGGCAACCTCGAAGAAGACGGTGAGGATCCCGAACAGGAACGCCAGCAGGTACAGCCAGACCATGGTCAGGCTGTGGAGGACGGCGGCGCCGGCGATCGTCAGCAGCAGGACCGCCCGCAGGACGTCGGCGACGATCAGGAGTGGACGGCGACGGATCCGGTCGACCCACACGCCCGCGAACAGGCCGACCAGCAGATACGGCGCCAGCTGCGCCGCGGTGAGCAGGCCCATCTGCGTTGGGCCGGCGTGGAGCGTCAGCACCGCGATCAGGGGCAGGGCGAGGAGCGTGATCTGCGAGCCGAGCAGGGAGACGGTCTGGCCGGTCCAGAGTTTCAGGAAGTCCGGGTGTCGCCACAGCCCGGTGAAACGGTGCCGCACGCTTCCTCCCCCGGCGACCGCGCGAGTGGGCGGGGTGCTCGACCGGATCCTACCATGACGGGTCGCACCCGCATCAACGAGCCCCGGGCGCGTCGCCGCGGGGAACGTCGGGGCTGAAGATCCGCCCCAGCAGCGAGCTCCCAGAGCTCGCGAACTCGGCGGCCAGGCAGTCCATGTAGACCACGTCCCACAGCTGCCCGCCCATGAAGAACGCTTCGCGGCGGCGTCCCACTACCCGAAAGCCCGCCTTCTGGTAGGCGCGCAGCCCCGCCTGGTTGAACGCAAAGACCGAGAGCCAGACGCTGTGCAGGCCGAGCGCGGTGAAGGCGTAGTCGAGCATCAGGCGCGTGGTCTCGGTGCCGCAACCGCGCCCCCGGTACTCGGGCTCGCCGACGTAGATGGTGAATTCGGCCAGCCGGTTGCGGAAGTCGAGGTTGTCCAGGCTGGTGAGGCCGATCGGGCAGCCGGTAGCCCGGTCATAGATCGTGAACGCGGCGTGCTCGTTCGACGTCGCGGAACTGTCGTACCAGGCGGCCTCGTCTTCGAGCGGCCGCGGGCGGGGAGCACCACCGAGTGAGCGGCGGCCGCTGAAGTCGTTGGTCCAGCGATGGTAGACCGGCAGCAGCTCCCGCCGCAGCGGCCCCAGCAGCACGCGCTCCCCGGTAATGTTGACAATGGGCGACACGACTCGGCCGGGATCGTCCACCTACCCCTCCAGCCCAGATTTACACCATCTGCATTCTCGCGAGGGATTGTACCGCTGCGCATCGCCGCTGTCGCGTCCGCGGTGCCGGGGTTGCCGGGGTGACGCGCAGCACGACACGCCGGTACGACGGGTTCGGTACCGGCGCCGAGCGGGCTGTCGGGGAGCGATCCGGTTAGCGGGGGCGCGCCTCGACCTGGACGTCAACAGTGGTCGCCACGGCGACCGTACGGTAGAGCGGTCAGCCGTCCTTGTAGCGCCCGACCAGGGCCTCCGCCTGCTCCGGGGTGACCCCGTTCAGCACGAAGCGCATGCCGATGTGGTCGAACGCCGGCCGACCCTCGGCGCGAAAGCCCTCGATGGTGACCTCGGTGTGCGCCAGCGGGATGCCGGCGTCGCGTGCCGCGCCCTCGATTAGGGTGACGCCGCAGGCCGAGATCCCCGACAGGAACGCCTCGCCGGAGGTGACCTCCTCGTTGATGGATGGGCTGTCGAGGATGAGGTGGTGCTGCCGGATGGTGTTCATGGCCCGGCCGACCGTGCCGCTGCTGTAGGAGCGCACGGTGTAGTCGGCTTGCTTCTCGCTCATGGCCCCTCCCTC
>DATKRJ010000349.1:0-6396 GCA_035532355.1 Thermomicrobiaceae bacterium | reverse complement strand
AGGCGGATGATGAGCTGGCAAGCAGGCATACGCGGACCCGCGTCCATTGGTGAGCCGCTGGGATTCCAGATCCGCCAGTCTTCCCCAAGCTCACCGAACCAATACGATCCACTCTCGGGTGTTGTCGTCGAGACGCGTCTGACCGAGGAAGCCGCGGGGCTCCTGCTCGCGGCGGCGGAGTGGGCCTGTGTCGAGTTCGACCCCGGTCTCTGCGATGAGCCTGAGGGCAATGCTCTCCTGACCACTCGCCTGGAACTCGAACACGCCCTCGCGACAAGCGGTGACAGCGGCCTTGTCGAACTGCTCCTCGGAACGGGGCAGATCGCCATCCTTGCCAGCGCGGCGACGCTCTGCGCGCAACTCGGCGGGCTAGATCCGTTCCTGGTGTCGGAGATGATCGCCGGAGCGCGCTCGCTGGAGGCGGCTGCCGCCATGGGCCCCGTGGCGCGAGAGATGGGGCTGATCTGCCGCGACCGCATGTCGTCGGCGCCGTTCAGCGTGAACTGACACTCTGTCGGCGCGTGCTCGCCAGGTCGCCCGGCGCCGATCGACGCGTGCCTCGGCGGTCCGGCGTGTGCAACGGCGCAAGGTCGACGACGCGGTGTCCGCGCAACGCTCCGAGCCGGACCTCGGTGATCCACGGTCCACGTCTCACCCGCTCGATCGTCGCCACATCCTCGAGCGCGATGCGATTGACAGCACGGCCGTGTCGGGCTTAGCTAGACGTCCAACGGTTCCCCATCAGCGTGTCGCGGGTGGGGCTGGTCGCTGCCCCACCTGTGGGTGCCAGCCATAACGACGAAGGAGGCAGGCCCGTGCGCGAGTCCACGGAGGTCATCGAGGTGATCCAGACTGACAGGGCCGCCGCGCCGATTGGACCGTACTCACAGGCCATCCGGGCCGGCGGGTTCATCTTCGTGGCGGGAGAGAAGGGGATCGATCCTCGTACCGGTCAAATAGTGGCCGGTGGCATCGCCGCCGAGACCCGGCAGACGCTGGAAAACGTCAAGAACATCCTGGAGTCGGCCGGTTCGTCGATCGACCAGTCCGTGGCAACGACCGTCTACCTGGTCGACATCAACGACTTCGCGGCCATGAACGCGGTCTACGCCAAGTACTTCATCGTGACGCCACCCGGGCGGACAACGGTCGGTGTGACGTCACTTCCGGCCGGGGCGCGAGTCGAGATCACGGTCACTGCGCTCGCCTGAGGCCGCGAGGCAGCGACGACCCTGCCTGAGCCTTACCGACACCCGGGCGCGGCGGACGGACGCTCCCCTGATGGGCGTTGCCACTCCGAATCATCCGGCTCGCCCGGGTGCTAGAATCCACGCCGTGTCCACCGCCCCTGCGACGTGCCGGGGCGGTTTGTGTGTGGGCGAGGAGGCGGTGAGCGATGCGCGTTCTCGTGACCGGCGGGGCAGGCTTCATCGGCTCCCACATCGTCGACCGGCTGCTGGCGAACGGGCACGACGTGCTCGTCGTTGACGACCTCTCTACCGGCCGGCGGGGCTACGTCCCGGACAGCGCCCAATTCGTGCGCATGGACATGGGCAGCGACGCGCTCCGCGCGCTGGCCTGCGGCTTCGGGCCCGACGCCGTCAGCCACCTCGCCGCCCAGGCGTCGGTTGCCGTCTCGATGAAACAGCCACGGCGCGACGCGGAGGTGAATATCGTCGCCGGGATCAACGCGATGGAGGCGGCGATTGCGTCGGGGGCCCGGCAGTTTGTCTACATCACGACCGGTGGGGCACTCTACGGTCCACCGGACTATCTGCCGTGCGACGAAGACCATCCGATCCGTCCGCAGAGCGCCTACGGCCTCAGCAAGTGGACACTCGAGCAATACTTGCGGCTGCTACTTCCGGCTTCGATTCCGCTCAAGGTGCTCAGGCTCGCCAACGTCTACGGCCCCCGGCAGGATCCATTCGGCGAAGCCGGCGTCGTGGCGATCTTCGCCGAGCGTATGGTGCGAGGGAGCGAGGTCGTGATATTCGGCGACGGCGAGCAGACGCGCGACTTTGTCTACGTCGCGGACGTCGCCGACGCCCACACGTTGGCGCTCGCGGCGAGCGATTCCCTGACGGTCAACGTCAGCTCGGCGGTTGGCCTCTCGGTCAATGAGCTCTTTCGCCGCATGGCGGTCGAGACCGGCTACCCTGCTCGGCCAATCCACGCCGTTGAGCGGCCCGGCGACCTCGAGCACAGCGTGCTCGACAATCGCCGTGCCCACACCCTCCTCGGCTGGGAGCCCCGGACCAGTCTGGAACACGGCGTCGCGCAGACCATCGCGTCGCTGCGGCCATCGCGACGCCAGGTCGACTGACCTGTGACGGCGCGCCCGCGCCCGACGTTTCCGGGTGTCACGCAGCTGTAACGTCTCCTCCGCCAATTGTCACGGATTTGACACGCCGCGCCGGTTATCGTGCCGCCTCGCGGGTCGACTGCCGTGGGAGCATCGGCGCGGACCCGGCGACTGGGCGCCAAAGGGGGAGAGCCATCGATGGCCGAGACTGCACGCGCGGCCGGCGTTGAGCCAATCGACGGCGAGGAGCTCCAGCGCGGATCGCCGTTCACGCAGCGACCGGTGCTCGTGTTCTGGGAGACGACGAAGGCCTGCCTGCTTGCGTGTCGCCACTGCCGAGCTCATGCCCAGCGTGATCCACTTCCCGGGCAGCTCACGACTGAGGAGGGCGAGCGTCTGCTCCGCCAGATCGCCGACTTCGGGAGCCCGTCGCCGGTAGTGATATTCACCGGCGGCGACCTCCTGATGCGACGGGATATCTTCCAACTCCTCGACACCGCGGGCGCGCTCGGCCTGCGCTGCGCCGTCGCACCAAGTGCGACCCCGCTGCTCGACCCAACCGCGCTCCGCCGGCTGTCCGACGCCGGAATCCACAGCCTGTCCCTCAGTCTGGACGGACCTGAGTCGGTCCACGACCATATCCGGGGTGTCGATGGCACATACCGGAGCGTGATCGCCGCCATGCGCGCCGCCCACGAGGCGGGGCTGTCCGTCCAGATCAACACGGTCGTGATGCGGAGCACCGCCGACTATCTGGCGGACGTCGCCGCCCTGCTGCTGCGTGAGGGCGTCCACGTCTGGGAGGTGTTCTTCCTCATCGCCACGGGTCGGGCGCTGGCCGACGAATACCTGGCTCCGGACGAGTGGGACGACGTCTGCCGGTTCCTCCTGGACGTCACCCGCTACGGCCTCCTGGTCAGGACCGTCGAGGGCCCGTTCGTGCGTCGGGTGCTTCGACACCGGGATACGGACGACCTGCCGGGCGGACCGCTGCACCGCCGTCTGCAGGAACGGTTGCGCGTCGCGGCCGGCGATCCGGTTCGCGGCGTGCAGATGCCGCGCAACGGCACGCTCGACGGCGACGGGATTATCTTCGTCGGTCACGATGGGACGGTCACGCCGGGAGGGTTCCTGCCGCTATCGCTCGGCGACGTCCGTCACGACAACGTGGTCGACCTCTACCGCGGTCATCACCTCCTGCAAGACATTCGGGACCGGCGGCTCAACGGACGCTGTGGTACCTGCCCACTGCGGCGCGTCTGCGGCGGTTCGCGAGCTCGAGCCTATGCCGCCTGCGGCGACCCGCTGGGCGACGATCCCGCCTGCGCCTACGCCCCCGCTGGCTGACAGCCGGGTTAGCGCGCCGCGAAGCGGGGCCTACGTCGAATTCCGGGGGACGCTAGTAGTCGGTCGCGGGCCCGGCGAGCGCGCGCGACCGGCCGCCTCAGCGGCGACCGGTCGCGAAACATACACCCGACGCAATCGCGTGGACGCGTCGACTCAGGACTTCATCACCCAGTTCTTGATGTCCCAGGTGTCCTGGGCGTAGGGCGTCGGCTGGAAGCCGGTGAGGTTCTTCGCGGCCGCCGCGACATTGTTCCGAGAGACCAGGCCAATGTCGGCCACGTCGTTCACGACCAGCGTCTGCATCTGGAGGAAGGTGTCCGTGTACTTGGCCGGGTCGACCTCCTGCGACGCCTGGGTCCAGAGGGCGTTGAACTGCGGGTTCTGGTAGCGCTGGATGTTCCGCCCGGACCAGCCGTTCTCTTTCTGCGCGATGTCTTTGAGCGGGGCAAGTGAAAGGTAGCGCAGATACCAGAGCAAGGGATACACACCCGCCGCGTTGGTCTCCATGCCAAAGTCGGCAGCCAGCTCCTGAAACGAGTCCGGATTGTTCGCATCGAAGTAGGCGCTGGCCGCAACCGCCTGGATCTGTATCTCGATGCCGATCTGGCCGAGGGCGGCCTTGATGATCTCCTGCTCCTTCTGCCGCACGGCGTTCTGCGACGAGCCGTACACCCACGACATCTTCCGCCCGTTGAGCACGCGGATGCCGTCCGAACCCGGAGTCGCCCCGGCCTGGTCGAGCAACTGCTTGGCTTTGTCGAGGTTGAACTCCCAGGTGATCCCCTTCGGCATGAACTGTGTGTTCTCGTTGAGGGTGTAGCCTGTCGGCTGGCCACCCTGACCGTACAGCGAGGTGGCTATCACGTCGCGCTGGATCGCCAGCGCCACCGCCTGGCGGACCTGCAACACCTTGAAGTGCGGGTGCGGGGCCTGGTAGGACGACTTCTGACCATCGACGACGGTCTCGGGATCTGAGTGGTTGATGATGAGCTTCTCCGTGCCACCGCCGGTCCAGGTCACGATCTGCCCGTGTCCGCCCGACACCAGCGACTGGAGTACCGCGGGCTCGATTTGCAGGTTCCAGGCCCAGTCGGCCTCGCCGGTCTGCATCACCGCGCGCGCCGCGCTGGTCGCGTCGCCACCTCCTTTGAGGTTGACGTGGTCGAAGAACGGTTTGCCCGCGTCCCAGTAGTTGGGGTTGAGGTCGAAGACCACGGAGTCGCCCGGGGTGAAGCCCGTCACGACGTACGGCCCGGTCCCGATCGGCTTGAGATTGAACGGCGCGGTCTTGGCGGCCGTACCCACGGCGTCCTTGAGGATGTGCTGAGGCAGTATCTGACCGCTCTGCTGGGTGAAGGGGGTGAACCAGTCCGCGACTGGATGCTTGAAGGTCACCTTGACGGTGTAGTCGTCGACCGCGTCAACCGACTGCACGTTCTGGTAGTAGCCGAGCGTGGTCGCGGCCGTCTTTGGGTCGTTCACGTACTGGAAGGTGAAGGCGACGTCTGCCGCGGTGAACGGCTGCCCATCGTGCCACTTCACGCCCTGGCGGAGCTTCCACGTGACGCTCGACTGATCGGCGGCGACACCGCCATTCTCCAGGCTAGGGATCTCGGCCGCCAGAATCGGCACCAGCTGCGCCTTCGCGTCGAAATCGGCCAGCGGCTCGCCGTAGATCCGGATGGCTCCGACGTCCTTGCCGGCCAGAGACAGGTGCGGATTCAGAATCGTCGGGGCCTGCCACCAGAGGATGCGCAGCGAGCCACCACCGCCTGCCTTCTGTGCTGCCGGTACCGGCGTCGCGGCCGCAGCGGTAGCAGACGCCGCCGTTCCGCCGGTCGTCGTCGCGCTACCGGTCGTCGCCGCGGCGGTCGACACGCTTGTCGAAGGGTTGGGCGTGGTGGACCCGCCGCACGCGGCGAGCAAAGCCGCGATGGTGGGCGCGGACAATCCCAGGCCCGCCGCGCGTTTGAGAACGTCACGCCGTGAGAGCCGTTGCTCTCGCACCAGGTGCTGGAGTCCCGCGAAGTTCAGATTGTCCACCTCGTGCCTCCTCGCGCGTCGACACGCGCTGGCGCAACGCGCCCCTCTCGATACCATCGACTCGGAATCGACTGGCGACGCCACCAGACCCTGCGGCCGGGCCGGCTCCACACTCTTCACCTGGGCTGCTCACCGTCTATCCATCGCTTGCGCATTCGTCACAACGCGCGCCGCGGCGCCCCGAGCGGTGGCCTGTCGCGCGACGACTGTTCCAGGCGGGGATAATCTGTGTTCCGGCGGCTACAGGCCACCAATCGCGTCGGCCAAGCCGAGGAGGTTGACCAGCCGCTCGTGCCGGCCGATGGCTTCCGCCAGCCCGATCTCCTTGCGCTCGATCGCCTCGATCGCCTCGACGATCTTCGCCAGATCGGCCTGCGGGATGACCGCGACGCCATCGTCGTCGCCCAGAATGTAGTCTCCCGGGTGCACGACGACGCCGCCAACGCTAATCGACACCTGCGTCTGGCCGAGCCGCCGGTTGACGCCCACTCGTGGCGTCACCTGACGCGCAAAGGTCGGGAAGCCCAGGGCCCGCAGGCCCGCCACGTCCCGGACTGCGCCGTCGACGACCACCCCGGCCAGTCCACGGTCGATCGCCTCACGGGACATCAACTCACCGATCAATGCGCCGCCCCGCCCGTCGGCCTCGCCGTCGACCACCAGCACGTCGCCGGGATGGGCCTCGATCAGCGCCTTGTGGA
>DATKRJ010000348.1:0-10559 GCA_035532355.1 Thermomicrobiaceae bacterium | reverse complement strand
ATGCTCTGGGACCGATAGCGCCGCGTCAGCGATTGAGCCGCCAGATCGCGCCGTTGAGAGCGGCGGCGAAGCTCGACCAGGCCAGGTATGGCAGCATCAACAGCGCGGCCGGACGGGACACCCTGGCGAACGCCGCGATCGTCGCCGCGAGCGCCAGCCACAGGGCGATGATGACCGCCAGACCGGCCTTGGGTGAGCGCAGCCCGAAGAACGCCGGAGACCACAATCCGTTGAGCGTCAGCTGAATCCCAAACAGCCCCAGTGCCCGTCTCGTGTCTCGTTCACCCATGCCCCGGCGTCCGACGAGGAAAGCCGCCACCCCCCTATTGCCGCGTAGAGCGCCGTCCAGACCGGCCCGAAAATCCACCCCGGAGGAGTGAATCGCGGTTTACGCAGCGTCGGGTACCAGTCGGTGATGCCGCGCGAGCTCGCCAGAGCCCCGATGCCGCCCACCAGCTCGCATGCCGTCACGCTGGCCGCCAGTCCGAGTAGCGTTTTCGAGCGACCTGAAGCCATTGAACCGCCCTCCCGCCGGTGTCAGCCCAGTAAGCCCCCAGTCGTACGCGGGCCATACTGCCCACGGTTCACTGTACCGCGTCCCGATGAGCCCGGCAGGTGGATGCTACACTCCGCTCCGTTGACCTGCTGAACTCGTGGAACGTCGAGGGCGATACGTGCGCGAGACCGTGCTGCTGCAATACGTTCGGGACGCCCTCATTCGGAACGGCCTCGCGCCGGGCACGCCGGTGGTGGCGGGTGTCTCGGGCGGTATCGACTCGCTCGTGCTCCTGCACACCCTGGTGACGCTGGCGGCCCGGGGACATGGACCCCGTGTAACGGTGGTCCACGTGGATCACGGGCTACGACCGGAGTCGGCCGAGGAGGGTCGGCGCGTCATGGCCTACGCCCGGACGCTCGGGGTCGAATCCCGCTCCGTGGCGGTCGATGTCGGGATCTGGGACCGCTCACTGAACGCCGGGGTCGAGGCAGCGGCGCGGGCGGCTCGCTACGCGGCGTTGGGTGAGGCGGCACGCCGGATCGGGTCCGACTGGGTACTCGTGGGCCACAACCGCGACGACCAGGCCGAGACGGTGCTGCTCCACCTCGCGCGGGGCGCCGGGCTCGACGGCCTCGCCGGCATGCGCGAGCTATCGCGGCGCGCGCTGCGCCTCTCTCCCGACGGCGCGGACACGGCGAGCCTCACGATACTCCGGCCGCTCCTGGGCATCCCGAGACGCGACCTGGACGACTACGCCCGGACCCACGACCTCCAGCCGCTTGAGGACCCCTCCAATTTCTCGCCGGTTCACCGGCGCAACGCCATCCGCCATCGCGTGCTGCCGCCGCTGGAGGAGGCGCTTCCCGGCGCGGCCTCGGCTGTCGCCCGGGCGGCGTCCCTGCTCCGGGACGACCTGGACCTGCTGGACGCGTCCGCTGCCGTGGCCGCCCAAGACGTCGTGCTGGAGTCAGACGGGTTGACGCTCGTCGTCAGGGGGGCACTTAGACGCCTCCATCCTGCTCTTCAGCGGCGAGTGCTGCGGCTGGCCCTGTCCCTCGCCGGGATGGAACGAGTCCCGGATCTCGAGCGTTTGGAGGCACTGCGGAACGCGGTACTCAGCGGGACCGTCTCGACTCGGCTGGAACTTGGAGGTGGTGTCGCTGCCCGAGTCGCCTACGAGGACGTCGCCATCGGGCCGGATGCGAGACTGGACGGCGCGCTGCGACGCGCGTCCGCGTTCCCCTTGCTCGAGCCGGGCACGACGATTGCCATCGACGAAGCGCGGGACCTCGAGCTCGGCAACGGCTGGTACATCACCTGTCGGCCCGTGGCCGTGGGATCCACATCCTGGGTGCTGCGCACCCGCCGACCGGGAGATCGGGTCGCTGCGCCTGGTGCTCGCGTGGTTCGCCTGCAGAACTGGATGGTTAACCGGAAGGTCCCGTCGTACCTGCGTGACTGGCTGCCACTTATCGAGCGCGACGGTGTCGTCAGGTGGGTGGGCGGCGTCTGCCCGCCCGCCTGTCTGGTTGACGACGCGCTTCAGGTCCATCTGGAACGGGGCGACACGGGAGGGTGAGGGTTGGCAGGCGAGATCCTCGATACCGCGCTGCACGACGGCCTCGAGCGCGTCTTGATCGACGAGGACGCGCTGCAGCGGCGCGTTCTCGAACTGGGCCAGGAGATCGGCGCCTATTACGGCGACCGCTGTCCGCTCCTGGTCGGCGTGCTCACCGGTGCCTTCATGTTCATGGCCGATCTCTCGCGCGCGATGGCCGTGCCGCTGCGTGTCGACTTCATGGCCGTGTCGAGCTATGGCCTCGGAACCACCACCTCGGGCGCGGTCCGTATTCTGAAAGATCTCGACCGATCAATCGAGGGCGAGGACTTGCTGGTCGTGGAGGACATCATCGACAGCGGGCTGACTCTCGAGTACCTGCTCGACGGCCTGCGGCGGCGTAACCCGGCTGACGTCCGGCTCGTTGCATTACTGACGAAAACCCGGGAGCGCACGGCGATCGTCAGGCCCGATTGGGTGGGGTTTGAGATCCCGGATGCGTTCGTCGTCGGGTATGGGCTCGACGTCGCCGGGCGCTATCGGAATCTGCCGTTTATCGCCGTTGCCCGCACGTAACTGAGCGCGGTAATCGCGACGACGGTGGGGCTGGGCGCCTCTCCGGGCCCACACGGCGTCTCTGCTATAATTCGGGCACCCTGTCAGGCCCGCGTCAGCGTGTGGTTCCCATACAGGGGTAGATTCCGAAGGCGCGGTCGGAGGGTACTGGATGGCCGACAATAAGTGGTTACGGAATGGATTCGTCTGGATCGTCCTGATCATCGCCGTCGTTGCGCTGTGGTTCACCTTTACCAGTGGCAACGGGTCGACGAAGAGCGTCAGCTTCGCCGACGTGGCGGCCGACATCAAGCAGGGCAAGGTCGCGCGCCTCGTCACGACCGACGGGTCGAGCGACGTCCAGGTCCAGTATGTGGGTCAGACCGCGGCAGCCACGACGCGGCTGCCGGACAACATCAACATCTGGGATGCGCTGCAGAAGTTTGGCATCCAGGCTGAGCAGGTCGAAGTTCAGGTGAACCCCGCCAGCCAGTGGGGTAACTGGCTGAGTACGCTCGGCTTCATCCTCCCCACGATCTTCTTGATAGGTGTCTTCGTCTTCATGATGCGCCAGGCACAGGGGACGAACAACCAGGCCATCTCCTTCGGCAAGAGCCGGGCGCGAATGTTCAACGGCAACAAGCCGACCGTGACCTTCGGCGACGTGGCCGGGGTCGATGAGGCCAAGGAGGAACTGGCGGAGGTCGTCGAGTTTCTCAAGTACCCGGACAAGTTTGCCTCGCTCGGCGCGCGAATCCCACGCGGCGTGCTCCTGGTCGGACCTCCGGGGACCGGCAAGACCCTGTTGTCGCGCGCCGTGGCCGGCGAGGCAGGCGTGCCGTTCTTCAGCATCAGCGGCTCCGAGTTCGTGGAGATGTTCGTCGGCGTCGGTGCCAGCCGCGTACGAGACCTGTTCGATCAGGCCAAGCGCAACGCCCCCTGCATCGTCTTCATCGACGAGATCGACGCGGTTGGGCGGCAGCGCGGCGCCGGGCTCGGTGGCAGTCACGACGAGCGCGAGCAGACCCTGAACCAGATCCTGGTCGAGATGGACGGCTTCGACAGCACCACCAACGTCATCGTCATCGCGGCGACCAACCGGCCAGACGTGCTTGATCCGGCGTTGCTGCGTCCGGGCCGCTTCGACCGGCAGGTCGTGCTCGACCGCCCGGACATCGCGGGACGTCGCTCCATCCTCGAGGTCCACTCGCGCGGCAAGCCGCTCGAGAGCGACGTGGAACTCGAGCGACTCGCGCGTCAGACTCCCGGGTTCTCTGGGGCCGACCTCGAGAACTTGGTGAATGAGGCCGCGATCCTGGCAGCTCGCCGAAACAAGAAGACGATTGGTGGACGCGAGCTCACGGAGGCTATCGATCGCGTGATCGCCGGGCCCGAGCGGAAGAGCCGGGTTATCAGCGAGCGCGAAAAGCTCATGACGGCCTACCACGAGGCGGGCCATGCACTGGTCGCCCGCATGCTGCCGTATGCCGACCCGGTCCACAAGGTGTCGATCGTGGCTCGGGGCATGATGGGCGGTTACACGCGGGTTCTCCCCGAAGAGGACCGCTTCTTCTGGACCAAGAAGCAGTTCGAGAACCAGCTGGCCGTCTTCATGGGCGGACACGTCGCCGAGGAGATCGTCTTCCAGGAGATCTCCACCGGCGCGGCCAACGACATCGAGCGGTCCACCACGCTGGCCCGGCGGATGGTCACGGAGTACGGCATGAGCAAGACGCTGGGTCCGCTGGCCTTCGGGCGCAAGGAGGAGCTCGTCTTCCTGGGCCGCGAGATCAACGAGCAGCGGAACTATAGCGACGAGGTCGCCTTCGTGATCGACAAAGAGATCCGCAGCCTCATCGATCAGGGCTACGAGGGGGCCAAGCGCATCATTACCGACAACATGGACAAGCTTGAAGCGATCGCGATGCTCCTTATTGAGCATGAGACGATCGAGGGCAACGAGCTCGAGGCGCTGTTTGATTCTCCGCGTCCGCGACCGCAGCTCGTCGGGCCGCCGTTGAACGGGACCACCGCGGTGCCGAGTGAGGCGGTCCCCGAGCGGGTGGATCGGCCCCAGACGGCCCCGACGCCGGTGCCGAAGATGCGTCCGCAGCCGGCGTCCTGAGGACCGGTCGCTCCGACGGCGCGAACTGAGTCAAATCAAGAACCCGGGCGGAGGTCCTCCGCCCGGGTTTCGCGTCGCGGTCGAGAAGCTGGGCCGCGCCCGGCAGTGAGCGACGTCAGGCGTCGGCGTCGACCATCGGGAACGGCACCGCGCACTCGAGCAGTTCCGCGTCCGGCGCGCTGCGCCACTCCGCGTCGATGACGGTGTGGTAAGGGTAGTGGCGCATGATGTGATGCGCGTCGCGTTTCGTGAGCCTGATGAGGGGAGCGCCACAGCCGGCACGCAAGAAAAGCCGCCCGTTCGAATCGCGGAACAGCAGGCTGTCCGGCCGATCACCCCGGCGGCTGATCAACTGAAACGTCGTGGCCTTCATCACTCACCATCCCTTCGGGGGTGCGGACATTGAGGAGACCCTGCGCGAGCGAACGGGCTGGCTCGCGGCGCTGGCCGCGGCTCAATGAGACGAGCGAACCTCACGGGATGTCGGGCCGGCGCGGGTGCCGCCCCGGGTCTCACTGCAGGCCACCTGGGTGGAGGCAGGGGGACTCGAACCCCCGACCTCTACAGTGCGATTGTAGCGCTCTCCCAGCTGAGCTATGCCCCCGGGCGGGCCTGCAGCCGTCACACCGCCCGGAAGGCCCCGGACGGGTAACGGCTGAGATTATACGGGGCGCGTCCGGTGACTGTCAAACGCGGTGGCACGGACGGGTGGTCGAGGAGGGCATCGGCACGTGATTGACGGCGGCGAGTTCGGCAGACTCCCCGGCGGGACCGACACTACGGCGGGGATTGGTGCCACTATTCGGTGACGTTGAACGCGCTCCGGAGGCCTTCCCCGAAGTAGTTGAAGGCGCTCACGGTGATCAGGATGAGCACGCCGGGATAGATCGCCAGTGCCGGCTCGGTCCAGACGAAGTTCTGGGCACCCGTGAGCATGTTCCCCCAGCTCGCCTGAGGCGGCTGGATCCCGAGGCCGAGGTAGCTCAGTGCCGACTCCAGGATGATCGCGGCGCCGATGAGGACGCTACTGGCCACCACGACCGGCGACACCGTCTGAGGCAGCAGGTGCCGGAAGATGATACGCCAGTCAGAGGCGCCCATGGCCTTGGCCGCCTGGACGAACTCGGCGTCCTTGTAGCGCAGGATCTCACCGCGCACCAGCCGCGACACGGTCATCCAGCTCGTAAGACCGATCGCCAGCTCGATCTTGCCCAGACTCGGCGAGAACAGCGACAGGATCACCAGCAGCAGCAGGAAGCCGGGGATCGCCAGCATGGTGTCGGTGATGCGCATGATCAGCGTGTCCGAGATCTTCCCGAAGTAGCCCGCGACAGCCCCGAGTAGCACGCCAACCGTGTCGGCGATCAGCACGGCAAAGATCCCCACGGTGAGGGAGATCTGGCCTCCGTAGAGCAGGCGCGCCAGCACGTCCCGTCCGTTCTCGTCGGTGCCGAGCAGATGCTGCCAGTTCGGCCCGCTCAGCATATTGGTCAGGTCGAGCGAGTCCGGCGAGTAGGGCAACAGGTGCGGCACCACGAACGCCAGCATGTACAGGAAGACGAGCACGCCGAGCGACACGATACCCGGGCGGTAGCGAAGCAACCGAGCCAGGAACTGCTGCAGCGGCCCGCGCTGCTCGCGGGCAAGCGTCACCTCAGCCGAGAGCACACGTGTCGGTGTTGCTGTCACTGGAGCCTCACCCGCGGGTCAATGGCGACGTAGGTCAGGTCGGTCACTAGATTGATCGCGATCACGGCCGCGGCGACGAGCACCGTGATGCCCATGACTACAGGGTAGTCGCGCGTGAAGGCGGCGTCGACGGCCAGCCGCCCCATTCCCGGCCACCCGAACACGCTCTCGGTGACCGAGGCCCCGGCGATGACGATCGGCAGGTTGAGGCCCACGATCGTCACAATCGGGATGAGCGCGTTCCGAAGCACGTGCCGATAAGTGATCGCGGTGGCTCCAAGCCCCTTGGCCCGTGCCGTCCGCACGTAGTCCTGGTTCATCACCTCAATGACGCTGGCACGCACGAACCGGGTGAACGTGGCCAGGTTGGGCGTGGCCAGCACCAGGGCCGGCATCAGCAGGTGCTTGAGCAGATCCGCCAGCGATGGAGGCTGGTTCGTCGTGTACATCCCCGACGACGGCAGCAGGTGGAGTGCCACCGAGAAGACGATGATCAGCACGATCCCGAACCAGAAGACCGGGATGGCCAGCCCGATGAAGCTCGCACCGCTGATCACGTCGTCGGCGAACGTGTGGGCGTGCCGCGCGGTGTAGATACCGAGTGGGAGCGAGATGATCAACGCCGCAATGAACGCCGTCCCCGCCAGAATCAACGTGTTGGGCAGCCGCTGGCCGATCTCGTCGAGCACCGGGCGGCTGTCGGTGTACGAGATGCCGAAATTTCCATGGACGAGGTCGTTCAGCCAAATCCCGTACTGGACCGGGACGGGCTTGTCGAGCCCGAGATTGGCTCGCATCTGCGCCAGCTGGGCGGCCGGCAACTTCTGGTCCGCCATCACCGCCGTTGGCCCTCCCGGCGCCAGGTGGATCAGGGCGAACATGATCACGGTAACGAGAAAAAGCAGCACGACCGCTTGGATCAACCGGCTGACGACGTATCTCCCCATGCGTCTCGCAGTCTCTCAAATGCGCCGCTTTGGGCGGGAAATCCCGGCGCCACCCGCAGGCGGCGCCGGGCACACTCGGCCAGCTAGCCGTTCAAGGTCCACTTGTACGTGTAGTACAGGGCGTCGCGGATGCCGATATTGGTGTAACCCTGCAGCCGCTTGCTGAACCCGCGGAACTCCTCCGGATACAGCATGAAGACGTCCACCTGATCCTGGTAGAGCTTCTGCTGCAGCTGCGCGTAGATCGGCGCGCGCTTGTCCGGCGTCGACTGCTGCCGGCCCTGCAGGAACAGGTTGTCCACGTCGGCGTTCTTGTACTTGTCAGTATTGTCGTCCGAGTAGCCGCCGTAGAGCGCGTCCGGGTCCGGCGGCGTGATCCACCACTCAACGGCCAGGTCGTACTGGCTGTTGCTGCTCATGTCGTACCACTTGTTGAAGTCCTCGGAGTCGATCTGTGGATCCATGCCGAGCTTCTGGTAGTACTGCTGAGCCGCGAGGGCGAATGACTTGCGCGTCGGATTACCCACGTCGAGCAGGATCTTGAACGCGAACGGCTTCCCGTCCTTCATCAGCTTGCCGTTCTGCAGCGTCCAGCCCGCCTGCGTCAGGAGATCCTGCGCCTTCTTGACGTCGTACGGGAACGGCTGCTGATCCTTGGGGTAGGCCCAGCCCATGGGCGGGGAGATCGGTCCGTTGGCGAGGGTCGCCTTGTCGCGCATCACCGACGTCACGATGGTCTGGCGGTCCAGAGCATAAGCGAGGGCCTGGCGAACACGGACGTCGGAGAAGAGCGGGTTGCTGTTGTTGACGCCGAGGTAATAGTAATTGGTCTGCGCCGCGGTGTTGATGACGACGTTGGACTGGCCGCTGAGCGCGTCGACCTGCGACGGCTCGATCATGACGACGTCCACTTCGCCGGTGCGCAACTGGGCGACCTGCGTGTTGACGTCGGGCAGGATCTTGTAGACCACGGTGCCGATCTTGGGCGCGCCGTCCCAGTAGTCGGGGTTCGCGACCAGAGTCAAGTGGTCGCCGGACACGAACTCCTTGAACTTGTACGGGCCGCTGGCGATCGGGTTCTGGATGTAGGCGACGGGCTTGTTCAGGTCCTGGCCGCTGAGGACGTGCTTCGGCACGATCATGATGTTGTAGTCGAGCATCACCATGAGCGGGCCGTAAGCCTGCTTCATGATCAAGTTGACCGTCTGCGGGTCCACCACCTCGGCATGGTCGAACGGGCCGAGGTTGTTCTTGAAGGCCCCGTTGACCTTGGGGTCCGTGATCGAGTCGAAGGTGAACTTGACGTCGTCGGCGGTAAGCGGCGTGCCGTCGTGGAACTTGAGTCCCTGCCGCAGATGGAAGGTGTAGGTCAGGCCATCGGTCGAGATTTCCCACTTCTCGGCGTGGTCGGGCGTCGGCGTCGACGGGTTGTTGGCATCCGGCCGGCAGAGCTGCCCGAACAGGTTCTTGTTGAGCAGGATCGACGACAGCCCGCCCGGCAGGGTGATCGGGTTCGGGGTCGGGTTACTGATGAGCGGGATCGTCAGCGTGCCGGCGGTCCCGGTACTGGCCGCGGCAGGGGCCGGGGTGGAAGTCGTGGTTGTTCCCGAGCTACTGCTTCCGGTTGATGAACTGGACGATCCGCTGCCCGTCGACAACGTGGCCGAGGGGGAGTTCGTGGTCCCGCCGCAGGCGTCGAGCAGCGCGGCGACGACCGTACCACCACCGATGACGGCGCCCGTCTGTAGCGTGCGCGTAAAGAGCTGCCGGCGGCTCAGGCGGCCGCCAAGCAGTGCCGGTGAGTCCCCCCCACCAGGGGGCACAGCGTGTCCCATCATCCACACCGATTCCTCTCCTCATGACACAGCCCAAATCCGGCGCAATGCTACGGTGCGGCTTGCGCGTGCGTCAACCGGATGCGACTAAGTCGTTGCGTGGTCACCAACGAACCGTCTGGCGGCGCCCCTCTCTCGCGCCACGATACAGTGGGTGTCTTGCGGGCGCGCTGCGCGGACCCGCGGCGCGGCCCGCAGGTTGTCACACTTTTGTGACACCAAGGCTGTGGAATTAGTCGTGCCTGTAACCAACGATGGCCTAGACTGCAAGCCATGGGAGATCGAGAGCGCCGGTGGCAAGAACGGCCAGACCGACCTTCCGTCCTCAACCAGCCTCGGACAAACCTCTGACAACCTCTTGGTCACCTCTAGCCCGGCAATTTGCCGGGCAACCTCTTTTAGCGCGTCCCACGCGTAGCTCGGACCCGGCGCGGTCCGGTCGTCCCGTCGTGGTGAAGGGATCGACACACGCCGCCTTCGCCGGCTCGACAACCGCGCAGTTGGTCCGGCTCGACTTTCCGAAAACGGGACGGAACCGCTACCATGGAGACGCCGGCACTTGCCCGGCGAGAGTCGTGCTGCTCGGGGAGGTACGGAGATGGCGCGCCATCTGGTCTGCCTGACGTTCGACTTCGACGCAATGTCTCTCTGGATCGCCCGTCACATGACTACGCCAACGCCCATTTCGCGCGGCGAGTTCGGCGTGATGGCAGCCGGCCGCATCCTGGATCTGCTCAAATCCCACGATATCCGGGCGACCTGGTTCATCACCGGCCACACCCTGGAGACTTACCCGGACGTGTGCCGCCGCATCCACGACGAGGGTCACGAGGTCGGACATCACGGCTACGCCCATGAGCCGCCGGCCACGCTCTCTCGTGACCAGGAGGAGGCGATCATCGTGCGCGGCAACGCGGCGATCCGGCGCGTGGCCGGCGAGCATGCGCGCGGCTACCGGTCGCCGTCCTGGGACCTCAGCCCGCATACCGTTGGACTGCTTCGAGCGCACGGCTTCCACTATGACTCGAGCATGATGGGCGATGACTACCAGCCGTACTACTGCCGTCAGGGCGACGTCATCACCGCGGACGCTCCGGCGCGGTTCGGCGAGACGACACCGCTGGTGGAGATGCCGATCAGTTGGTCGCTCGACGATTTCCCCCACTTCGAGTACATGCGCATGCCGACCTACTTGCAGCAGGGGCTGCGCCGGGCCGACGACGTGCTGGCGAACTGGCTCGACGACTTCCGCTACATGACGCGCATCACCGAGTGGGGCGTCTTGACCTACACCTTCCACCCGCAGGTCATCGGACGCGGGCACCGGATGCTGCTGCTCGAACGCCTGATC
>DATKRJ010000347.1:0-5501 GCA_035532355.1 Thermomicrobiaceae bacterium | reverse complement strand
CTGCGGACGCACCTGACGCGCGGCCAGAACCGGCTGGAGTGGACGATGCGGCAGGCCGAGCACCGCATTGCCGGCGCCGTCATGTAGCGAGGTTCCAGTCGAGCGCCCAGCGCGTCGTTGTAGGGGCAGGCTCCGTGCCTGCCCGGCTCTCCGGATCGACGGAACCGGGCGGCCACGGGAGGTCGCCACTACCTGAGGCGTCAACTGACCGGTATGTCAGGTTCAAAGGCGGCTCATCGCGCCCACGCCAGCCCGATCGAGCGGACGGCTATCTCGAGAGACGCTCTGGACCCGGCACCCGGCACGGAACCGGGACAGATAAGGAGAGTAGCGGACGATGATCACCACGTGGCGTGACCCCAAGACGGAGCAGTCGATCGTCGAGGACATCTCGCTCGAGGAGCCCTGGCGGCTCGTCGAGCACTTCAGCACCCTCACGAGACTCTCGGGCAGCGAGGACGAGGCGAAGGCGGTCGCCTACATTACGGGTCGCCTCGACGACTGGGGCGTCCCCTACGTCGTGCACCGCCCGACCTGTCTGATCAGCCTGCCCGGGCCGGCGACGCTGCGCACGCTCGGGCCCGCCGAGCGCTCGTTCCGCGTCAAGACGCCCTCCTTCTCGCCCTCGACCGGCGGCCAGGAGGTGACGGGCGAGCTTGTCTACGTGCCCGGGCGCCAGGCGTCCGGCATTGGCGACCTCTTCTCGGCGGGCCGGCCGGCGCCCCCGCGCGATCTGCGCGGCAAGATCGTCCTCACCGAGGGGCTCGGCATCGCCGCCCGCGGGCTCGACCTGGCGGGCTCCGGCGCCATCGCCGCGATCTTCATCAACCCGGGCGAGGGCATCCACGAGGGAATCACGACGACCTCCTGGGGCTCGCCGGACCTCGACTCGCTCGGGCGCGTCCCGCCGGTGCCCATCCTGGCCATCAACCACCCGGACGGGGAGGCGCTGAAGGCGCTGCTGCAGGAGGGGCTCGTCCAGGTTGCCTTCTCCAACCAGGTGGAGATCGGCTGGCGCCAGATCCCGGTCACGGTGGCCGAGATCGCCGGGGCGCAGGCCGCCGACGAGTTCGTCCTGTTCCATGGCCACCTCGACTCCTGGCACGTCGGCGTCGGCGACAACGCCACCGGCGACGCCACCCTGCTCGAGATCGCCCGCGTCTTCCACCAGCACCGCGATCAGCTCCGCCGGACCATTCGCATGGCCTGGTGGTCGGGGCATTCGCACGGCCGCTACGCCGGCTCGACCTGGTACGCCGACACCTTCGCCATCGACCTGGCCGAGAACTGCGTGGCCCACGTCAACTGCGACTCGCCCGGCTGCCGCTGGGCCACCGAGTACCGCGACGTCAACTGGATGGCCGAGGCCGCCGAGCTCGGCCGGGAGGCGATCCGGGACGTGACCGGGCAGGACGCGACCGGTGAGCGTCCACTGCGGGCCGGCGATTGCTCGTTCAACAATCTCGGCATCAGCACCTACCTCATGCTCTCCTCCACCATGCCGCTCGACCTGGTCCACGAGAAGGGCTACTACGCCGTCGGCGGCTGCGGCGGCAACGTCGCCTGGCACACCGAGGCCGACACGCTGGAGATCGCCGACCGGGACAACCTGCTGCGGGACATGCGCGTCTACGCCACGACGCTGCTGCGCACCCTCAACGCGCCGATCCATCCCCTCGACTACCGCGCCACGGTCGACGAGATCGAGGAGCAGGTCGGCCGCTACCAGGCCGCGGCGGGTGACGCCTTCGATTTCTCGCCGTCGCTCCAGGCGACACGGAACCTGCGCCACACGCTGGACCGCTTCTACGGGGTGGCCGAAACGCTGCTCGGCCGCGAGGTCGACGACACGGCGGTGCGCCGGACGAACACGCTGCAGCGCATGCTGGCCCGCGCGCTCGTCACTCTGAGCTACAGCCGGGACGGCCGCTTCCGGCAGGACCCGGCGCGGTCGATCCCGCCGCTGCCGGATCTGGCGCCCGCCACCGAGCTGGCCGACGTCGCGCCCGGGAGTGACCGCTACCACGTGCTGCGAACACACCTGACGCGCGGCCAGAATCGGCTCGTCTGGGATCTGCGGCGGGCCGAGCGGCGCATCGCCGAGACCGTCGAGTAGGGCGGGCTCCGCCCGTCCCAGCAGGGTACGCCACGAACCCCGCCTCATGCCGGACGGGGTTCGTCGTCTCGCCACAGACCGTCCTAAAATGCTCATCCTGTCGGGTGGGGAACCGGGCAACCGGGCGCGATTCATCGCGCCCCCACAAGGCAAGAGCGTGTTCGGCCCCCGCTGGTTGACCGCGCCGTTGCCTTGCGCGATCCCCTCAGAAGGTGCGGCCGAGCATCTGGTCCCAGGGCTGGGGCGCGGCCACCCTGATGACCTCGTCCTCGCGGTCCCGCACGTAGAGGTAGAGCTGGGCGAAGAACTCCTCCTCGGGGAGCGGGTAGGTCGGGTTGATGCAGAGGTAAGCAAACGGCCAGGGCGACTCGACGCCCGGGGCGCAGCGCACCTCGATACGCCGCCCGATTCGCAGCCGGTAGGTGAGGCCCGGGAAGCGGCGGGAGGGGACGTCGAGGTATCCCTGGAGCTGGACGCGGGTCCAGAGCCGCTCGCCGAGCGTCGCCCGCGCGACCTCGCGGGCGTTCTCCCGCGCGCGGCGGTAGTCCTCCCGGCGGAAGTCCGGGCCGGCGCTGCGCTTCGGGACGTGGTGCCAGCGGTGCATCCAGGGGAGTTCGAGCGCGGCGCCACCGCGCCGCCCGGCAGCCTCGTCGAGGAGGAGAAATCGGCGCAGCCAGTCGAACACGGTCATCCCCCACGGTGGGCGTGGCGAAGCGGGTCCGCCACGCCCACCCTCAGCCGGCCTAGCCTCCGGCGATCGGGGCCAGGATCTGGTACTCCTCGACGTGGGGGTCGAACGGCCGGTCGTCGAGGACGTGGGTGTCGCCGACCTTGCGCGAGACCGCGCAGCCGCGGCGGCGGGCGTCACGGATTATCCGCTCGGCCTCCTCGATCGCGGCGCGAGACTCCCGGGTGTCGACCGTTGGGTCCCACTCGACGACCTGGTGGCCACGCCGGTTGGCGACGATCAGTCGTGCCATGAGGTCCTCCTAGCGCTGGCTGCGGCAGGCTGCCGCTGTCACACGGATCGTGAGATTGTCCAGCACGCTCCGTGCCAGTATGTCACGCCGCTGTCCGATTGGACAGCATACCCCGGTCGCGATGGACCTGGACTATGGTCCGCTTGACCCGCTGCCACCGGCGCCGTATCGTGATGCCATCAAAAGGCCCGCCGGTGTGCGGCGGGTTGCCGCTGGAGCGCGAGCGGCGGCGGGCGCGGGGCGCCAAGCATGGAGATGATCTTCCTCGGCTGTTTTGTCTTCGGGGCACTGTTCACGGCCGTCTCGGCCGCGCTCGGCTTCCTTGGTGCGGGCGTGCACCTCCTGCACGGTGGGGCGCACGCTCCGCAAGCACCGCACGCCGGTCACGAACTCCCGCACATGCATGTCGACCATGGCCCCCACCTCGCCCACGGTGCCCATGAGGCGCCCGCCGCCGAGGCGGCCCACCAGGGCCCGGGCGAGGCCCAGTTGCACGGCCCGGCGTCCCACCTGCCGGTGCTCAACGTCTCATCGCTGCTCGCCTTCCTGACCTGGTTCGGCGCGGCCGGCTACCTGGGGTCGCGCTTCGCCGGCTGGCCGCTACTGATCACGCTGCCGGTGGCGATCGTGGTGGGCGTCGCCGGGGCGCTGGTGATCGCGCGCTTCCTGGCCGCGGTCATGGCGGGCGAGCGGGAGATGGATCCGGCGGACTACGTGCTGGAGGGCACGCTGGCGCAGGTGACGGTGAGCATCCCGGCCGGCGGGGTCGGGGAGGTCGTCTTCTCCAAGGCCGGCGTTCGACGTAGCGAGGCCGCCCGGAGCGCGGTCGGCCACGCCATCCCGCGCCACGTCGAGGTCGTCATCCTCGACTACGCGCACGGCGTGGCCGTGGTCCAGCCCTGGAACGAGCCGCTGGTCGGCGTGTCGCCGGCCAGCCTGGAGGATCGCACGCCGCCGGCGGACGTGGCGGATGAGTGAGGAGCATCGATGATACCGTTCCCAGTTCTCGTAGCCGCGATCGCCGTCGTCGTCCTGCTGCTGCTCATGGTGATCATCGGCAGCATGTACCGGAGGGTCAGCCCCAACCGGGCGCTGATCGTCTACGGCTCGGGCGGTACCCGCATCGTCACCGGTGGCGGCAAGCTCGTCTGGCCGCTCTTCCAGAGCTTCCAGGAGCTGTCGCTCGAGCTGATGTCCTTCGACGTCGCCCCGGAGCAGGACCTCTACACGTCGCAGGGCGTGGCCGTCAACGTCGAGGCGGTGGCGCAGATCAAGGTGCGCTCCGACCCGGACAGCATCCGCACGGCCGCCGAGCAGTTCCTGACCAAGACGCAGCAGGAGCGTGACGGGCTGATCCGGCTGGTGATGGAGGGCCACCTGCGCGGCATCGTGGGCCTGCTCACCGTGGAGCAGATCGTCAAGGAGCCCGAGATGGTAGCCGGCCGGGTCCGGCAGACCGTGGCCGACGACCTGAGCAAGATGGGGCTGGAGGTCGTCTCCTTCACCATCAAGAAGGTGATCGACGACAAGGACTACATCAACAACATGGGCCGGCCGGACGTGGCCCGCATCAAGCGAGAGGCCGAC
This sequence comes from Thermomicrobiaceae bacterium, assembly GCA_035532355.1. GTDB lineage: Bacteria > Chloroflexota > Chloroflexia > Thermomicrobiales > Thermomicrobiaceae > DASSZN01. The sequence goes on along the minus strand of DATKRJ010000347.1, from coordinate 818 downwards.
ATCGCCCAGGCGGAGGCCGAGCGCGACACCGCCATCAGGCGCGCCGTGGCCCAGCGCGAGGCGGCAGTCAATCAGGCCCAGGCCGACCAGGATCGGGTGATCGCCCAGACCGCGTCGGAGGCCAAGCAAGCCGAGGCGCAGCGCGACCTCGACGTCAAAAAGGCGGACTACGAGACGATCGTCCGCCGGCAGCGGGCCATCATGGAGAAGTCCTACGACCTCGCCGCCAACCAGGCGCAGCAGCAGGTGATGGCCGAGCAGATCAAGATCGACCAGGTCCAGCGCCAGGAGCAGATCAAGGTCCAGCAGCTGGAGGTCCAGCGGCGCGAGCAGGAGCTGCAGGCGACGGTCATCAAGCAGACCGAGGCGGAGCAGCGCCGGATCGAGCTGCTGGCCGACGCCGAGCGGGACAAGCGAATCCGCGAGGCGACCGGTCTGTCCGAGGCCATCCGGCTGCAGGGCACGGCCGAGGCGGAGATCGTGCGGGCCAAGGGGCAGGCCGAGGCCGACGCCATGCACCTGCGGGCCGCGGCCTACCAGGAGTACAACCAGGCTGCCGTGCTCGACAAGCTGCTCGGCGGGCTGCCGGAGCTGGCGCGAGCCTTTGCCGGCGCGCTGGCCGGCGTCGACCGGATCACCGTCGTCTCGACCGGCGACGGCTCGAGCGGCGGGGTCAGCGCCCTGACCGGCGAGGTCGCCAAGATGGTCGCGCAGATGCCGGCGCTGTTCGAGGGATTGACCGGGATGCGGGTCAGCGAGCTGATGAGTCGCCTGCAGGGCATCGGCAGCGGGACCATCCCGATCCCGACCAACGGCAC
>DATKRJ010000346.1:0-25240 GCA_035532355.1 Thermomicrobiaceae bacterium | reverse complement strand
TGAGCGCGACCTCGGCCGGCGTCTTGATGCGGCGCGCCTCCTCGAAGGGCCGCGCGTCGAGCACGAGGTCGCCGTGGAGCCGCGCCATGACCGCGGCCAGCGCGCCGTCGACGGCGACCGGCCTGGACGAGACGCGCTCGGCGAGCGCGCGGTTCAGCGGCTCGCCCCAGGCCGCCTGGTTGATCGGCAGCGGCTCGACGATGAAGCGGCCGGCGGCGGTCTCCCGGAGGCCCGTCGCGTCGATCTGGGGCACGAAGACGACCAGGTCGTCCGCGGTGACCAGCGCGGCGACGCGCTGCGACACCGACAGGCTGAAGGGCGGCCGGTAGGGCGAGACGTAGCGCACGTGCTCGAGGCGGAACGTCAGGGCGGCCGCGTAGCCGCCGGCCGCGAGCGCGGCGCGCGTCTTCCCGAGGCATTCCAACCAGCGGTCCATTGGGATTCCCCCTGCACAGCGAGCCATCGATGATGCGGGCGACCAGGGCGACGGAAGGGCGGGATGATGGTCTTTGACGAATGAATCAGGTATACGGCGACCAGCGAATCGAGCCGAGATAGCCGGCAGCGTCGCGCGGGGCTCAAGCCGCCGCGCTGACGGAACGAAGCCCACTGAAGGGGCTGGGAGCGCGGGTGGCGCGGAGCACGGGCGGGCGGCGTGGTTGTCAGCCCTTGCGGCGACTGGCGACGGCGCTCATCCAGCCGCGCTCGGCGCCGATGGTCGTGGACGGCCCGTGGCCGGGGTAGACGGTCACGTCATCGGGCAGGATCAGCAGCTTGCCGATGGTGTCGACCGTCTGCTCGACGCTGGCCCCGGCGATGTCGATGCGCCCGTAACCGTTCTGGAAGAGGGTGTCGCCGCCGAAGAGGACGGCGTCCTCGGCGTCGTAGAGCGAGATCTGCCCCGGCGCATGCCCGGGCGTGTGCAGCACCCGGAACGTGTGGGCGCCGAGGGGGACCTCGTCCCCCTCGCGGAGCAGCCGATCCGGCTCGACCGGCTCCACGCGGATCGGCATGGGCATCGACGGGGCGCGCGGCTCACGCAGATCGGGCAGGGAGTCAGGGTGGGCGGCGAGCGGCGCGCCGGTGGCGGCCTTCAGGGCGTTGGCGTCGACCACGTGGTCCCAGTGGTGGTGGGTCAGGACGATCATGCGGACCGTGTAGCCCGCGTCGCGCACGGCCGCCAGCAGCTCGTCCAGCGCGTCGGGCGGGGCGTCGATGATGAGCGCCTCGCGCGTGTCGGCGTCGGCGACCAGGTAGGCGTTGGTCTGGATCGGCCCTGCCGGAAAGGTCGTGATCTCCACCGTCGACAGTCCTCCCTAGCATGCTGGCGTTGCCGCCCGCCACCGAGGCGAGCCGGTCCCGTTATCGCACGGCGCGTGCGCGGATGCACGTGGGCCCGTGGGCGGCTCGTCAGAGGTCGCGGTAGCGGAAGACCAGCATGGCGCCGAGCAGCAGGATCACGCAGTAGGCGACCGAGTACTCGACCGCGGTCATGCTGGGCGGCACGGTGGTCCCGAGTGGATTGGGACCGGTGAAGCTGACGGCGAGGTGCGGCTGTACCAGGTAGCTCGCCAGCCGCCACATGCTGTCGCTGGGGACCAGGATGCTGCTGACGACCCCGATGTTGATCATGGTGTTGTTGTTGAGGAGCGTCCCGATCTGCTCGACGAGGCCGCCGGTCATGGCCATGCCGTAGAGCATGAAGACGACGACGCCGTTGGCCATGGTCGAGAAGATGGTCGTGCCGAAGATCGTCAGACTGAGCAGGATCATCGAGACCAGCACGATCAGGAGCGTCCCCTTGACCACGCTGGGCGGCATGTAGCTCCCGACGAGGCGCGCGCTCAGGACCACCGAGAAGACCATGGCCACGATGTAGATCACGATCATGGAGGCGAAGCCGAGGTACTTGCCGAGCACGATCTCCCAGCGGCCCAGCGGCTTCGGCACGATGGCGTGCAGGGTACCGCTGTCGATCTCACCGGCGATGGAGCCGACGGCCGCGAAGATGGTCATGATGCCGGCCAGGAAGTTGACGGTGTAGAGGCCGAGCATCACCATGTTGCTGGCCAGCACGTCGTAGGTCAGGATGCCGTTGTTCCCGTTGGCGGTGCGCCGCGTCTGGATCTCATGCCACTGGTTCACCAGCAGGTGGAAGCCGTAGGCATAGAGCACGGCGAAGAGCACGCTCAGGACGAGCACGCCCCAGACCAGCTTGCGCTGGAACGCCTCGCGGAAGGTCAGCCGCGCGATCACCAGCGCCTTCACCGCGACTCCGTTCCCTCGGTGCCCACGACGTCGACGAAGAACTCCTCGAGCGTCCGGTGCTCCGGGGTAACCCCGTAGACCGGCACGCCACGTCGCACCAGCAGGTCGACCGCGCGGGCGATCGTCTCGTCGTCGGGCACGCGGGCGACGACGGTCGGCTGGCGGGCGCCGTCGACGTGCTCGACGGTCACGAGCTTGCCGAGCTCCGCCAGGTCGTCGGGCTCGGCCGCGCCCAGCCGCAGCTCCACCGTCAGCTCACGGCGCAGCAGCTCCGCCATCGGCCCGATGGCGGCGACCCGCCCGTGGGTGATGATGGCCACGCGGTCGGAGACCGACTCGACCTCGCTGAGGAGGTGAGAGTTGAGGAACACGGTCACGCCCTCGTCGCGCAGCCGGGCGATGATGGCGCGCACGTCGCGGCGGCCGAGCGGGTCGAGCGCCGAGGTGGGCTCGTCGAGGAAGACGAGCCGGGGGTTGTTGATGAGCGCCTGGGCGAGCCCGATGCGCTGCTGCATGCCCTTCGAGTAGGTGCGGACGCGCTGCCCGCCGGAGTGTGGCAGGCCGACGAGCTGCAGCACCTCGGGAATGCGCCGGCGGCGCTCGGCGCGGGACATCCCGTAGAGCCGGCCGTGGAAGTCGAGCAGCTGCTCGCCGGTGAGCCAGTCGTGGAAGCGGAACATCTCGGGCAGGAACCCGATCTGCTGCCGCGCCTGGCGATCGCCGAGCGGACGGCCGAGCAGGCGGGCCGACCCGGCGGACGGCCGTGCCAGCCCCATCAGCATCTTGACCGACGTCGTCTTGCCGGCGCCGTTGGGGCCCAGGAAGCCGAAGATCTCGCCCGCGCCGACCCGCAGCGTCAGGTCCTGAACCACGACGCGATCGCCGTAGACCTTGCGCAGGCCGAACGTCTCGACGGCTGCCGTGGTGGTCTCTGCCGCGGGGGCGGCGACCGGTAGCACCAGCGTCTCGCTCATGACGGCGAGTATGCCATAGCCCCGGCGGGAGCCTCGAGCGGGGTCGGTGATGGGGGGAGGAGCGGCGGCACCCAGGCCGCCGCTCCGAAGTTCATCGTCATGGAGGCGCTACGCTACATCGACTGGGCGACGGACATGACGTCGCTGCCGCTCAGCCCCTGGCCGGCCACGATGTAGAGCATGCCGTTCTTCTGCCACAGCACCGCCGACCCGCCCTGCCCGTTGGCGCCGGTCGCCTGGCCGGTGATCAGCAGCGCCGCGCTGCCGTTGACCGTGGTCTGGCTGCTGGTGAAGCCCGACGGGATGGGCACGATCAGCGTGTGCGTCCAGTCGTTGACCGAGCGGATCTGCGCGACCAGGTCGGCCGGCAGGCCCGGGATGCTGAGCACGGTGTCACGCAGGCCGTTGACGTCCACCGTCGACGGGATGTTCAGCGTAGGGCTGACCATCTGCCCGACGACGAGGTGATTGGTCCCGGACTGGTAGTCGAAGACGGCCGAGGCCGGGATATCCAGGCTGAAGGTGACCTTGGGCGTGGTTGCCGGGTCGGGCAGGCCCTCGACCGTGAGGCTCATCTTCTGCAGCGCGGCCTGGATCTTGGCGACGTCCATGGTGTAGCTGGCGGTGCCGGCGTCACCGGTATAGATCTTGGGTTGGACCCCGGAGAACGCCTGCGGCAGCTTGGACGGCACGGCCAGATTGCCGCCCATGTGGCTCTTGGCGTCGGCCAGCGAGGCCACCGGGGTCGCGCTGTGCTGGGTCAGCGTGCTGGTGAGCGAGCCCAGGCCCTGGAACTCGGTCTGCAGCTGCTGCACGTCCTGCGGCGTCAGCGACTTGGACAGGCCCGCGTACTGCTGGACCATATCCATCGGGATGGTGATGGCCGCGAACTGGTGGACGCGGAACTGGCTGAGCAGGTTGTCCGCCAGGGTGCCGACGGGCGACAGCAGCGCGGTGGCAACCATCACTGCCACGAGCGCCACGCCCGCCACAGACACCGCCGCGCGTCGCGGGGCGCCGAACAGACGATTCATCAGGGAGGCTCCTTTCAACGACGGGCTGCCAATGGCGACCCGTGTGCGCAGCCGCCGGTAGGCGACGGCGACATCCATGGTGGTAGGAGACGGCTCGAGTCGCGCCATCAGGCTGGCGACGCGAGCGGCGCCGGTCTGAATCTGCTCGAGCCGGGCGCGGCAGGCCGGGCACTCCGCCAGGTGCACCGACCAGACATCGGCGTTGCCGGCCGGTGCCTCGGCGTCGGCCAGGGCCCGCAGCTCGCTATCGTTCAGGCAGGCGTCTCGCGCGTTCACCGACCTGCTCCTCACCGGCATCCGGGTTCTGTGCCAGGTAGCGCTCGCGCAGAGCGCGCTCGGCGCGAACCAGAATGGTGCCGACCGAGTTGACCTGGACGCCGAGGGCCGCCGCGATCTCGGCATACGATACGCCCGAGTAACGAAGGACGAGGGCCGTCCGGTCGCGCTCGCGCAGGTCCGCCAGCGCGGCGCGGACCGTCGTCGCGGCGACGTCCCGCTCGACGTCGAGCGCGGGGTCGGGCAGCGGCGTCGTAATCGCCGGCTCGAGCCGCGCCCAGCGGAGCAGGCGGCTCCGTCCGCGGCGCCGCGCCCGCAGCGCGTTGAACCCGAGGTTGCTGGCGACCCGGTAGAGCCAGCCGCCGAGGTTCGCGCCGCTGCCGCGCTCGAGCGGGCGCTGCAGCAGCCGCAGGAACACCTCCTGCGCCAGATCCTCGGCCTCGTCCGGCGAGCCGGTCAGCCGCAGCAGCACCCGGTAGACCGTCGGGTAGTGACACCGAAAGGCTTCCTCGAAGGCCGCCTCGTCGCCGGCATCTCGCGCCGTGGTCAGCACGGGGTCCGTGCTCGTCGGGGCGGTCGATAGACCCACGCGTGTCGTCCAACTCCGCAGCAACCGAGCGGGTCATCCCCGCGCTCGTCACTTACTAAACACCGCCCGGTCGGATCCTGTGTCATGGGTGCCATGGGTGTCATGGGGGATCCGTCCACTGGGCGCCGCGGGCGCGATGATGATGTTTGACGCCGAGATTCGGTAATTGGCGGGAGTCCCCGCCCCCCGGGCGGTCACAGGGGGCCGACCCTACGCGAGGGTTATCGATGTCCCGCGTCAGACTCGATCGTCGCGCCCGACCGCTACGACGGATGCGCTCAGTCCGTCGGCGCGGCGGCTAGGTGCGGGGGCGGTCGGTCAGGGTCACCTTGACGTCCCGCTGGCCGCCGTTGCCGCTCTGGACGTGGACCGTGAGCGTATCGCCCGGCCGGTACTGGTAGAGGACGTTCAGGAACGGGTGCTGATCGTCGAGCGTCGTGCCCCCGAGGGCCGTGATCTCGTCGCCGACCCTGAGGCCGGCGCTGTCCGCCGGGCTGCCGGCACTGACCTCAGCCACCACCACCGGCTGTGGCTGGGTGTCCACCCCAAGCGCGTCGCCGGACTGTCCCAGCGGGCGGAAGGTGACGCCGAGGTAGGGGCGCGCGATCGTGCCGCTGGCGACGAGCTGGTCGGCGAAGCGCTTGACGGTATTGCTGGCGATGGCGAAGCTCAGGCCCTCGGCGCCCGGCTGGCCGAAGCCGCCCTGCACGATGGCGGTGTTCATGCCGACGACGTTGCCCGACAGGTCGATCAGCGGCCCGCCCGAGTTCCCCGGGTTGATCGGCGCCGAGTGCTGCACCAGGTTCTCCAGCAGGTAGCCGTCACCGGTGTCGAGCGCGCGGCCGCTGGCGCTGACGACGCCCTCGGTCACGGTGTTGTGGAACTCGCCGAGCGCGCTGCCGATGGCCACCACGCGCTGGCCGGCCTGCAGCCGCGAGGAGTCGCTGAAGGTCACCGTCGCCGGCACCGGCCCGTCAACCTTGATCACGGCGACGTCCTGGAACTGGTCGGTGCCGACCAGGGTGGCGGAGGACTTGCGCCCGTCGCTGAAGATCACCTGCAGCGTCCCCGACCCCTCGACGACGTGGTTGTTGGTCACGATGTGGCCATCGTGGTCCAGGATCATGCCGGTGCCGATGTCGGTCTGCGAGGACGGTTCGCCCGGCGGCGTGTTGACGATGGTGACGATCGCCGGATTGACCTTGCCGACGATCCCGTTGATCGACGACGAGAGGGTGGTCTGGCCGCTCTGGGTCGTGGCGCCCGTGGTCACGAGTTGCCCGGCATTCCGCTGCGTGGCGTACCAGACACCGCCGGCCGCACCGAGCAGGATCCCGCCGAGCAGGCCGAACAGCAGCGCGGTCAGCGCTACTCCGACAGCGGGGAGGAACCCGACCTGGCGTTTCACGATGGTGCCTACCTCCGCCCCGGGGTGTGAACCTCACCCGGATGGCTCACCGCGCGGGACGTGTGCCGGGTGAGTCGCTGCTGAGACCGACCCGACGGCCGGACGCCGCGGGTTGAGCGCCGCGGCGAGTTGGTATTCTTAGTGTATAGCCTGATCATCCTACCGCGCGGGACGAGGAGTACTATGGACGCGCCATCCGCGGAATCTCCCCAGCCCAGGCCGCCCGGCCGTCGGCCCCACCACGTACGGTTCCGCCTGCTGCTGGTGGCCATCCTCGGCACGTTCGGCATCTTCGCCACCGGCCTGGGCGCGGGCGTCGTTGCCGACCAGGTGCTCATCCATCCGCCCACGGTGACGGCGATCGAGTCCGATCAGGTGCCCAGCCCGATCAAAGAGGTCTGGACTCTCATCCACGACCACTACGTCGACCAGTCGAAGATCAACGACCCGGGCCTGACCGCGGCGGCCATCACCGGCATGCTCGACACGCTGGGGGATCAGGGCCACACGCGCTACCTGACGCCCGACCAGTTGGCGCAGCACGACCAGAGCCTGTCGGGGAGCTACGTGGGCGTCGGCATCCAGATACAGACGCAGAACAACACCATCGTGGTGACCGCGCCCATCGACGGCTCGCCCGCGGCGAAGGCCGGCGTCAAGGCCGGTGACGTGCTGGTGGCCATCGACGGGCAGAGCGTGTCCGGGATGACGGTGGACCAGGCCGTACAGCTGGTGCGCGGCCCGGAGGGCAGCTTCGTCGACCTCGCGTTCCAGCGCGCCGGCCAGAGCGCGCCCCTCACCTTCCACCTGCAGCGCACGAAGCTGGCGGTGTCGTCGATCGACTGGACCATGCTGCCCGGTCAGGTGGCGGACATCCACATCAGCCAGTTCGCGCAGGGGGCCACCACGCAGCTCGCGGCAGCCATCAAGTCCGCCCAGAGTGCCGGGGCGACCGGCATCGTGCTCGATCTGCGCGACGATCCCGGCGGGCTGGTCGACGAGGCCATGGGGGTGGCCTCCCAGTTCCTCACGCCCGGCGCTCCCGTCTACATCTCCCAGGTGCGGGATGGGACGCGGACCACGCACGGGGCGGAGGCCGACGTGGCGCACACCTCGCTGCCGGTCGTGATCCTGGTCAACAAGGGGACCGCGTCGGCCTCCGAGATCGTCTCCGGCGCCCTGCAGCAGGACCATCGCGCCAAGGTCGTCGGTGAGCCGACCTACGGCACCGGGACCGTGCTCAGCCAGTACGGGCTCAGCGACGGCTCGGCCGTGCTGCTGGGCACCGAGCTCTGGCTCACGCCGTCCGGCGCGTTGATCAAGGACCACGGGATCACGCCCGACTACACCGTGGCCGTGCCGCAGGGGGGCCAGACGTTCACGCCGGTGACCAACGCGATCGTGTCGACCGACGCCGTGGCGCACGATCCGCAGCTGCAGGCCGGTCTGGCGGTGCTGCGCGGCGATCCGGTCCCGGGTGCGCCGCCGCAGGGCGCCAGCTGCCTCCTCTGCATCTGAGCGTCTTCCCCGGGCAGGAGTCCAGGGGTCGTCCACCCATCACTCCCACCCGGAGAAGCGGGCGCGGCGTCGCGCCTGTCGCGGGCTCGCAAGGCACCGGGAGGGTCCGCCCGTGACGTCAGACCGTTGTCGCGACGCCGCGCCGCCGGGGCTGCTGGCCGGGATCGACCTGTTCAACCGCCGCGAGTTCTTCGCCTGCCACGAGGTGCTCGAGGAGATCTGGCGCGCCGAGCGCGACCCCGTCCGCCTCCTCTACCAGGGCACCCTCCAGATCGGCGTTGGCTTCCACCACCTCGGGCGCGGCAACTGGGTGGGTGCCGTGCGGCAGCTCGAGAAGGGAATCTCCGGGGTCGCCCACTTCGTCCCCGGCTGCATGGGCATCGACACGGATCGTCTGACACGCGAGGCGCGGGCGTGCCTCGATCTGCTGCGCACGCTCGGTGCGGACGGCCTCGAGCGCTTCGACTGGTCGCTCGTCCCGACCATCGCCGTCGACCGCCGGGCACAGGGCTGAACCGGCGTGCCTATCGTTTCGACGCGGTTGCCGGTGCCTCCACGCGTGAGAGGGCTCGCCAAGCCCGCGCCCTTCGTTCTCCGTCAGCGGTGCCCGCCACGACCCTCGGTGACAGACTGTCGAAATTGCCCCGTCGGGGGGCTTGACACCGGCGCGGGCGTACGTACAATAGGGTGCTAGAGGTGTACGTACAAGGCGTCCGGAAAAGGGGGACGGGATGGGGCGCTCGAACCGGCACCGACCAACGCGGCGGACGACGCTGGCTGGTCGCTGTCGACGGCGCAACGCCCGTCTAAGCCGTCCGGAACTGCTGAAGCGCTACACCCGCCCGCTACCGGTCGACAAGCTCCCGACGTATCGCTCGGACTTTGCCATCGGGTGCCCGCTCAGCCAGGACTGGCTCCTCGCCAACAGCCGGCGCCTCGTGCGCAGTGCCGGTCCGCGCTGGGCCAGCTGAACCTCGATCATATCTTCCCTCCCTCCCTGTACCCGGGGCCGTCTCTGACGGCCCCTCTTTTATTGCCGTCGGGATAAAGGCGCGCCAGCCGGCGACGCCCGCGGACACGCGGCTGGCCGGGGTCCCGGACCGGGCGTATCATCGGCGAAGCGAACTCCGCCACGCGTGAGGCCGTCCGCGGCCACGGCTCCGAAGGGAGGCGGCCGGTGCCAACCCCGTCCGACGACGTTGCCCGTCAACTGACCGGCCGTGGGTTTCACCTGACCTACCGCTCCACGGCCGTGCGGATTCTGGCGCATCCCGACCTGCCGGGCGTTGAGGTTCGTCTGGGCACCGTCTACGTGGTGGCCGACCGCGACGGGCGCGAGGTCTATCGCGCGCCGGCCTCCCGGTTCGACCTCGACACCGCCGTCGCGCGCATGGGCGCGTCCGACGCCACTCCTGAACCGATCGAATGACTAGAGCGTACAATCCATAGGAGTACCCGCCGCCCACCCCTGAGAGGAGACTTCGATGGCTCCCGGCACCCCGGCCCGTTCCACCTTCTCCACCGGCGCTCTAGCCGCGCTGCTGGCGGCGGTGGTGATGCTCGTGCTCGCAGCCCTGTTCGGCGTCCCGGTCGCGCCACAGCTGGTCGCCGACCGTCTGACGGCGCTGGTGCCGGTGGGCGTCTTCTCCGCGGTGCTGGCGGGCCTGGAGTCGGCGGCCAAGCCGCTCGTCTTCGGCGGAGTCGTCGTGGGCCAGGTGCTCCTGGGCGGACTGCTGGGGGTGGCCGCGGGACGTGCCGTGCGGCGCGGCATCTCGCCGCTGGCGATTTTCGCCGGGCTGCTGGTGGCGGCCTGGGTGGTGCTGGCGCTGGTCATCGCTCCCGCCGGGGGCATCGGGCCGGTGGGCGCGACCTCGACGGCCGGCGTGGCGGCCACGGCGATCGGTGACGCGGTCGAGGCGCTGGTGTTCGCCGGGGTGGTGACCCTTGGCCTGACCTCGACCGAGGGTGACCCGGCGGTCGACCCGGGGCGGCGCCGGCTGCTGCGGCTGGCGGCCTTCGGCGTGCCCGGCGCGCTGGCGGCGGCCTACCTGGCCCGCTTCGGCGTGTCGCTGGCGCAGAAGAGCGGCGTGACGCCGGCCTCTCATGCCAGCGGCCAATTGGTCTCCCCGATCACCCGGACCGCCGACTTCTACGTCGTCTCGAAGAACTTCATCGACCCCACCGTGTCGCTCAACGGCTGGCAGCTCAGCGTCAGCGGGAAGATCGACCATCCCCAGACCTACCAGTACGACCAGCTGCGTGCCCGCCCCTCGGTCCAGCGGGTGACGACGCTGGAGTGCATCAGCAACGACGTCGGGGGCAACTACATGAGCACCGGCCAGTGGACCGGCTTCGCTCTGCGGGACCTGCTCGCCGAGGTCGGGCTGCAGCCCAGTGCCAGCCACCTGGTGCTGCGTGCCGCGGACGACTACTCCGACTCGATCCCGCTGGTGGCGGCCATGCACCCCTACACGATGCTGGTCTACGACCTCAACGGCGCACCGCTGCCCAACGAGCACGGGTATCCGCTGCGGCTGATCGTGCCGGGCATCTTCGGCATGAAGAACGCCAAGTGGCTCAAGAGCATCGAGGCGATCAACACCGACTATTCGGGCTACTGGCAGCAGCGCGGCTGGAGCAACGTCGCCACGGTTCAGACCATGTCGCGCATCGATGTCCCGACCGATAGCGGCAGCGTCACCGCGGGCACGGCGGCCATGGTGGGCGGGGTCGCCTTCGCGGGCGACCGCGGCATCTCACGGGTGGAGCTGTCGACCGACGGCGGCCACACCTGGGGCGCGGCCGACATCCAGCCGCCGCCCTCGTCGCTGACCTGGGTCATCTGGACGCGCAGCTGGACGCCGGCCAAGGCGGGCGACTACACCCTGGTCGTGCGCGCCTGGGATGGCAAAGGCACGCCGCAGGATGCCAACGATCAGGATCCGCTGCCGGACGGTGCCACCGGGCTCCATCGCATCGGGGTCTCGGTCAAGGCGGCGAGCGCGTAGCGCGGGACTCGGCGCCCGCGTTTCCCCAGGGTGCTATCCTGAGTTGGGGCGGACCCACCGCGCCGCCGGCCGACCGCGCCACCTCCGGGAGTGCGTTCATGGCCCTGGATTTCGACCTGGTCCAGATCGGCGTCGTGCAGTCGCCGGTGAGCGACCGGCGGCTGATGCCGCCGCAGGGCGTGCCCGCCGAGATCCACGTCTTCCCCGAATACCGCGACGGTCTGCTGCTGATTCAGGAGAACAGCCACGTCTGGGTGCTGGGCTGGTTCGAGGAGGCCGACCGCGGGCACCTGCAGGTCGTCCGGCCCACCTACGAGGCGAGCCGGCGTCGGCGCGGCGTGTTCGGTCTGCGCTCGAGCGCCCGACCCAATAGCCTCTCGCTGAGCGCGGCAAAGCTGATCGGCGTCGAGGACGACCGGCTGCGGCTGGAGCGGCTCGACCTGATCGATGGCACGGCGGTGGTCGACATCAAGCGCTACTCGCCGTCCTGGGATGCGATCTTCGCGGCGCGCAGCTCACGCGACCGCTACCTGCTCGACCGGGCCGATCCCGCGCTCGAGGCCGAGCTGGAGGACGAGGCGGTGAACTTCCACGGCGAGCGCTGCCCCGCCGTGGTGGTTGGGGCCCGGCTGATCCAGTACCTGGCGCTGAACTGGGGCCTGATGCCGAAAGACGACGGCCTGCGGGTCACGCTCGGGATCGACCCGGAGATCGCCCACCTGGTCGATGCGGTGCAGGCACTGACCGCCGCAACCCTCGGCACCGGGCGGCTGACGGTGGCCCCCGGTCGGGAGATCGTCTTCCAGCACGGCGCCCGCCGCCTGACGGTCGACCCGCTGCCGCTGCCGGACCGCGACCTGGAGGGGCTACGGCGCCTCGCGTTTCACCAGCTCTTCGCGCTGGCCGAGGACTGAGTTCCGAGCCGCCTCACTCCCACTGAAACGTGCGGCTGGCGACGACCAGCGCGAGCAGACCCCAGCCGGCCAGAATCGCCAGGCTGAGCCAGGGCAGCGAGGGAGCGCTGGAGAGCGTCGAGCGCAGCGCGTCGGCGAAGGCGGCCGACGGCAGCAGCCGCCCGACGATCGAGAGCGGCCCGGGGAGCTTGTCGACCGGCCAGACGATGCCACCCAGCAGCAGGAAGAGGAGGTAGAGCGCGTTCGCGCCGGCCAGCGTCGTCTCGGCGCGCAGTGCCCCCGCCATCATCAGCCCGATGCCGGAGAAGACCACCGTGCCGAGGACCAGGGCCAGCACCGCGGCGGCAAAGGCCCCGGTCGGCCGCCAGCCGTAGGCGCCCATGGCGATCGCGACCAGCAGCACGATCTCGACCAGCTCGATCGCGATCACCGCGATCACCTTGGCGCCGAGCAATGTCGAGCGCGACAGCGGCGTGCTGCCCAGGCGCTTGAGCACGCCGTAGCTCCGCTCGTAGGCGGTGCGGATGCTCAGGCTGACCAGCCCGGTCGACATCACGGCCAGGGCGAGCATGCCGGGCAGCAGGAAGTCGATCGGCCGGGTGTACGAGTTGGGCTTGAGCCCGATGGCGGCGAAGAAGACGAGCAGCACGATCGGGACGACCATGGTGATCAGGACGCCCTCCCCGCGGCGGAGGGTGAGGCGCATCTCCATGCGCGTCTGGGCGAGCAGGCTATCCATCGGTGCAGGCTCCTCCGGGTCACTCGCGAAGGTCGTGGCCGGTCAGTCGCAGGAAGACCTCCTCCAGCGACTCGTGGCCGACGCGCAGGTCGTTGACCAGGATACCGGCATCCCGCGCCCAGGTTGTGAGCTCCACCAGCAGGTCCACCGGGCGAGTGGTGGCGATGACGTAGAAGCCGGGGCGCTCCTCGCGGGCACTGTGCGCGGCCGGCAGCCGCCCGAGCGGCCCGCAATCCAGCCCCGGTGGGGCGGTGAATTGCAGCTCCTCGGCGTTGGACTGCGTCAGGACGCGCGGCTCCTCCAGGGCCAGCAGCCGCCCGTGGTCGATGATGGCGACCCGGTCGGCCAGCCGCTCGGCCTCCTCCATGAAGTGGGTGGTCAGGAGCACGGTGAGCCCGCGATCCCGCAGCGACTGGACGATCTCCCAGGTCAGGTGGCGGGCCTGTGGATCCATGGCGGTGGTCGGCTCGTCGAGGAAGAGCAGGTCGGGCTTGCCGATCAGGGCGGCGGCCAGCGCCAGGCGCCGCTGCTGGCCGCCCGAGAGCTGGCGGTAGCGGACGCCGGCCGACTCCCGCAGTCCGACGAGCTCGAGCAGCGCCGCGGGGTCCTCGGGATCCCGGTAGAAGTGGCGGAACAGCTCCAGCAGCTCGGCCGCGGTCACCGTCGGGTAGATGCCGGCGTTCTGCAGCATCACGCCGATGCGCTGCTTCAGCTCGGGGGCGTTGCGCTGCGGGTCGAGCCCGAGCACGCGCACCGCGCCACCGTCGGCGACGCGGTAGCCCTCGAGGATCTCGACCGTGGTGGTCTTGCCGGCACCGTTGGGGCCGAGCAGGGCGAAGATCTCCCCGCGCCGCACCTCGAAGCTCAGGTCGTCGACGGCGCGTTTGCCGGCGTAGGTCTTGACCAGGTGGCGCACGTCGATCGCCACGTCGCTCCCGTTCGTCGTCGTCCTCCCACCGCTGTTGGCCGGCGGACCGTGGTTGGGGATCGTTCCCGTCCAACCGCCAAGGATACGACGCTGCTCAAGGGGCGGATGGGTCCTACCCCAGGTGCCTGCCCGCACTGCACCTTTGGGCAGTGGTCGCCGCGGTGTCCCGGTCCTACGATTGTTTCGGGAGGAGCCGAAATAGGAGCGGGGCATGGCGATCCTGGACGCGGTCTTTCGCGCACTGAGCGACCCGAAGCGGCGGGAGATCCTGCGGCTCCTGCGCGGCGGCGACCTGACCGCCGGGGAGATCGCGGGGCGGTTCCCGGTGGCACGCTCGACCCTCTCCGAGCACCTGGGGGTGCTGCGCGACGCGGGGCTGGTGGTGACGGCGCGCCGGGGCTCGGTGGTCGTCTACAGCCTGCACGTCGCGGCGTACGAGGAGCTGGTAGCGGCGGTCATGGATGCGCTCGGCGTCGGCGTCGACCGCGCCGGGTGAGCGGAAGAGGTGGCTGGCATGCGGGGCATGCGGGGCATGCGGCTCGATCTGCGGCTCGAAGCGCCGCAGTGGCTGCTGATCGCGGTGATGTGGCTGATGGCGGCGCTGGAGTGGCCGTCGGCGCCGGCCCGTACCCAGTCCACTGGAATGCCTCGGGCCACGTGAACGGCTACGGCGGGAAGGTGGAGGGACTGCTGCTGCTGCCGGCGATGACGGCGGTGATCTACGTGCTGTTGTTGCTCCTGCCGCGGATCGACCCCGGGCGTGCCAACTACGCGCAGTTCCGCGTGCCCTACGCGATCATCCGGCTGTCGTTCGTGGTGCTGATGGCCGGCATCTACGCGGTGACCCTGCTCTGGATCCGCGGCACCCACCTCGACATCGCGGCGATCGTGCCGATCGCGGTGGGGCTGCTCTTCGTCGTACTCGGCAGCCTGATGGGCAAGCTGCGGCCGAACTGGTTCGTCGGCATCCGCACGCCCTGGACGCTGTCGAGCAAGCGCGCGTGGGTCAACACCCACCGGCTGGGCGGCTGGGTCTTCCTGGCCCTGGGACTCCTCTTCGTCGTGACCGGGATCCTGCGCCGCGCCTGGTTCGCGCCGCTGACCGTCGGGGCGCTGGTCGTCGGGGTGCTGGTGCTGGTGGTCTACTCGTACCTGGAGTGGCGCCGCGACCCGCAGAAGCTACCACCCGGCGGCACGCTGCCGGGGTAAGGCCGCCGTGGCGCGGACGAACTCGATCTTATCGGAGACTGGGCACGACGGGCGGCGCACCCTGCGGGTCGCCGGGCGATCCTCGACCCGTCGCGGCGCTTGCGGCCCTGCGCTCGAGTCAACGCGCGTGGAAGCCGGACCCGGTCGGCAGCGGCGGCGCACGAGACGAGCGCGGGGCGCCGGGCGCGAGCGGCGTCAGGTCGGCTCGGCGTGGGCTTTCCCGCGGCGCGCCACGCGGGTCACGCGGCGCGGCCAGGGCTCGACGGGGTAGTGGAGGATCTCCTGGGCTTCGGTAGGATCCTCTCCCGTGCGAATACGCAGGTTCAAGGCGCTCAGCTCCAGCCGCCGCCGCTGCCAGAGCTGGACGAGCTGCTGCTCGATCTCGTGAAGCCGCTGCCGGGAGAGCCCGTCCAGCGCCCGCCGGTGGGGCACCCGGAGCAGCTCGCGCCGCTCCTCGTTGAGCGCGTTGATCGCATCGATCGTCTCGGTCTCGAGGCCGTGCGTGCCAATCTCCAGCATCGCGTCCCTACCCTTTATCCCTCGGTCACCCGGCGCGCCGCTACTGCGGCGGGGACCGTCACGGCCGATCCCCTGACGGCGCGCCCCGGCTGCCGCGGCAGCCCCTGCCATGGCGGCAGCCTCCGGTTGTCACCCTCACCCGGCCTCCCCCTTGCGAACAGACTCTAGCCGGATCCGTGTCACAGACGCGCAAACGCCGCGAGCCGGGTATCACAGTGTCGTGTCAAGTCGCGCATGCGCGCTGCCCGGCGCCGGCGCCGGGCGTGGTAGAGTACGGCTGCTGGGGGAGCGCGCGGGCGCTGAGAGGGTGGCGCGTAAGTATGGCCACCGACCCCTCGAACCTGACCCGGGTCATGCCGGCGTAGGGAAGCACCGCCCAGCGGCAGAGTCCGACCCGCGCTCCCGGCCGGCGCGGGTCTTCGTGTGCTGGAGGATCGAGCGTGTCGAGCATGGAGCAGAACGCCGGCGGGCCGAAGCTGCCCGAGGTCGGCAAGATCTCGCCGGACATCTTTCAGCAGATCATCAAGCCCCGGCTCGGCGCCCCCGACCCGCGGGTGCTGGTCGGGCCGCAGCACGGCGTCGACGTCGGCATCGTCGACATCGGCGGCGGCCAGGTGATGGCGATCAGCACCGATCCCTTCTTCATCGTGCCGGACTACGGCTGGCGGCGTGCCGGCTGGTTCGCGGTCAACATCCTGGCCTCGGACGCGGCCACCTCCGGGCTGCGGCCGGTCTACCTGACGGTCGACCTGAACCTGCCGCGCTCGATGACGCGCGACGAGCTCGACGCCATGTGGAGCGCCGTGGACGAGAGCTGCCGGGAGCTCGGCATGGCGATCGTGACCGGCCACACCGCGCGCTACGACGGCTGCAACTACCCGATGGTCGGTGGGGCGACGGTGATCAGCGTCGGGGCGCGGGACGCCTATGTGACGCCGGCCGGGGCGCGGGTCGGCGACGCGGTGATCGTGACCAAGGGGGCGGCGATCGAGGCGACCGGCCTCTTCGGCGTGACCTTCCCGGGGCGGATCGCCGCCGAGCTAGGCGCTGAGGTGGCGCGGGCCGCCGAGGGGCTCTTCTACCAGATGACGGTGGTCAAGGACGCCATGACCGCGGTCGAGGTCGGGGTGCGCGAGCAGGGCGTCACCGCCATGCACGACGCGACCGAGTGCGGTGTCTGGGGTGGGCTGTCCGAGATCGCCGAGGCCTCCGGCGTGGGCATGGTGGTCGAGCGGTCTGCGGTGCCGGTGCGGCCGGAGGCGCGCGCCATCTGCGAGCACTTCGGGATGGACCCCTACAGCGCCATCAGTGAGGGGACGCTGCTGCTGACCTGCCGGCCGCACGTGGCCGCAGCGGTGCTCGCGCGGCTGGGCGGCGTCGGGATAGAGGCGAGCCGGATCGGCGAGATCGTCCCGGCGGAGCGAGGCGTGCGGCTGGTCGAGGGCGGTCGGGAGCGTGAGCTGGCGCACCCCCGGGTCGACCCCTTCTGGGAGGCCTTCGCCCGGGCACTCGCCGAGGGGGCGGGGTAGAGCCGGCGGCGGAGCGGGAGGACGACGCGGCCCGGCTCGCCTTCCTGGCCGCGCGGGGCTTCACGCCGCTCGAGCACGGCTTCGTCGACCTGTGGCGGTGTGGCGGCCGCTCGACGGGCCGATCCCTGACCCGCCGCTGCCGGCCGGCTACAGCATCCGCGCGATAGCCGGGGAGTCCGAGATCGACGCCTACGTCGCCATGCAGCGCGACGCCTGGTCGCGCTGGGGGCCGTCCGACTTCACGGCGGCGGCGCACCGGTGGCTGGCGCCCACCCCGGGCTACCGCTGGGAGCTGCATCCGGTGGTGGTTGCGCCGGGCGGCGAGCTCGCCGCGCCCTGCATCTGCTGGCCCGACCCGGTTAACCGCATCGGCGAGATCGAGCCGCTGGGCACGCGACGCAGTGACGCGCGCCGGGGGCTGGCCCGCGCCGTGGTGGCCCACGCGCTCCGGCTGATGCAGGCGCGCGGCATGGCGGTGGCCCCCTGGTGCACGGCGCCGAGGTCAACGCCCCAGCGCTCGCGCTCTACGCCTCGCTGGGCTTCGCACGCGGGCGCCGGAGCGTCACCTATGCCCGAACGCTCTGACCGCTGGCGGGGCGGGTCAGTCGAGGTCGTAATCCAGCGTGAAGGTCGCCTGCTCCTCGCCGTGGCGGGCGACAAAGCCGCCCTCGCCGCGCAACCCACGCAGGTCGCCGGTGCCGGTGCCCGGCACGACCGACCAGCGTGCCTCGGCCACGCCCGCGTTGAAGGTGCCCTCATGGCGCAGCACGAAGCTGCCGGCGCGGTCGCCGATCCGGCCGTCGACCCGCTCCAGCCCGAGGAAGGGGACGGAGCCGTCCTCGCGGTAGACCATGAGGTACTCGAGCGTGCCCTTGCCCGCGATGTCCCCGGTGAAGGTGTTGGTCACGAAGGCGCGCGTCAGTTTCGGTTCGCCCTCGATCCCCTCGTAGGGGTGCTCGTCCCAGGTCTGGCCCGCGTAGCCACCGGTCGCCGTCGTGCTCATGCGTGCCCCTCTCGACGTTCCACGTGAATTCACTGGCGGTCCGGCCGGTGTCGCTGGTCCCGACCGCCCTGCCATCGTATCCTGCATACCTGTCAGGAAGTGTCAGGAATCGTGAGGAGTTCCGGTGCGCCGCGCGGGGCTGAAGGTCTTTGAGGAATTGATCCGGTATCCGGCGGCCAGCGCATCGACCCGCGTTGGCCGGCAGCGTCGCGCGGGGCTCAAGCCGCCGGGCTGAAGGACGAAGCCCACTGAAGGGGCTGAGCTCTGGACCGTGGTTGCGAGCGATGCGGTGCACGCCGAGGCTGGTCGACCGGTCGGCATCGCGCGGGACTAAAGTCGCCGCGCTGCAAGACGAAGCCCACTGAAGGGGCTGGAGCGCGGGTGGCGCGGAGCACGGGCGAATGGCCGCTGTGCCGACGTATTGGGTCAAAGACCATAACCCCGCGCTCACAGCCGAAGCCGGCCGAGGCCGGCTGACAGCACGGGTGCTGCCCGGACGCGCGTCACGCGCCCAGGTCGACGCGATCGAGCGGGGAGCAATGCGAGAGACACTCCAGTGAGGAGGAGGCCAGGTGCGAGCGAGCCGGCTGCTGTCGATCCTGCTGCTGCTGCAGGCGCGGGGGCAGCTCAGCGCGCGGGAGCTGGCCGGCGAGCTGGAGGTGTCGCCGCGCACGGTGTACCGCGACGTGGAGTCGCTGGCGGCGGCCGGGGTGCCGGTCTACGCCGAGCGCGGCCCGGCCGGCGGCTACCGGCTGCTCGACGGCTACCGGACGCGCCTGACCGGGTTGACGGCCGACGAGGCGGACTCCCTCTTCCTGGCCGGCGTGCCCGGTCCTGCCGGCGAACTGGGGCTGGGCGCGGAGCTGGCCGCTGCCCAGCTCAAGCTGCTGGCGGCCCTGCCGGCCGACCTCGCCGCCCGCGCCGGCCGGGTGCGCGAGCGCTTCCACCTGGACGCGCAGGGCTGGTTCCGCGACGCCGAGCCAACGCCCCACCTGAGCGCCCTGGCGGACGCGGTCTGGAACCAGCGCTCAGTGCGCGTGCGCTACCGACGCTGGGACCTGAAGAGCGAGGTCGAGCGGACGCTCGAGCCGCTCGGATTGGTGCTGAAGGCGGGCCTCTGGTATCTGGTGACGCGCGCGGATGGCGCCCCGCGCGTCTACCGGGTCGGACGCGTGCTGGAGCTGGAGCCGCTTTCCGAGCACTTCGCGCGGCCCGAGGGGTTCGACCTGGCGGCGTACTGGTCGGCGTGGTCGGCCCGCTTCGAGGCGAGCCTCTACCGTGGTGAGGTCGTGGTGCGCCTGTCGTCGCGCGGCCGTGAGCTGCTGCCGTACCTGCTGGCCCCGGCCATCGTGCGCGGGGCGGAGTTGAGCGCAGAGCCGCCGGACGCGGGCGGCTGGGTTCGGGCGACGCTCCCCATCGAGTCGCCGGATCATGCGCTGGCGGACCTGCTGCGGCTGGGGCCGGAGGTCGAGGTGCTGGAGCCGCCGGAGCTGCGCTCCCGGATGGTGGACACCGCGCGGGCGCTGGTCGACCTGTATGGCGTGTCCGGGGAGCCGGGACGGTAGCCGGCGACGCGTCAGGCGACGGACGGACGGGGTTCGAACCCGCCGGTTCCCCGGCGTTGCGCGGCGGACGGTCCGCGTGCCATGGTATGCGGCCAGTATGGGGCGGTGGGCGGGGCCCGGATGCGGCGATCGTGCCGTGGCCGGGCCCGGCGAGCGAGAGGGTACCCGGTGAGACTTCCCTGGGACGCGGCAACCACGGCGCAGGTGGCGATGGCCGCCGCCACGCTGATCCTGGCGATCGCCACGGCGGTCCTGGCCTTCTTTACCTCGCGGACGGCTCGCTCCACCCGGAGGACGGTGGCGGACTCCGGCCGTCTGGTCGCCGCGGCGCAGGAGCAGGTCCGGGCGGTGCAGGCTCAGGTGGCCGCGGCACAGCAGCAGACCGAGCTCACCCAGCAGCGGCTGGCGGCGACCACGCGGCCCATCTTCATCGACGTCCCGTTCGAGGAGTCCCCGGAGAGTCGTCCGGAGGCGCTGCGGGTGCCCGCGTGGGGGAACCGGGTCCTGAGCATCCCCGACCGGTCGGCGGTCGTCATCCTCCGGGCGGAGCCCAACGGGGTCGTCTTCAGCGTGCCGCTGCGCAACGGCGGCAGCGGGGCCGCGATCATCCGGGGATCCCAGCTGTACCTGAAGGGGCAGGCCCGGGGCGAGCCGCAGCTCTCCGCGGTGGTCGTCCCGGCGGGCGAGCGCGTGCGCGTCTCGTTCACGGCGGACATGGGGCAGCTGGCGGGGCTGTACAGCGTGCCGGTGAGCGGGGAGGTGCTGGTCGACTTCCAGGTAGCGGTCGTCTACACCGACGTGCTGGGCGGTGAAACGTGGCGGACCACGCTGTGGGTGAAGCCGTCGGCCGGGGCGGTGCTGCGGGTGTCGCGAATCGCACTGGCGCCCGAGGGCGGGGCTCCGTACCTGGTCGCGGAGTACCCCGTCGCCGAGTAGGGCCGGCGATTCGACGCTGCTCCGCACAGATCTGCCGGCCTGCGCCCGCGGTAGCGTGCCTGCGAACCGTCCCCTCGCGGGAATCCCACGCGCCGTCTACACTGGACCGCGTCGAGGTACGGTGTGCGATTTGTGCCCTCGGGTGGAAGTTGGGTGGCGCGGTGAGCCCATCTGCCGCGTCGATGACGCCGCAGCAGTTCATGCTGAAGTGAAACGGGGTGGCGCTCAGCGAGCGCTCAGCCGCCCAGCAGCACTTCGTCGACCTCTGCCACCTGCCGGGCCAGCCGACGCCGGCCGAGGCAGACCGCCAGGGCGCCTGGTTCACCGTCGAGAAGGGCACCAGCAAGACCGGTGGGGCGAGGGGTTCGCCGACGTCTGGATGCGCGGCCTCGCCCGCGACGCCTCGCAACGCGCGGTCGTGGCCGACGCCCGGGACACCTGGCCGATCCACGCTTCGACACCTTCGCAGGGATGGACTCTGATGGGTGCCGCGGCGATGCGAAGCCTCGAGTAGGCGGCCCGAGTCCCTCGAGCGACGCGCACCCGGCGCCGGCCGACCACGTGCCCGGATCAGCTCACCCCGTCCTCGAGACGACGAGGTTACAGCGTCGTGCCAGTTTCTCTCACCTGGCTTGCCCCAGCGGATGGCTGTCCTGACACTGGAGAGGGGGTCGGGCGCTTCCCGCGGCTGGCCTGCGCATAGCGTCCACGTGCGCATGCGGCAGGGGCCGATCGGATGAGCGAGCCTGCATGTACGCCCCCCCCACCGCGACCGGCGGGCGGATCCGCCCGCCGTGGTCTTCGTGGGAAGGGAGACGACGCATGCGCGCGCTACGTCATCGTATGCGGCTGCTGCTCGCGGTCGCGTTCGCCCTCGTACCGCTGCTCCTGAGCGTTCCCGCGGTCTCTGCCAGCGGCACGAGTATCCTGGTCTATATCGGTGACGGAGGCCTCAATCAGGGCTACACCGACTTCGGGAATGCCGTCGGCCTCCCGGTGGACACCCTCAGCACCTTGCCCGCGGACCTGTCGCCCTATGACTGTATCGTGCTGCCAGTCAACGGTTCCATGAACGGAGCCACCGCGTTCAGCGCCGGAGACAGGACGGCGCTCACCAGCTACACGCAGGGTGGCGGTCACGTGATCGCCGTGGGCGAGTGGTATCCGGGCCCGGGAGGTCTCTCCGACTACGCAGCGGCCGACGCCACCATGAACGATATGGCGACGGCGCTGGGTGCGACGATGACGCTCGAGTCTGAGAACCTCGACGGTCCCTTCGCCTGGACCGACCAGATTGATCCCTCGCCGTTGACGGCCGGCGTGGACTCGATCGCCTACGGCGCCACGGACAGCGTCGCCGTCAGCGGGACGGCGGTGAGCCTGGTCCGCACCGCGCTCGACGGTGACCAGCCGGGGACCACCTTCATCGCGGCGCAGGCGATCCAGGCCGGCACGTTCGTGCTCGTCGGCGACAGCAACGTCTTCTCCGACTATGCCTCGGACGGCTACACCGAGCACGACAACGGCGTGCTGGCACGGAACGTCTGCCTTAGGTCGTTGGGGCTAGACGTGGTTCCGCTCTACGACACGACCAGGGCCAAGAACGCCCCCGCCACGGTCCCGGTCAAGATCCAGGCCAATGACGACGCCGGCGCCAACGTGTCCGGGGCCAGCCTGGTGGTGCATGCGGTGAGCTTGACCATGGGGACGGCGACGATCAGTCCGGTCCCGGCTCCCGGCCACAGCCAGCCGGACGGCAACTTCACCTTCGATCCGGCGCTCGGCAGCGGCGGCGGCTACCAGTTCAACGTCAAGACGACCGGCCTGGCACCCGGCACCTGGACGCTGAACGTCATGATCGGGACTGATCCGACGCTCCACGGCACGACGTTCGTCGTGCGCTAGCGCCGCGGATCCCCCGTGCCCGGCAACACCCGCTCGGCGTCGGTCGGGCGGATGTTGCCGGGCATCGCATCTATCCCGTCCTTACCCCCTCCTACGTCGTGCCATCCCGGCCAGTCAATGGCGGGTCAGCGCCGGCTCGATCCGCGTCGCCTGCGCGATCTGGCACTGATGGTGGCCTGCCTGCACTCGCAGGCGGTGAGACCTCTGCGCCGCTATCTCGCTACGCCGACCATCGCCAAGCATCGGCTGTTCGTGTAGCTGCCTTCGAACGTGCTGCCGAATCATCAGGTGGTGGTGTTTGCCCGCGACGACGACTACTTCTTCGGCGTGCTCCACTCTCGGGCTCACGAGGTCTGGTCGCTGCCTCTCGGCACGTCACTTGAGGACCGCCCGCGCTACACGCCGACGACCTGCGGTGAGACGTTCCCCTTTCCCCGGCCCGGCGACGAGCAGCGCGCGAACTGAACGCGCTCCGCGAGGCGTGGCTGAACCCGCTGGGCGCCGCCGAGGCGGAACTGAAGCTGCGCACGCTGACCAAGCTCTACAACGCCCGACCTGGCTGGCCCAGGCGCACGAACGGCTGGACCGCGCCGTTTTCACGGCGTACGGCTGGGACGACCTCGACCCGTCGGCGCCGGACGGGGAAGCCGTCCTCGCGCGGATGCCCGGGCCTGAAGCGCCGCGCTATGGGACGAAGCCGGCCGAGACCGGCTGGGCGCGCGCGAATACGGGTTGGGGACGCGACCCATCGCGGCGGGACCGGCCAGGAAGCCCCGACTAGCACCGCGGCGACGGCCCGGACGGTGGATCTCGACCGTCGACCAATGCTTCTCGGCTTCGCTACCGCAGCGGTCCGCCTCCGACAGCTTCACGCCCGCTTCGACCGGGGTCCTCGATCGCGCGTCTCCCCACGCCGGCAGCCGCGTCACGCAGACGAACATGCGGTTGGCGAACGCCGGCTTGGCACGAATTTGTCACGTCCCTCCACAAATCTGCCATGACGCCTGATTCTCCGAACTCCTAGCATGTTGGGTGACTGCCGCTGTCGGGAAACGGGTTCTGGGCGCTATTAGAGGAGGAGCAAGCGATGTCGTTGAGACGAGTCGCCCTGGCGATCGCGCTCGTCCTGGGCTTGATGGCAGGGATGATGGGGGCAGCCACGGCGGCGCCCAGCATGCCGATATTCGTCAACGGCCCATACACGGCGAGCCTGCTGGCCAAGGCCCAGCCCGACGAGTGTTTCAACGGCGTCGGGAACGTCTATCCTCCGGGGCCACCGTGCGCGCAGGGCCAGCCGAAGGTGAACCAGGCCTACGTCTGGGGGTTGACGCAGGCCGGCAGCAACCTCTGGTTCGGCACGGCGCCGAACGTCGTCTGTCTGGTCATCGGCGGATACCTCGGCATGACCGATCCGATGCAGAACGACTCGTACGTGTGCGAGTTCGGTCAGAGCCAGGTAGCCCAGACCATGCACCTCCCGGCGATGATCGGTGATTGGCGGCCTCCGAAGATCTACACCTACAACACCGTGACGGGAGCGCTCGTTGACAAGAGCGCGCTGGCCGGCGCGCTCCTGCAAACCACGATGGGGCTGCGCTCGGCCGGCTCGCTGAACGGGGTGGTGTTCCTGGCCGGCCCGTCCCTAAGCCTGTCGGGCGGCGTGAACATGTTCGCGTTCAACGCGACCACGGGCGCGTTGATCGGCGCACAGACCATGCCGGGCTACGACAACGTCCGCAAGTGGATCGTCGACCAGGGCGTGCTCTACACCTCCATGCACAAGACGGGCGGCGGCGGAAGCATCCTGCGCTGGACCGGGAACGTGGGCAGCCCGTTCAGCTTCGACACGGTCGGGAGCATCAAGGGAGACGGCGCGGAGCTCGCCGTCTACCAGGGCAACATGTTCGTCAGCACGTGGCCTGACACGACTGCAATCGCGGGGCTGTGGATGAGCCCGGCCATTCCGGCCGGCGGCCTGACCACAGCGCAGGCGACCGGCTGGACGAAGGTCTGGGACTTTAGCCAGTACGAACCAGATCCAATCACCGCCGCGACGTACGGCGGCGGCGCCCTGATCTCGTTCGGCGGCTACCTCTACTGGGGCACGATGCACGTGCCGCTAACGGCCGCCCTGGCGCACCTCCAGAAGTACCCCACCAGTTCGACTGCGGGCATGCTGACCACGATCCAGAACACCCAGCGGGCGATCTCGATCTTCCGCGGCCAGAACTTCGCCTCGGGCACCCCGAAGGTCCAGGTGCTGTACGGCGAGGCCACGCTGCCGGTGCAGACGGGGCCAAACTCCTGGGTCCAAAGCCCCAACAAGACCGGGACGCCGCTCTATGGGAAGTCCGGGTTCGGGAACCAGTTCAACAACTACACCTGGACGATGAGCGTCTACAAGAACCAGCTCTTCATCGGGACGATGGACTGGTCCTACCTGTTCCCCGACTTCGTGAACGGCTTCGCATCGGAGATGCTCGGCACCTCGACGAATCTGGTCCCGCGCGGCGTCAGCCTGTTGATGGGCGCCGGCGCTGACCTGTGGCGCTTCCCCAACGCGAGCTCTCCGGCGACGGCCGTGAACACGAACGGGATGGGCAACCCGACCAGCTACGGCATTCGGACGATGCTGGTGAGCCAGGACACGAACACGCTGTACCTCGGGATGGCAAACCCGATGAACCTGCTCACCAAGCCAAGTCAGCCGTACCACGGCGGCTGGGAACTGCTCCAGCTGAAGCAGAACTACGTGTGGAGTCCGTGGGGCTCGTTCGGCTACTAGATCCACAGCCGGGCCGGGCTGATCCCGGCCCGGCGATCTCTCGCGGCACCGAGGACCTCGGGAGCGCCGGACATCGGGTCCGGCGCTCCGGCACGTGGGGTGCGGTGCGGGAGGCAGGACGCGCCGGCGCGAC
>DATKRJ010000345.1:0-10047 GCA_035532355.1 Thermomicrobiaceae bacterium | reverse complement strand
CTCTCCTCCTCGACGCCGATTCTGGATCCTGCGCTCGCCCGCCGAGAGGGACGCAAAAGCCCTCCACGCGGGTGGAGGGGTCGTCACGACCTTCGCTCATCTTGCGGATCTCTCCGCCGGAATTGGCACCTGGCGCGTCACACGCTGGTTGCCGGGCTTCCTCGGGCCGTTCCCTCCACCTCTCTGGATGAGCGCAGGAGCTATTCAGTTGTTGACCGCCATATTACCGGCCGCGCACCGGCGTGTCAAGCGTTTTTGGACGCGAATGCATAACAACTGCCGGGAAAGGTGATAGCGCCCGGCCCCGGCGCCGCGCGCAGGCTCGAGACACGCCGCTACGGCGGCCCGGGCGGTGGGGCATACCCCGTGAGCTCGACGTAGCTCTGGCCGGTGATGGACTGGCCGGCGCTCTGCCCGCTGACGTCCACGTCACCCTCCCAGTAGGTGACGCCCGTCGACCGCGGCGTGGAGAGCTCCTGATCAGGGATTACCAGGGTCAGCGTCAGCCTGAGCTGCTGGCCCGGCACCGTCACGATCCAGCCGGACGGGTAGGTCGTGCCGCTATGCGGGCTGGTCCAGGAGCCGGTCGCGGCGACGGTGAACTCGCTCGCACGCAAGGTCCTGGTCGAACCGTCGGCGGCGACGAGCGTGCCGAGCCCGTAGACGACGCGCCCCGCGGCGTCGCGGGTGTGCCAGAGCATCAGTTCGCGGTCATCGCTGAGCTGGATGGAGAACCAGTCCCAGCCGCCCTGTCCGGCGCCCGCCACCAGGAAGTTACCCCACTGGTGGTCCATCCAGGCGACACCGGTCACCGCGGTCAGCTGCCCGGCCACGGTCAGCGTGCCATGCACATCCTGACGAGTGCGTGAGTAGTAGTAGGAGCCGGAGCCCGGGGCGTACTCGAAGTAGCCGCCGTTGTGGAGCGCCGGCGGCTTGGTCGGATCGAGCGTGAGGTCGAGCGCGTAGCCGGCCATACTCGCCCGGATGTGGGCGCTGCCGCCGGTCTCCAGCAGCGTCCAGCCGCCGACGACCAGGTTTGCCGTGCCCGGCGCGCTCGCCGGCTGACCGGCCGCCTGGGTCCGCTCCTCGTAGTGGAAGCTCCGGGTAGCCAAGTCGGTGACGGCGAAGTGGGCCGCGTAGGTCGGCGGCCGGTCGCCGCGCTCGATCTGGAAGACCACGAACTCGAAGCCGTAGCGCCCGCCGTCGCCCGCGACCAGGTGGCCGGTGTAGTACCACCACTCGGTCAGGTCGGCGTGGGGGCCGTCGTCGCGGGGGAAGACGACCGGTCCGGGCGTCGACGGCGGCGGGGTGAGGAAGAAGCCGGCCGGGCGCGGTCGCGGCGTCGCGCCGGGCGCGAGTGCCGGCGGCTCGACACCGCCGGTTCCGACGCCGCAACCCGCGAGGAGCGGGACCACGGCGAGGCACAGCATGGTGAGGAGGAGCGCGCCGCGCCGCCGCATGACCTACCTCAGTCCCCCGGCTGCCGGGATGGGAGCGCGCGAGCGACGGCGCGCGGCGCCCACCAGTTCCAGCTGCCGAGCAGCCGCATCGTCGCCGGCACCAACAGCGCGCGGATCACCGTGGCGTCGAGGGCCACGGCGACGGCGATGCCGACGCCGAGCGCCTTGATGAGGACGACGTCCGCCGTCACGAACGAAGCCGACACCAGGAAGAGGATCAAGGCCGCGCCGGTGACGATGCGACCGCTGCGGGCCAGCCCGGTGGCGACCGCGAGCCGGTTGTCGCCGGTCTGGTCCCAGACCTCGCGCATCCGGCTCAGCAGAAAGACCTCGTAGTCCATGCTCACGCCGAAGAGCAGGCAGAACATGACCACCGGCAGCGAGGCCTCGACGTAGCCCATGGGCGCGAAGTTGAGCAGGCGGCTGAAGTGCCCCTGCTGGAAGATGAACACGAGCGCGCCGTAGCTGGCGACGATGCTGAGCGTGTTCATAACGACGGCCTTGAGCGGCAGGAGGAGCGAGCGGAACTGAATCAGCAGGATCAGGTAGGTCGCGGCCACGATGATGCCGATGGCGAGCGGGAAGTCGGCGTACATGGCTTGGACGACGTCGACGATCTCGGCGGTGCCGCCGCCGACCTGGGCGGTGAGGCCCGGGCCAGGGTTGGTTGCGCGCACCTGGGCCAGGATCTGCTTGGCCTCGTCGCTCCCGGGGAGTGCCTGTGTGTAGACGTAGATGGCGGTGGCGTGGCTGCCGGTCAGCTGGGCGTAGAGCGGGGCGATGAACGGATCGCCGATGCGCGACGGGTCGGCGTAGAGCTGCTGGTACTGGGCCAGCGCCAGCCGGGGATCGACGGTGACGATGCTGTCGATCCGCCAGACGGCCGGGTCGGCGGCGATCGTTCGGGTGTAGCGGTAGAGCTCGGCCACGTTTTGGGGCGAGTTGATCGGCCCGCTCGACTGGACGGCGACGATCAGGGGCGAGATCGAGCCGGCACCGAACCGCGCCGAGAGCACGTCGAACGCCTGTCGCGAGGGAGTGCTGCGGGGCAGGATCGTGGCGTCGGGCGAGCTCAGGTTGACCTGCGTGAAGGGAATCCCCAGCAGCCCGATGAAGGCGACGACCGGGATCAAGACCAGCCAGGGATGCGCCATGACCCGGCTGGAGAGCCAGTGCCAGAAGGCGCCCGGGCCCTCGACGCGGCGGAAGATCGCCAGCGCGTTGACCCGGTGTCCGATCAGGCCGAGCGTGGCCGGCAGCAGCGTGAGCGCGCCGGCCAGGGCGAAGCTGACGACGAGGATGCCCGCCACCCCAACCGAGCGCAGGAACATGAAATCGAACACGATCAGGCCGCTGAGGCCGATCAGCACCGTGATCCCGGAGAAGAAGACGGCGCGCCCGGCGGTGGCGACCGTGGTGGCCACCGCGGTCTCGACCGATACTCCGCGCTGCAGTTCCTCCTTGAAGCGGCTGGTCATGAACAGCGAGTAGTCGATGGCGAGGCCGAGCCCGAGCAGCGTCGCCAGGTTGAGGACGAAGATGGACAGGTCCATGACGTGGGCCAGCAGGAAGATCGCGCCGAGCACGCCGCTCACGCTGATGCCGCCCACCACCAGCGGGACGCCTGCGGTGGCCAGGCTGCCGAAGACCAGGACGAGCGCCACGAGCGCGAAGGGGAGCGCGACGATCTCCGCGCGTCGCAGGTCCTGCTCGGTGATGTGCTCGATGTCGGCATAGAAGGCGGGCGCTCCGGCGATGCTCACGGTCAGCGTGGTGGGTCGGAGCCTGCGCTTCATGGGATCGACGAGCTGCTGGGCCACCTCGGGCGCCTGGTTGAGGTTGATCACGGTGTAGGCGGTGTGTCCGTCGGTCGCCACCTGCTCGGGGTTGGCGGTGAAGGGGATCACACCGGTCACCTGGGGCATCGTGACGACGTCCTGGATGGCCGAGCCGGCCTGGCTGACGAAGGCGGGATCGGTGACGGCCAGCCGGGCGCTCTGGAAGATGACGATGACGCTGGACGGGCTGTAGGACGGAATCTGCCGGGCGAGTACGGCGCGCGCACGCTCCGACTCGATGTTGGGGCTGGAGAATCCGCCGAGCGCCAGCGCCCCGGGCACGCGCGGCAGCACCGGCAGTGAGACCAGGAAGAGCAACAGCCAGGCAACGGCGACCGGCCGCCGATGTCGGTAGATGAAATGGCCGAGGCGCTCGAACATCGGCTGGCGGCTCCCGCGGTCCGGCACAGGGCTCGATCCGGTCAACATTATCACTCGTCTTGGACGGGCAGCCAGCGATGGCCCCGGCCCGGCCGACCCCTACTCGTGCATGCTATGCTCGCCGCGCGGAATATGAGCGACGACGGAGGGACGCGGATGGGCAGCGGCGGCAGCCAGGCGGAGCAGATCAAGCAGCGAGTGCGGGAGCAGTTCGGCGCGGCGGGCGACGCCTACGTGACGAGCACCGGCCACCGGGAGGGCGACGACCTCGACCGATTGATCGCCTGGGCCGAGCTCACGCCCGACACGCGCGCCCTCGACATCGCGACCGGCGGCGGGCACACCGCGCTGGCGGTCGCGCCCCACGTGGGACGGGTGACGGTGACCGACCTGACGCCGCAGATGCTCGACCAGGCGCAGACCCACCTGGCCGGCAAGGGGGTCGCCAACGCCGACTACTGGCTGGCGGACGCCGAGGATCTCCCCTTCCCGGACGGGTCGTTCGAGCTGGTCACCTGCCGCATCGCGCCGCACCACTTCGCGGATGTCGACCGCTTCGTCGCCGAGGTGAGCCGGGTGATGCGGCCCAACGGAGTCTTCATGCTCGTCGACAGCGTGGTCCCCGAGGACGCGGAACTCGACGCGTTCATCAACACACTGGAGTGGCGACGCGACCCGAGCCATGTCCGCTCGCTGCGCCTGTCGGAATGGGTGGCGATGCTCGAGTGCCACGACCTGGCCGTCGAGGGGTCCGAGATCTTCACCAAGCGCCATGAGTGGGACGACTGGACGAAGCGCTCGCGGATGACGGCGGCGGACCGCGACGCGCTGGAGGGGTGGGTGCTGACCATGCCCGCGGCGTGCCGCGAGTGCGTGCGCGCGGAGGTGGCCGATGGTCGGCTGCTGGCGTTCACCGATGAGAAGGCTCTGATCAAGGCGCGCAAGCGCGGTTGAGGCAGCACGGCTGCCGGTGTGTTCCCCGGGTCGTTCTGGCCAGACGCGGCAACGGACCGGCATCGCGCGGGGCTCAAGCCGCCGCGCTGACGGAACGAAGCCCACTGAAGGGGCTGGGAGGACGGGGGCGCGGGGCACGAGCGGGCGGGCGTGGTACCGACGTAGTGTGGCAAAGACCATCATCGCGCCCGGTGTCTACACCAGGAACGATCTACCCTATCGCGCTGAAGGTCGTGCTGGGATCCGGTCACCCCGCTCCTTCATCTCTCGCGAGGGTAGCGGGCGCCTCACTCCCCGTGAAGCGGCGGCGGGACCGGCAGCGCGTTCTCGCGCGCGAACCGCCGGGCATGTTCGACCCGCTCGACGACCGGCGGGTGGCTGTAGAGCAGGTAACGCACCAGCGCGGGCGGCTTCGGATCAGACAGATTCACCTCGCCAAGACGCGCCAGCCCGGACGCGGCGTTGAGCGGATCCCGCGTCAGCCGGAAGGCGAAGGCGTCGGCCCGCCGCTCGATGGCGCGCGAGTAGGCATTCTGGACCGGCCCCAGCACCAGACCCGCGACCGACAACAGCCAGCCCAGGAGCGGCAGGGTGGCGACGTCGGCCAGGTCGTCGACCCCGATGCGCCGGCCGAGGTTGTCCAGCAGTCGCCGCGCTACCCGGTCGACGAGCCAGGACATGCCCACGGTGAAGGCCGAGCCGACCGCGACCAGGCGCCAGATGTCGCCGTGCGCCTGGTGGGCGATCTCGTGCGCGACCACGTACTCGATCTCCTCGGGCGTGAAGTTGTCGAGCAGAGTGTCGGCCAGGACGATGCGCTTGGTGGCGCCCAACCCGGCGAAGAAGGCGTTGGCCTTCTTGGTCTGCCGGCTCATATCCATCTGTAGCACATCGGCGACGCGCACGCCCGAGCCCGCCGCGAGGTCCTTCAACCGCCGCGCGAGCTCCTGATCCTTCAGCGGCTCGTACTTGTTGAAGATCGGTGCGATCAGCACCGGGAAGAGCTGCGCCATGACGACCGTCAATGGGATCGAGGCGGCGCTGACGATAGCCCACCAGCGGCGCGGCCAGCGGCCGATGACGGCGTAGACGCCGTCGACGAGTGGGACCTCCAGGGCCAGCCCGAGCCCCAGGCCCTTGAGCTGGTCCCAGGCCCAGCCGCGATGGCTCTGGTTCGAGAGATCGTAGCGGTGCTCGACGACGTAGCCGCTGTAGTAGCTGAGCGGCAGACCGGCGAGCCAGCTGAGGAGGGCGTAGAGCGCGACGACCGCGCTGCGGCCGGCGATGCCCCCTCCGGCGCGGCGCTGGACGCGCGAGCGCAGCCCGGCGCCGCTGCCGGAGAAGACGACCAGCGCTCCGGAGACGAGGCCGAACGCCAGGCCAATCAGGTGGAGCCGTTCCTTCTCGCGGTTGTAACGCCGGGCCTTCTGGACTTGCTGAGCCATCGTCCCGCTCCTCTTCCCCATACCTGCCGAAGGCATCATGCCACCGCCGGGGCGCACGGGCCATGCCGGGCGTGGCCGTGGTGACGAGGCAGGCACGGACCGGCGGCGGGGCGGGACGCCGGCCTTCCCGTGGGGAAAGCCTAACGCGCGGTAGCGGTGTCGAAAGGTGTGCGGGGCCAGGACGGCGGCCCCGAGGTGCAGCCCCCTCAGGAGCAAGCAGCCGCAAGCCATTGCGTAACTCCTGCAGTGGCCGGTGTAGGCTGGTCGCGCGAGACAGCCCGTCAATCCCGGGCGGAGATTGCGAGAGCGCTGCCCTCTAGACTCAGCCGGGCTGACCGGCGAAACTGGCGACCTTGACGACGCCGATGCCGGGTCGGTGGCTGGTACCGATGACTCGGCGGGCGGACCGCGGGCTGTAGCGTGAATTGTCCTCCGAGGAGAGTGGCGCAATCGCCGCCTGTGGTCGGGCGTAGGCGAGCCGCTGAAGGCAAGCCAACAACGTCACGAGCGGGAGACCGCTCGATCTCGCTTCCGGTAGGGCCGTCGATTGGTGGTCGGACGATCTCGCCGCCGGCACTCGGGCCTGAGCGCCGGCGATGCGGTAAGGGTAAGGAGCAGTTGATGAGCGCACGTCGCGCGGCCGTGACAAACCCGTTTGCCGATCTGACCCTGGAGCAACTGCGGCGCCGAACCAGCGCCAAGTGGCGCTACTACCCCGATGATGTCCTGCCCCTGTGGGTGGCCGAGATGGATGCGGTCGTCGCCGCGCCGATCGCGGCGGCGGTCAACGAAGCACTCGACCTCGGCGACACCGGCTACCCGTCGGGCCGGCCCTATCCCGAGGCGATGGCGTCGTTCGCCGCCGATCGCTGGGGCTGGTCGTTCGACCCGGCAGCGGCCGCCCAGGTGCCCGATGTCATGTCCGGCATCCGTGAGATCGTCCGCGCCATCAGCACCGACACCACGTCCGTCGTCGTGACGCCACCGGTCTATCCGCCGTTCTACGGCGTGGCCAGGACGCTCGGCCGGCCGATTGTTCTGGCGCCGCTCACCCCCGAGGGCCGCCTCGATCCGGCCACGCTGGAGGCCGCCTTCCGTGAGGCGACGACGGGTGACGGCACGGCGATCCTGCTCCTGTCGAACCCGCACAACCCAACCGGGACGGTCCACAGCCGCGCCGAACTGGAGACGGTCGCCCGCCTGGCCCGGCAGTACGGCGTGCATGTCGTCTCCGACGAGATTCATGCTCCGCTGATCATGCCGACGTCGACGTTCACGCCGTACCTGAGTGTGGCCAATACCGCACCGGACTTCACTGTCGCGTCAGCCTCGAAGGGCTGGAACCTGGCGGGCTTCAAGGCGGCGGTGGTGGTGCCCGGCGCCGAGGCCGCGCGGGATCTCGAGGCCCCCACGTTTCGGGGCGCGGGCCACGCCGGTCACATCGGGATCATCGCTCATGCAGCCGCCTTCAACCACGCGCGCGACTGGCTCGACGCGGCGATCGGCGGGATCGACGAGAACCGGCACCTGCTGGCCGACCTGCTGGAGACCTACCTGCCTGACACCAGGTATGTCCTGCCGGAAAGCACCTATCTGGCCTGGATTGACTGCCGCGCGCTGGGGCTGGGCGATGACCCGTCGGCCGTCTTCCTCGAGCAGAGCCGCGTCGCGCTCAACTCCGGCACGACCTTCGGCGACGGCGGAGCCGGACACGTTCGCCTGAACCTCGCGACCTCGCCCGCGATCCTGACCGAGGCCGTGACCCGGATGGGTGCAGTCCGGCGCTGATCCCGCGGGACAACGCCGAGCGGCCACCGCTTGGCGGCGTAGCCGGTAGCCGTCGTCGGCAGATCGCGGCGAGCCTCGCCGTGCAGCGATAGAGAGTAGACAGACGGCCCCAGTCGCCGGTGAGTAAATAGATGCCGCCACGGCAGCGCTACCTCGCGCCTCACCGGCGGCCGCAGCCGCCGAGTGGAACATCCCGTAGCTCTGCCACCTTCCGTTCGCCAAAGCGCTGAACCGCAACAGGTCGTGCGGTAACCGGTGCACCGCGACCGCCGGGGCTGCCGCGCGAGATAGTCCGCCAACCTGCTGCCCTCGCGTGTCTCCGCGCACGTCCCGTTGCTCTCCAATGGCGCGAGGCTGTGGGAGATCCTCGCGGCCCGGCCCGCCGAGTCGGCTCCGGGCATGCGGAGCACGCGGAGCACGCGGAGCACGCGCGGGGCTCAAGCCGCCGCGGTGAAAGACGAAGCCCACTGAAGGGGCTGAGGTCCGGCCAATAGTTGCGAGAAATGCTGTAGTGACATGGCGACGGGCGTGCCGGCTGGGGGCATATGCAGGGATCGAGGACGATGAACACCACGACGAGTTCACTGGTGGCGGTGGAGCGGTCGGCGGATGCCGCCGAGCCGGCCGGCGACGCCTGCCAGGCGCGCAAGACATTCGTCGTGGCGGGCGTCACCTTGCCCATGACATCTTCGCCGTCTTCCTCGGAGTGCTGATCCCGGCGGTCGTGCGATCAAGACGATAACGGCCTGAGGGCGAGCCGGGTATGGCGCCAAACGTGGTGCTCCTCTAGCACGTTCAGATCGCCACGAATTTGTCATAGGCGCGGGCCGATTGGGCACGCACCTGTCGCGACAACGCGCGCATGATCGTGGCGCGGTCGATGAGGCGGCTCGGCGGGGTCGTCCATAGACCGCGTGCCCGAGGACGACGATGGGGCAGGCCGGCGAGAAGGGCGCGCGCGGCGCGGCAAGGCAGGTCGATCGGCGGTGGCGCTGGCCGGGGTTCGTCCAGTCCCGCGGCCGGTCGTCGGCGCTCCTATTGCTCAACGTGCTGGCGTTCGTGCTGTTCGTCAAGCTGCGCTCGCTGGTCGCGGTGGTCGGCATGCCGATCCACTACGCGTACCCCGTTGCGGTGGACCGCTGGCTGAGCTTCGGGCACGAGCCCGTGAGCTGGCTGCAGGCACACCTCCTGCCGGCAGCGGGGCTGGGCGTGGGCGATTTCCTGCTGGTCGCGGTCTACGTCACCTACTTCGTTGCGCCGCCGGTCATGGCGCTGGTGCTGTGGTGGCGGCACTCGTCCCGGTTCGGCGCCTACAACGCCGCGATCTTCGGCGTGCTCTACCTGGGTCTGATCGTCAACTTGCTGGTACCGACCGCCCCGCCGTGGATGGCCGCCGCCCGCGGCTACCTGCCCGAGATCCACCGGGGCGTCCCCGAGGTGCTCGACTTCTTCGTTCACGGACTATTCGCGTCGGGGGACCGGGTGGCCGGTGCCAACGACGTGGCGGCGATGCCGTCGCTGCACATGGGCGTCGCGACGGTGGTGGCGTACTTCCTGCCGCGCCCGGCGCGGCTGCGGGCCCTGCCGGGAGTCCTCTACGCCGGCCTGATGGCGCTGGCGCTGATAACGCTGGGGGAGCACTTCCTGAGCGACGTGCTGGCCGGACTGGTGCTGGCGCTGGGGGTGTGCGGCGTGGTCACGGTCTGGTCGCGGCGCCACGCACACACCAGAGCCTGATTCCTCCTGCCACGTCCCGAGCGACCGGGGTGTCTGCTATCCTCGGTCGTGCTCGACGGGAGGGGATCATGGAGATTGACTCGCACGAGCGACCGCGGGCGCGGGCGGCCGGGGTGATCCTCGGTGAGCTGCCCCCAGGCGCACAGAACGCCATCACCGACGTGGCCGGGGTCCGGGTCGGACAGGTGTCGCTGGTCCGCGGCGATGGGCCGCTGACGCCAGGGCTCGGGCCGGTGCGCACCGGCGTGACCGTGGTCGTGCCTCACGAGGGCAATCTGTTCCGCGACAAGGTGCCCGCCGCCATCTTCGTGCTCAACGGCTTCGGCAAGTGCATGGGCCAGGAACAGATCGACGAGCTCGGCGTCATCGAGACGCCGATCGCCCTGACCGGGACGATGAACGTGGGCGTGGTGACGGACGGGTTGATCGCCCACGCCATCCGCA
>DATKRJ010000344.1:0-7516 GCA_035532355.1 Thermomicrobiaceae bacterium | reverse complement strand
CCGGCGGGTATGAAACCGCTGGGATGGATCGCGTCCACCAACGAGCAGCTTCGCGACTTCCCGGACGAGGTCCGGAGCGTGATCGGCTACGCCTTGTACCTGGCGCAGCTGGGGGAGAAGCACCCCGACGCGAAACCGCTCCACGGCTTCGGCGGCGCCGGTGTCCTGGAGGTCGTCGATGACTTCGACGGGGACACGTACCGGGCGGTCTACACGGTGCGGTTCGCCGACGCGGTGTACGTCCTCCACGTGTTCCAGAAGAAGGCGAAACACGGCATCGCGACGCCCCGGCAGGACCTGGCGTTGATCCGGCAGCGGTTGCAGTGGGTCGAGCAGCAGCATCGCGAGCGGGAAGGAACGCGACGATGAGCGAGCGACACGAGGACCTGACGATCACGCCAGGCAGCGGGAACGTCTTCGCCGACCTCGGGTTTGCCGAGCCTCAGGAGATGCTCCTCAAGGCCGAGCTGGCCCGCAGCATCAGCGCGACGATTCGGGCGCGCAACCTGACCCAGGCGCAGGCCGCCGAGATCCTCGGGGTCGACCAGCCGAAGGTCTCCGCGCTCATGCGCGGGCGCCTGACGATCTTCTCGATTGACCGGCTCCTGCGCTTCCTCACGGCCCTTGGCAACGACGTCGAGATCGTCGTCAAAGAGAACCGCCAATCCACCGCGCGGGGTCGACTGCACACGACCGCCGCGTCGCGTCGCGCGGCCAGGTAGGGCGCCGCCAGCTCCTACTCCTACGAACACAGCGAGCGGGGGGGAATCTCCGGGGGTGGCGTGGCGCGGAGACAACCTCGCCGCATCATGGTCCACACATATTTGCAGCGAGCCGCGGCGCCGGCCGCTTTGCAGCTGACGCCGGCGCCGTGACGTGGGGAGCGCCGATCGGGAAGACCGGGCGCTACTCGGCGGCGTCCTCCATGCCTTCAAGCCAGTCGCGCATCGTGTCGACATCGCTAGGCTTCGGGTGGAGCGCGCAGCTGCGGTGGTAGAGCGGGCAGTACGGACAAAGCGGCCCACTGATCGGCTGCCAGACCCGGTCAGTGCTGATCGCCTTCACCAGGCTCTTGATCTCCCGCCAGGTGGCCGCGCCCTGCTCGCGGGTGATGACCTCGGTCACGGCAACCTTGGCCGGGAGGAAGGTGGTGGAGTTGCGGATCTCCCGATAGTTGCCGTAGGTCTGACCGGCGACGATGCGCGCGACCGTCGTCGGGATCGGGTCGACGCGGCACGATGTCGCCGTCTTCCAGTCGACGACGGTCAGAGACCCATCGTCGTGCCGGAGGACGAGGTCGACGAAGGCGCGGAGGCGGAAACTCGGGCAGGCATCACTGCCCGGGTAGCGGTACTCGAGCGGCTGTTCGACGGCGACGACCTGAGCCGTACCATCGAACTCGGCGAGCGCCCAGTGGACCCAGCCGACGATCGCCTCGACGTCGGCGGCGTGCTCCGCATTGGTGGCGTATGGTTCCCGCGCCAGCTGCGCCGCGATCCGGGCGTGGAGATCGATGGGGAACGCGCCGGTGCCACAGAACAGGTCGAAGACTTGGCGGAGGACGGCGTGTGCGGCGCTGCCCCGGGCGAGCGCGGAACTCGGGGGCTCCTCGGAGCGCTGGCGGTTGATGTACCGGGCCTGGTACTGCGCGGGGCAGCGGCCGTAGGTCTCGAGCATCGTCGGGGTCAGGGTCAGGATCTGGCTCACGGCTGGTCCTTTCTCAGGTGAAAGGCTCCGCCGGGCCGTGCTAACATGTAGCTGGCACGACGGAGCGCACAGGGGTTCCAGTGTCACCCGACGGTCACCTTTGGCAGAGGTGGCCGTCTTCGCTTATGCGCAGGATTCCAATCACGCTGATTAGGTCATGGGACTTCCGGCATAACTACACCTCCTTGGGGAAACCCTAACACAGGGGCCGGCGGGCGCTATTGTTCGCAGCGCCACCGCCCGCAGCTGCTAGCAGCCTACACGTGGTGGACCAGCCGCGAACTACTGAATCGAGTATGGACACGTACGGGCACTGGTGCTAGCCTTAACGAACTAGTCTAGTGTCTAGCCGGTTGGGTCTTGGAAGGAAGACCGGTGACAGGTCAGGCTTGGAGACCGGAGACGGACAACGCAAGGGAGCTCGCGGACTGGATCGCAGACCTGATCGGTGATGGCCATGGGCTTGGCGAGCTCCCCGAGGAAGTGAAGGCGAGCATGCGCGCCTCGGAGGAGGTTCGAATCAGGCTCCGGAACTCCGACGCGTCCCCGGTCATCGTGGGCCCGACAGACCTGCGGATCGAAGACGGCGCACTCGTCTGGTCAGACGTCGAGTGGCGGTTGGTACCGTTCGAGGACACCGCGCCGGCTGCGTGGGCGTTTGCCGACATCGCGGACGCGTCTGAGGAAGAGCTGCTGCGATTCACTGAGGACTGGGGGCTTTGGCGGGGACATTACGGCCCCGGGGCGGACCCGGTCGAGAACGTGATCGGCACGGCGGCCATGATTCGAGCATGGCTGGCGACCTTCGCCGCGACGCTCGAGGAACGACTCGTGGACGAGGACACGCTCTGGCAACTGCGCTATGGAGAGAATTTCGGGCCACAGCGTCCGTCCTACCGGGAGGTTGCCGAGTCTCTGCCACAGGGCAGAGACGACCTCGACGCGCGCCGCGACCAAGTGGATGCTCGCCGGGACGAACTCTGGGAACGCGAGCTTCGGCCGTACTGGCGAGCGGAGCGACGGGCTGGACGGGGCATCCAGGTCCAGCGGTGGATCCTCGCCGGCTTCCTGTCCGTTTGGACGTCGGGCCTCGAGGCCCCACTGGCGACACCCTACTGGCGCGACGACGGCCGAAGGATCCGCTTGATGCCGATCGGCGTGAAAGGTATCGTGTTCACTCACCTCCTTCGGCTCTTCGCGGCGCCCGAGCCCAACGTCTTCACGTGCTCCGAGTGTGGCGCAGTTTTCGAGTGGCTACCCGCTACCGGCGATCCACGTCCACGGCGGGACCGGCGACGCTTCTGTAGCGACGAATGCCGCCTCGCCGCAAGACGAGCCACGAAGCGGGAGACGTGGCACCGCCACAAGGGCGAGTGGAAGTCCCGTCGCGCCGCCACCTGACAGCAGAACCGGCGGACAACCCTCCGAGCCTGCGGACGTCCGAGGCGAGAATCCGCGCCAGCACTGGGAAGTTCGGACGGCCGCGGACCAGTACGGACGACCTTGACCGGACTTCAAAACTGTTGGGCGGGGTGACGAGTCTCGCCGGTGGGTTCGACTCCCATGCGCCCTCGCCACTCGCCCTCGGCTCCTGCTCGTGCCGATCCCGCCGTGCCCTGTGTCTATCGTGCGATTCGTAAGACGCGCCCTCGGCGACAATGTCACGAACTTTAGACTCGCCCGCCACATCGAGGCCTGGTCCGCTGACCAACATCCCGGACTGCGTGCAGCTTGGCCACTACATTGGCGTCTTGGGACCGAACCTGTAGTTGTAGGTCAACTATCGGGAGGAGCCGTGTCCGCACCAGGGACGTCTGTGAGATGTCCCGGATCCATGGCGAGCGCGAGCGGGCGGTGCTGATCACGCCGCTCGCGGGAGAGCGTGGTCAGGGCGATGCGGGTGCCTTCGGGGCTGTACGAGCAGTTCATCGGGTCACGACCTTTCCGGCTCGCGCCTCGCGGCGAGGCGGCGAGCGGGTGCTGCGGGGCGCGGTCACCGGGTGCCCGCTGGGCGGGGCGCCGCAGGCTCCTACTTCTACGAACACAGCGGGCGGGGCGAAATCACCGGCGGGGTGGCGACTGCAGCGAGCAGGAGAGAGGGTATCGGCGACGCAGTTCCTGCTCGGAAGGTCTCCCATTGACTGCCGATAACTACTACGGTGCTGGCCAGTGCCCGCGTCACGGAGCGCACGCGGCGCACAAGCCTGAACCGCTGCTCGATCTTGCTCGCGCAGTCCCGACCGCCCGGACGTCTCGCCGTGTTCCAGTGTGTTCCAGTTTGGCAGCCGCGCGTCCGTGTCGCGTCGGCACCCGTTCGCGAACCTTTCGCGGCCCGGCGGCGTACCGGGACTGGCAACATGCGGGCATGCGGGCAGCGGCGAGCGAGGATGAGCGGGGGCAGCGCGTGATCGCGGCGACGGAACGGTTCGAGGTCCACCAGACAACCCCGCCGGGTGGCGGACGGGCCGTCCTGAGCGTGGCCCGCTGGGAGCTGCAGCGGCTGGTGGCGCGTCACCTGACCTGGGCGCTCGCTGCCGGGGCGGCGCTGTTCTTCGTCGCCCTGCTCCTGGTCAAGCACAGCTGGGTGATCCAGCAGGCCGGCGCGCCGAGCGCGCCGGGCGCGCTCACGATCGTCGGCTCAAGCCCGCTGGGCCTGCTCTACGAGGTCACCTTCGCCGTGCTGCTCCTGTTCGGGATGTGCCTGCCCTTCGTGGCGGCCGACGGGGTGGCTCACGACTACCAGGAGCGGGTCCACGAGCTGCTGATGACGACGCCGACGCCGGGCTGGGCCTACGTCGTCGGGCGCTACCTCGCCGTGCTCCTGCTCGGGACCGTGCTGAGCGCCGAGACACTCATTGCCGTGCTCGTGGCCGACGAGGTACTCAGCCGCACCGCGGCCAGCTACCCGCCACCGGCGGTCGGGACACTCCTCACCGTCTGGGCGCTGGTGGTACTGCCGGCGGCGGTCGTGCTGCTCAGCTTGAGCTTCGCGCTCGGCACGTGCTGGCCGCGGCTGGCGTCCGTCGTTAAGCTCGTGGTGCTGCTCGCCTGGATCGGGATGTTCGTCTCCGGTCGGGGCGGGAACCAGCCGGCGTGGCTGCAGTCGTGGTTCCCCACCTGGGACCCCACGTCCAACAGCCTCGCCGCGGCGGGGCAGGCGCTGGCGCTGCGGCAGTACGCCCAGCTCGCGGCCGGTGGCGTGGGCCGGAACGCCGCTGCCCTGCGGGCGCAGAGCCAGCTGCCGGCGTTGCAGCCGTGGGTGCTGCCGCACCTGGGCCTGGTCGCGCTCGGGCTCGCGTGTGCCGCGCTCGTCGCCGTCGGCTTCCAGCGGTTCCGCACCGTGCTGGAGTAGCGGCGACCCAGCCGCGCCCGCCCCGCCGCACCAACCCCGTGCCCCGCGCGATTTGCGAAACAACCCCTCGAAAAGCCGCGTCCCGACGCGGAATCCGCCCAAAACAACCCATCGTACGCATCTGTACCTGATATTGCCAGGTTAGCTTTCTAGCGACACGTGCGTGGCTACCCTATGGTCGTGGGCGGTCGGAGCGTGCAGTGGGGGTAGTGGGGCCACGCGTTTGCAGCTGTGATCGGCCACCATGCACGTGGCCATCGTTGGAGAGCCGGTCACCCGGGGCCAGGAGCGGCGATCATCCAGTCGAGGGGTCGATCTACGTTGTCATCGGCAGGGCAGCACCGATCGGCGATACGGCCACGGTACCCACAGCCCGGCCAGGCACCGCTGAACGGTCAGGGTGGACGCTGCCGGAGACGGGGCCTCCGGCAGCGCGCCCTCACGCTGCTAGGCGCCCGGTTCCGGCACCTGCTCCCGCAGGTAGTCCGAGAGATCCATATCGCCCGGCGAGGAGCCGTAGCGGGTCAGCGCCATGGCAATCTCACTCCGGTGCTGCGTGGCGTGATTGACGAGGTCCAGCATCGATACCCAGAGCCTCCGGCGCCGCAGCGTGGCGGCGTCGCTCTGCCAGACGTCGCTCTGCCAGACGATGATGCGCTCCAGGCTCTGCTCGCCCTCGGGCGTGAGGTCGTCGCGAAAAGCGTCCAGGCCCGCCGTGATCTCGGCCCACCGCGCGCGGATGACGGCCACATCCGGGTAGTCGCCCGAGTGGAACTCGAACGGCTCCCAGTCGATGTCGAGCGCCTTCCCGCGCCAGATGAGCCCCGCGCAGAAGAACTCCGACTCCATGAGATGCACCAATGTGTCGCGCACGCTGCCGAAGGCGCCGTCGTTGGGCGCGTGCAACTGCTCCGGTGTCAACTGCTCGGCCCGCTCGAGGATGCGTTCATTGGCCCACCGATAGTAGGCGTAGAGCAAGCGCATGGGTTCGAGATCCATGGTCTTCTCCCCGTGCTAACGCCCAAGCCGGCGACGGCTCGGCGGCGCATGCCGGTCGTCGAGGATCGGAGCAATGGGAGGGACGCAC
This sequence comes from Thermomicrobiaceae bacterium, assembly GCA_035532355.1. Lineage (GTDB taxonomy): Bacteria > Chloroflexota > Chloroflexia > Thermomicrobiales > Thermomicrobiaceae > DASSZN01. The sequence goes on along the minus strand of DATKRJ010000344.1, from coordinate 1,370 downwards.
CCGTGCCGAGAAACGGCATGGTGACCGCGCGACGACAAATCCTCGGAGGCGCTCCCGCGCACCACTCCGATCAGCGTTCGTTCGCGATGGTCGTGGGTCTTACGCGATCGCCGGCATGGATCACTCCCCGATCGTGGATGGCGACGGACCAACCGATCCGGCAGCGCAGGCCCGTCGGAACGCGCCTGACAGCGCATCCTGGAGCAGGCAGGCGCAACGCCGCAAGCCCCGCAGTCCCGGGCCGCCACCCGGCGACACCTGCCCTCGTCGCCACGAGACAATCCCAGGCGCCGTCGCGGCGGACCGCGCAGCATACGCGTCTGCCAGGCTAGCGCCAACGGACACCTCGTCAGCGGAGGTGGACTTGGCCACATGACAGGTAACGTTTTTGGGAAGCCGATGCTCCCCAGGCAGCGATGAGCGGATCACCCCGCGGAGCGATGATGGGCATCCACGCGGCGCTCAACCGGGAGGCGCAGCTGCCGCGCACCAGTTGGCGGTCGCGAGGGGTGGCGCACATACGGCCGCGGCAGGATCTTGCGCCACTGCGCGTCGTCCAGCTCCCACAACTCCAACTGTGGCGAGGCAAACGCGGTCGGGAAGAGCTGCGGTGCCTCGACGGCCTGCAGCCGCTGAACGCGCCGCTCCGCCCGGTAGGCGTACTGGGCCAGCACCGTGTCCTGGTAGGCCAGTTGCAGCCGCCCATCGTAGAGCCACACCGCGACCCGCTGACGGGCCAGCCCCCGCTCGGCGTAGAGGTAGAAGCGTCGGACGCTGACGTAGCCGCGGGGGTTGACGACGCGTTCGAGCTGCACGTGGTGCACGCTGTCGGCGAGGGCCGCGTGGGCCACCTCCCGACCCCGCACCCAGCCGAGCACCGCGACCGGGGTGCGCCGGCCGTCGGCTCGCCGCCGGTGCGCCCAGTGGGGCGTGGTGTTGTAGGTCTCGATGAAGGCCGCGTGCCGCGCCTGGACTTCTTCGAACGTCGTGGCCGCCTCGAAGTGCGCATCGGCCAGCCGGAGCTCGATCTTGAACTGGGTCTCGATCAGGTTTTCCCAGGGCTTGCCCCGCGCGATGTGGCAGACCTCGATCTCCAGCTCCCGCAGCAGCCCCTCGTAGGCCTCCGCGCGGAACACCGCGCCGTTGTCGGAGACGATGCCTTCCGGCCGGCCGTACGCGCCGAGCGCAGCGACCAGCCCCTGCAGCACCGCGACGACGTCCTGCGCCTCGGTGGCCATGCCGGCCAGGATCTGCCGCGCGTAGCCCTCGATGATGAGCAGGCTGTAGACCCAGTGCTGGTCGGGCCCCAGACGCACCAGGTAGCGCAGGTCGATGAACCAGTAGTGGTGGCGGTGGGTGGGCCGGAACGG
>DATKRJ010000343.1:0-2608 GCA_035532355.1 Thermomicrobiaceae bacterium | reverse complement strand
GATCAGGCGGGTCAGCGACGCGATGGCGAAGAAGGGATTTGCGATCGGCTGACACCCGCCGCGGCCAGCTCGGCCCGCTTTGCGGCTAAACCGTGCCAACCAGACACCGGGCCCGGTCGAGCCGGTGTTTCCTCGAAGATGCCGTACCAGGATGAAGCTCTTCGGCAGCAGCACATCGACACGGGACGGCTCGGCAGCCGGCGGCACGCAAACCGGCCAGGGTCGAAGAGGGGAACCGGCCGGGTCACGGCGCAACCGTCTGCGTCGCCTGATCGTCGCGACGGCCGTGACGGGGGCGGTCACCGGAGTCGTCTTCGCACTGGTGTTGCCGACGTTTGCGAGCTACGGCCCGGTGTGGAGGGTCGCCCAGTCGCTCTCGTGGTCGTGGCTTGCTGCTCTCGCGGCGGCGGCGCTGCTGAATGTCGCGACCTTTCCGCTGCCCTGGATCGTCGCCTTGCCGGGTCTCGGCTTCCTGAACGCGCTCCGGATGACACAGGCGTCGACAGCCTTCAGCCTGGTCGTCCCCGGGGGTGCGCCGATCGGCATGGCTGCGTCGTTCGGCATGCTGCGCTCGTGGCGGCTGGCGGGCCGGCCGGTGGCGGTTGCCGTCGCGCTGACAGGGATCTGGAACCAGCTGACGACGTTTGCCTTCCCGATGGTCGGGGTGGCGCTGCTCGCGCTGACGGGAGTGGCCTCGGGGAGGCTCAAGGTGCTTGCGATCAGCGGCCTCGTCGCGGTCGTCACCGTTACGACGTTGCTGGCGCTCGCGCTGGCAAAGCCAAGGGTCGCGTTCGCGGTCGGCGAGCTCTCGATGCGGTATCTCGGTTGGCTCCGGCGCGGGCGCCGGGCGGCGCCACCCACCTGGGGTGGTGGCTCGGCGGTCCTCCTCCGCACCGAGACGGTCGCGTTGCTGCGCCAACGCTGGGCTCGCCGTGATGGCTTGCGGTGGCCCCACCGTGATGGTCTGAAGTGGCCCCACCTGCCGTCGGGTTTTCTGTCTTTTGATTGATAGCTGATGGTGCGCCGCGCTGCCGTTCCGGAGCGAGCCGTAGGCGAGCGGAGGGGCGGTAGCGCGGCGCGGTCAGGGTCATGCGGGTGGTGTTGGGCGGCGGCGTTTGGTCTGGGTGAGGCCGTGGTGGAAGCGCCAGGATTCGCTGCCGGTGTCGATGATGTGGGCGCGGTGGGTGAGTCGGTCGACGACGGCTTTGGCGAGGCGGGGGTCGGCGAAGACTTTCGTCCATTCTCCGAAGGGGAGGTTGGTGGTCACGATCAGGCTGCCGCGTTCGTGGCGTTCGGAGAGGACCTGGAAGACGAGTTCGGCGGCGCCGTCGGGCAGGCCGAGATAGCCCAATTCATCGAGGACGACGAGCTCGGTGCGGGCGTAGCGGGCGACGACGCGGGCGAGTTCGCGGCGGCCTTCGGCTTCTTGGAGTTCGTTGGCGAGGCCGGCGAGGGTGGTGAAGCGGACGCGCCGTCCGGCTTGGCAGGCGCAGACGGCGAGTGCGGTGGCGAGGTGGGTCTTGCCGGTGCCGCTGTCACCGATCAGGATCACGCTCTCGCGGTCGTCGATCCAGGAGCCTTCGGCGAGCGCGGCGATCGTTGCCTGCGGCACGTTCGGGTTGTCTTGGAAGCGGAAGTCGTCGAGCCGTTTGATCTGGGGGAAGCGGGCGTCGAGCAGCCGACGCCGCTCGCGGCGTTCGGCGCGCTCGTTGATCTCGGCCTCGAGGAGCGCGCCGAGGTAGGCGACCGGCGTCTGCTGCTCGCGTGTTGCCTCTGCGGCCAATGCGCGGAAGCGGCGGCGGACGGTCGGGAGCTTGAGCTCGACTGCGTGCGCGTCGATCAGCGCCTCCAACGCCGCGCTCTTCGCGTTGGCGGTCACCGGGCGCCTCCGATCAGCGCGTTGTACTCGGTGAGGTCGGGCGCCGGCCGGGCGTGGACGGCCAGCCGCGGCTCGAGCTGCTCGAGCGGCGGCGGGGAGGGCTGGCCGGTTGCGTCTGCTCGGCGTGCGAGCACCGCGACGGCGCGGCCGTCGTGGGCGCCGGCGGCGAGCGCGCCCTGGACGGCGAGCTCGACCCGACCGGGGTCGTGCTCGCGGATCAGCAGGAGCACGTCGACCATCTGCCGGGCGGCTTCCGAGCCGCCGTAGCGGACAGTCAGCGCGGCCCAGAGCTCGTCGAAGCAGCCCGGCCAGCCGCCGCGTTCGCGTTCCTGGCGCAGCGCCAATGAGTGCTGGAGCCCGCCCGGCTTGCGCTCGAGCAGCTCAAGGTAATGGTCGAGCCGGGCGCTGGTGCCGTAGCGGCCCTGCAGACGCTCGTGCGAGGCGACGAGTTCGCCGGCGTGGCTGACGGTGATCTCGCGGGCGCCGATCCGGACGCTGACCCGCAGCCCGGCCAGGCGCACCGGGACCGAGTAGCGGTTCTGGCGCACCGTGACCAGCGACTTCGCATCGACCCGCGGCGCCGCCGTCTCACTCGCGTCGAACCGTTCGACCGGCAACGCGCGCAACAGCGGCCGCTCGAGCGCCCACTGCTCGCCGACCGTGACCTGGCGTCCCACGATCCGCCGCTCGAAGTCGGCCGCGCTATCAGCCAACAGCCCGGCGTTGAGC
>DATKRJ010000342.1:0-47825 GCA_035532355.1 Thermomicrobiaceae bacterium | reverse complement strand
CTGTCCGCTCCCGCGCCTGGACCCGGCGACCGGCCGCGCCGCTGAAGCACGAAGGCTCCGAGCAGCACGGCGCCGAGCACCAGCCCGACGATGGGGCCCAGCCAGAGCGCCCCCATGATCCCCTGCTTCGGCGGCTCCCGCAGGATCCCGACGCCGTAGCTGTGGACGAAATAGTCCATGATCTGCTGCCGGGTCTCACCCTGATCCAGCTTGGTCTGAATCAGTTGCCGCATCTCCCCGGAGAGCTGCGAGGTGGAGTCTCTGACACTCAGCCCCTCACAGACCGGGCAGTTCAGGGAGTTGGCGATGGACAGCGCCTCCGGCGACAGCGTCTCGTCGGCCAGGGCCACCGTCGGCGCCAGCACGAGCGCCAGCAGCACGACCAGCGCCGCGAGCAGCATGCTACGCCTCACTGAGAGCCGCCTCCCGAACCGGTTGCGCCACCCGCTGGCGCACGGGCTGCGGCGCCGGCCACAGCAGCGTCAGCGTGCCGAACACGTAGACCAGACCGCCAATCCAGATCCAGCTCACCATCGGGTTGATGAACACACGCAGACCGGCGGTGCCGTCCTGAGTGAACTGGTCGAGCACGACGTAGACGTCGTCCACCCCGACCGTTCGAATACCCATGCGCGCGGTCGGCTGCGTCTCGAACCCGGTGTAGAAGAACCGGTAGCTCTCGACCGAGCCCTGTGGCTGGCCGTCCTTGGAGATATCGAGCACGGCGCCCACCGACTGGCCCTGGGCGGTCACTCGGTTGTCGAGCCCGCGGTAGGTGAGCGTATACGGGCCGATGTCGCCGGTCTGGCCGGGCTTGAGGGTGAACTCCCGCTCGACCTGGAAGAAGCTCGACCCGATGATGCCGAGCGCGATGATCGCCACCGCGATATGCACGATGTAGCCGCCATAGCGCCGCCCGTTCTTGCGCACGAGCATGGCGACCGCGACTGGGTAGACCTCGCCGGTGTTCCTATGGCGTACCCGCGCACCGCGCACGTACTCGAGCACCGTCGTGGCGACCGAGAAGATGACCACCGACGCGGCCATCGACGGTACCCAGGCACGCCAGAGGTAGAGCAGCACCGGGAACGCCGCCAGTCCCACCACTCCCGGCAAGACCATGTTTCGCAGCAGCAGGCGTAGCGACGAGCGTCGCCAGGCCAGCAGCGGTCCGATCCCCATCAGCAGCATCAGCGCCAGGAGCAGCGGACCGTTGACCTCCATGTAGAACGGGGGTCCGATCGTCAGCTGGGTGTTGCGAAACAGCTCCGTCACCAGCGGGAAGATCGTGCCCCAGAGCGTGGCAAACGCCATCGCGGCGAAGATCAGGTTGTTGAGCAGGAACCCCGACTCGCGCGACACCACCGACTCGATCGCCCGGTCGCTCTGCAGTCCCGGCAGCCGGTAGATGAGGAGCGCGGCCGACACCACGATCACGATGGCCAGGTAGCCGAGGAACCAGGGGCCGATGGACGAGGTGGCGAACGAGTGGACCGACGAGATGAGACCGCTGCGCACGGTGAACGTCGCGAACACCGACAGGATGAACGAGGCCACGATCAGGGCCATGTTCCAGACCTTGAGCATGCCCCGTCGCTCCTGCACGATGATGGAGTGGACGAAAGCGGTAGCGGTCAGCCAGGGCAGCAGCGCGACGTTCTCCACCGGGTCCCAGCCCCAGTAGCCGCCCCAGCCGAGCACGTGGTAGGCCCACCAGGCGCCGAGCATCAGGCCGACGCCGAGGATGCCCCAGGAGACCAGCGCCCAGCGCCGGATCGCGCGAATCCAGCCGTCACCGAGCCGGCCGGTGACCATGGCAGCCATGGCGAAGCCGAAGGGAACGGTGAAGCTGGAGAAGCCGCCGAGCAGGAACGGCGGGTGCATCATCATCCCGGGGTCGCGTAGCAGCGGGTTCAGCCCCGCGCCGTCTTGCGGCGCCACCGGCAGCAGTACGAACGGGCTGGCGACGAAGTTCAGCATCACCAGCAGGAAAGTCTCGACCGACAGGACCGTCGCCGCGACGTACGGGATGAGGGCGCGATCACGCTTGCGGTGCAGGAAGATCGCCAGTGAGGACAGGAGTCCGGCGATCATCGACCAGTAGAGCAGGCTGCCCTCCTGGCCTCCGTAGAACGCCGCGGCGACGTAGTAGAACGGCATATCGCGGCTCGACCGGCCCGCGACGTAGGCCAGCCGAAAGTCGTGCGTTAGAAACGCCGTGATCAGGGCACCGACCGCGACTAGGATCAGGAGGGTGACCCCCCAGACCGCGCGCAGGCTGCTGTCGACCAACTCCGGAATCTGTCGGCGCGCGCCGATGACCCCGGCGATGATGCCGAAGACTGCCAGAGCCAGCGCGACGATCAGCGCGCCCGAGCCAAGCTGCGCCACGCGAGCGTCCCCTCCCTAATGTTGAGCCGTCTGAGTCGCGGTAAACCGGGACGGGCACTTGGTCAGCAGCGTGTCCGCCTGGAACGCGGCGTTCGAGTGGTACATCCCCTCGACGACGACCTGCGTATTGTTCGCGAAAATGTCAGGCAGCACCCCGCGGTACACGACCGGGATCGTGTGGCTGCCATCGGTGACGGTGAAGTCGATCGGCTGACCGGGACCGTTCAGCCTGATCGAGCCCGGCTGCACCTGGCCGCCGACGCGGACCCGCTGGCCCTCCTCGGTGGCGGTGTGCTGCTGGAGCTCACCGACGGTCACGAAGTACGCCGCGACCGAGCCCTGCATGCTGTTGTAGATGAGGAAACCGATGGCAAGCAGGATTACGACGCCGGCGACCAGGAGCTTCGGGTTCACCCAGCGGAGGCGCGACTGCGCCACCGCGGGATTCGCGACCGCTCCACTCGTCATCGCGTCCCCTCCTCGGCGCCGAACGCGGTCGGCGCGCTGACTGCCGGGCGGCCACCGGCCCGCCCGTTCCGGTTCGCGCGTCTCTCGTCCACTGCTTCGACATTGGCGGCCAATTCGCCGGACGCACCCGTCGCTAGCGCTGGCCGACGCCCGACGGGTAGATGCTTGCCAGCGCCACCCCGATGACAAAGGCGACCGTCCCGAGCGCGAGGATCAGCCACGACCGGTCGATCCCCAGCGGACGCGCGGCCCGGCGCACCGTACGACGCCGTCCCAGACTGCCGGCCAGCCAGAACGCCGCCAGCGCGGCGGCGACCTTCACCGTCAGCAGCAGGACGTACGCCAGCGTTCCGCGGCCGTCGGTCAATCGATCGAACATCAGGGCCACGCCCGTCGCCACCAGGACCAGCGTCGCGACCGAGGCCCACTCGCCGAACTCCCGCTGTGCCTGCCGGGCTACTTCCCGCGCGTCCTCGTCGACCCCGCGGAGCTGCGGCCGCAGTGCCAGCACGTAGTAGGCTCCGCCGCCCAGCCACGCGACCGCCGCCAGTGCGTGGGCCACCCGGAGGAGCAGCCTGGCGATCGACGGAACGTTCACCTGCCGCCTTCACGTTGACCATCGCTCCGAACACCCGGGCAACTCTACCAGACCCACTCCGCTCACAGACCGTACCGCGACGTGATCGGCGCGACGAACTGCGCGTTGAAGCGCTGGGTCGCGATCGTGACGTAGAAGAACCGGTCGGTCAGGAACATCAGGCCGAGCACCACCAGGATCGCCCCGCTGACGGCCGAGATCACCCGGTAGTGGGCCGTGATCCAGCGGATCGCCGTCAGCGCGCGGCCTACGCCGACCCCCAGCGCGATGAACGGCACCCCGAGTCCGAAGGAGTAGGCCAGCAGCAGCACGGTGCCGCGCCCGACCGTCTCGGTGGCGCTGGTGTAGACGAGGATGGAGGCCAGCAGCGGCCCAATGCACGGCGTCCAGCCGAAGCCGAAGGCCATGCCCAGCAGCATCGTCTCCGACGTCGTCAGCGCCCGACCGACCTCGTGGTGGATGCGGCGCTCGCGATACAGCCAGGGGAGGCGGAGCAAGCCGGAGATAAACAGGCCCATCAGGATCATGATCGCGCCGGCGATGACCGTCAGCAGCCGCCGATACTGAGCGATGAAGCCACCGAAGGCAGACGCCGAGGCCCCCATCACCACGAAGACGAGGGTGAAGCCCGCCACGAACGCCAGGCTCGCCACCAGCACGCGACGCCCCGCGCCCCCCGCGATCCGCTCTCCGTCGAAGGTGGCGCCCGAGATCAACGACAGGTAGCCGGGCATGAGCGGCGCCACGCAGGGCGAGAGGAAGGAGATCAACCCCGCCGCGAACGCGGCCAAAAGCGAAATCCCCGCCGCGTTAGCCACGACCCTGCAGTTCCTTGAGCACGGTGTTGACCTGGTCCGGGGAGGTCAGCGGCCCGATGTACTTGCCCAGCAGCGTGCCGTCGGGGCTGATGAAGAACGTCTCGGGGACGCCGGCTACGCCGTAGTCGATGGCGATCGAGCCGTCGTTGTCCGGGCCGTTCAAATACCCGGCGTCGTTCTGCGCCAGGAACGCGGTGGCGTCCGACCGCTGGTCCCAGACGTCGATTCCGACGAGCACGGTGTTGGCATCCAGGGTGTGACCAACCGCGGCCAGCACGGGCGCCTCCTGCTTGCAGGGGTCGCACCACGAGGCCCAGAAGTTGACGATCACGGTCTTGCCGCGGAGCTGCGCCAGCGAGACAGGCTTACCGTCGAAGGTCTTGATCGAGAACTGCGGCGCCGCGCGGCCGGCAAAGGTGACGATCGAGCTGCCCTGCTCGATCCGCCCACCGGCGCCGAGCGCGCTGGTCTGCGGCTTGGGGGCGAAGAGCGTGTAGCCCAGCAGCGCGAGCAGGGCCGCGACGATCAGGATGGTCACACCCGGGATCACCCGGTTTCGGATCGAGGAAACGGGGGCCTGGTCCATCGACGCACCTCGAGCATGCCAGTGGGAACAGCCTTCGCCGCCCCAATTATGCGGTCCGGTCTCACCATTTCAAGGCGACGGCTGTGCCAACCGCCTCGGCGTCAGTCCTGGTAGGCGATCTCCGCGCCGAGCGACGTGAACTTTCCGACAATGTCCTCATAGCCGCGTCGCAGGTGCTGCGTATCGTGGATGCGCGTCTCACCGCCGGCGACGAGTCCCGCCAATACCAGGCAGGCCCCGCTTCGGATGTCGAGGGCCTGGACGTCGGCCCCGACCAGCCGCGTCGGGCCGTTGATGATCGCCTGCTGCCGGTCGACGACGGTCATGTCGGCGTGCATCTTGTGCAGCTCCGCCGCGTAGCGCAGCCGATCGTTGAACACACGCTCGTAGATCCGGCTCTGCCCCTGCGCCTGCGTCATCAGCACCGCGAACGCCGCCTGCAGGTCGGTCGGGAACCCCGGGAACGGCAGCGCCTGAATCTCGGTCGCGTGGAGCTCGCCGCGCCCGCGCACGAGCATCGAGCGCTCGCTCCACCAGACCTCCGCACCGGCCTCGCGCAGCTTGTAGGTCAACGGCAGCATGTCCGGCTCGGAGACGTGGTCGAGGATCACCTCGCCGTCCGTGATCGCGCCGGCGATGGCGAACGTGCCGGCCTCGATACGGTCGGGCAGGATGGCCGCGCGATAGCCGCGCAGCCGGTCGACCCCCTCGACGCGGATGTGGGGTGTGCCGACGCCGGTCACGCGCGCGCCCATATCCCGCAGAATCGACCCGAGGAACGTGATCTCCGGCTCCGAGGCGGCGTTGACGATGGTCGTCGTGCCACGGGCAAGCGTGGCCGCCATCAGCAGGTTCTCGGTGCCGGTGTGGCTCGGGTAGTCCATGTAGAGCTCGGCCCCGTAGAGCCGACGCGCCCGCATCATGTAGTCGCCGTCGGTTTGCTCGACGATACCGCCCATGCGGCGGAAGCCGCGCAGGTCGACGTCGACCGGGCGGGTGCCCAGCTTACAGCCGCCGGGCGACGACGAGGACGCCTCGCCGAAGCGCGACAGCAACGGCCCCGAGACCAGGAACGATGCGCGCATACGCTCGACCAGGTCGGAGGGCGCGTCGAAGCGCCGGACGTTGGCCGCCTGGATGCGCAGCCGGTGGCTCTCCTGGTCGAAGTCCACGTCGGCGCCCAGCCAGCGCAGCAGGTCGACCATCACGAGGACGTCTTCCAGCACGGGCACGTTGTCCAGCAGGCACTCTTCGTCGGTGAGGAGCGCGGCGGCCATCGCCGGCAACGCGGCGTTCTTGGCTCCGTCGATCGCGATCCGGCCGGTCAGCCGGCCGCTGCCACGAACCAGGATGGTCTTCGCCTCGGTAGCCACCTGCAACGTCATGGTCCGTGCCCTCACATTCGGTGGATGGGGATCTGGAACTGGCGCCTGCCAGAGCAGTGGCGTGAGCGAGTGTCGGGATCTCTACCCTGCAGTCTAGCAGTCGACCGGTGTGGCGCACAGGGCGTGGGGCGGCGACACCCGAAACGGGCGGGCGGTCGGCCGCCCTGCCTGTCTACGAGGCCAGGTCCTGATGTGCCAGCGGCTGGGCGGCACGGCCGCGTGTGCGCCGGCCAACCCGCAGGCGGAGCATCGACCGGCGCAGACTGAGTTCCGCCCGTGCCAGGTCGATGTCGGTCACCCGGTCGGCAAGGCGCGTCTCCGCGCGCTGCCGCGCCGACTCGGCGCGGGCGAGGTCGATCTCCTCGGCGCGCTCGGCCGTGTCGGCCAGCACGAGCACGCGATTGTGAGCCACCTCGAGGAAGCCGCCGAACACCGCCAGCGCCTCCTCGCGCGCGCCCTTGACGATCCGCATCTCGCCGAGTGCCAACAGGGAGATGATCGGCGCGTGCCGCGGCAGGATGCCGAGCGTTCCGTCGGCCCCGGGCGCCACGACCATGTCGACGTCGTCCTCCACCAGGACGACGCGCTCCCCGGTGACGATCTCCACCGTCAGCTTCGCCATGCCTGTCTCTGTCTCCTCACCCGGAGTTCACCGCCCGCGCTCCCGAAGCATCGGGGCCGCGGGCCGACCTGGTTAGATCGACTCGCCCGCGGCCATCTTCTGGGCGTTCTCGACGGCCTCGTCGATGGTGCCCACCATATAGAAGGCCTGCTCGGGGAGCGTGTCGTACTTGCCTTCGAGGATCTCCTTGAAGCCGCGCACCGTCTCGGCGCGCTCGACGTAGCGCCCCGGCCGGCCGGTGAAGGCCTCCGCCACGAACATCGGCTGGGACAGGAAGCGCTGGATGCGGCGCGCCCGCCCTACTGTCTGCTTGTCCTCGTCGCTCAGCTCCTCGATGCCCAGGATGGCGATGATGTCCTGCAGGTCGCGGTAGCGCTGGAGCACGCGCTGCACCTCGCGCGCCACGCCGTAGTGCTCCTCACCTACCACGCTCGGGTCCAGGATGCGGGAGGTCGAGGACAGCGGGTCGACCGCCGGGAACAGCCCCTGCTCGGCAATCGAGCGCTCGAGCGAAATCGTCGCGTCGAGGTGGGCGAAGGTCGTCGCCGGGGCCGGGTCGGTGTAGTCGTCGGCCGGCACGTAGACCGCCTGCACCGAGGTGATCGATCCGCGCCGCGTCGAGGTGATGCGCTCCTGCAGCTGGCCCATCTCGGTCCCGAGCGTTGGCTGGTAGCCAACCGCGCTCGGCATGCGGCCGAGCAGCGCCGACACCTCGGAGCCCGCCTGCACGAAGCGGAAGATGTTGTCGATGAACAGCAGCACGTCGCGGCCCTCGTCGCGGAAGTACTCCGCCATCGTCAAGCCGGTCAGTCCCACCCGCAGCCGGGCGCCGGGTGGCTCGTTCATCTGGCCGAAGACCAGCACCGTCTTGTCGACGACGCCGGACTCGTTCATCTCACCCCACAGCTGCGTGCCCTCGCGGGTCCGCTCGCCCACGCCCGTGAACACCGAGTAGCCGCCGTGCTCGGAGGCGATGTTCCGGATCATCTCCATGATGATGACCGTCTTGCCGACCCCGGCGCCCCCGAAGACACCGGTCTTGCCGCCCTTGGTGAACGGTGCGATCAGGTCGATGACCTTCATGCCCGTCTCGAAGACCTCGACCTGGGTCGACTGCTCCTCGAATGTCGGGGACGGGCGGTGAATCGGGTAGCGCAGGTCGGACGTCACCGGGCCGGCCTCGTCGACGGGGCGGCCGACAACGTTGAAGATGCGCCCGAGCGTGGCGGGGCCGACCGGCACCTCGATCGGGGCGCCGGTGTCCACTGCGTCCACCCCGCGCCGCAGTCCGTCGGTGCTCGACATCGCGACCGCGCGGACCCAGTCGTTGCCGAGATGCTGCTGGACCTCGAGCACGAGCGGGTCCTGCCCCTCCCGCTCCACCAGCAGCGCGTGGTAGATCTCCGGGAGGTGCTCCGGGGGGAACTCGACGTCCACCACAGCACCCAGGATCTGGACGATCTTGCCGGTCGCTAACGTCGTTGCCATGTAGATTACTTCCTCCTGGATCCCTGTCCGGTCGCTAGCCCAGCGCCGCCGCGCCCGCCGAGATCTCCGACACCTCGCGGGTGATCTGCGCCTGCCGCACCTTGTTGTAGGTCATCGTCAGCTCGGAGACGATCTCGCGCGCGTTGTCGGTCGCGTTGCGCATGGCGACCATCCGGGCGCTCTGCTCGCTGGCGATGGCTTCCAACAGCGCCTGGTAGATCTCTACCTCGACGAAGCGCGGCAGGAGCGCCTCGAGCACCGTCGCCGGGCTCGGCTCGAAGATGTAGTCGGTCACCGCGCCCGCGCCGGGCGGCGCCGTGATCGGCAGCACCTGCACGATCTGCGGCTGCTGGCGCAGCGTGTTGATGAACTGGGTGTAGGCCAGGAAGACCGCGTCCACCCGCCCGGACGTGAAGTCGTCGATGGCGACGCGCACGATCGGCCGGATAGACTCGAACGTGGGCCGGTCGCCCATGTTGACGAACGACGCGGCCGGCTGCCGCCCGAGCCGGTTGAAGAAGTCCCGGCCCTTTCGGCCAACCGCCACGATGTCGACCTCATTGATGGACTCCGGGCGCTCGTCCTGGATGAAGTGGACGGTCCGGCGGATGACGTTGGTGTTCAACGCACCGGCCAGCCCGCGGTCGGACGTGACCAGGATCACCTCCGAGCGCTTGACCGGGCGCTGGATGAGGAGCGGGAACTGGTTGCGCTCCTCGAACGCGGTCATCGTCGCCAGGTCGCCCGTCATGGCGCGGATGCGCTCGGCGTACGGCCGCGTCGCCAGCACGTGCTGCTGGGCGCGGCGCATCTTCGAGGCCGCCACCATCTCCATGGCCCGGGTGACCTGGGCCATATTCCGGACGCTCCGGATCCGGCGTCTGATCTCACGCGGCGTGGGCACGGAGCGCCTCCTCCCTCACGTCGCCGCTAGCGGGCGGCCGCGGCCACATTGGCCCACACGGTGGACTTGAACTCTCCCGTGGCCGTGCGCAGCGCCGCGATCGTCTCGTCCGTCAGCCGCCGGTCGGTGCGGATGGCCTCGAGGATCTGCGGCCCGGTCGTGCGCAGGTAGTCCAGGTACTGCTCCTCGAAGGCGCGCACCCGCTCCACCGGCACGTCGTCCAGCAGGCCGTTGGTGGCCGCCCAGATGATCGCCACCTGCTCCTCGACCGGCATCGGGTGGTACTGCGGCTGCTTGAGCACCTCGGTCAGCCGCTGGCCGCGGTCGATCTGCCGCCGCGTCGCGGGGTCGAGATCCGAGCCGAACTGCGCGAAGGCCGCCAGCTCGCGAAACTGTGCCAGATCGAGGCGCAGCCGGCCTGCGACCTGCCGCATGGCCCGGATCTGGGCGTCTCCGCCGACGCGCGACACCGACAGGCCGGCGTTCACGGCCGGGCGGACGCCCGCATAGAACAGGTCCGACTCCAGGTAGATCTGGCCATCCGTAATCGAGATGACGTTGGTAGGGATGTAGGCCGACACGTCGTTACCCTGCGTCTCGATGATCGGCAGCGCCGTCAGGCTGCCGCCGCCCAGGTTGTCGCGCAGTCGGGCCGCGCGCTCGAGCAGCCGGGAGTGCAGGTAGAAGACGTCGCCGGGGTAGGCTTCGCGACCCGGTGGCCGCCGCTGCAGCAGTGCGACCTGACGGTAGGCCCAGGCGTGCTTCGAGAGGTCGTCGTAGGCGATCAGCGCGTCGCCGCCGCGCTCCATGACTTCCTCGCCCATGGCGGTTCCCGCGTACGGCGCCAGGTATTGCAGCGGCGCCGGGTCACCGGCGGAGGCCGACACCACGATCGTATGATCCATCGCACCCGCGCGCTCAAGGATGCCGACGATCTGCGCCACCTGAGCCTGCTTCTGCCCAATTGCCACGTAGATACAGACCACGCCCGAGTCGCGTTGATTGATGATCGTGTCGACGACGATGGCCGTCTTGCCGGTCTGACGGTCGCCGATGATCAGCTCCCGCTGCCCCCGGCCGATCGGGATCATGCTGTCGATGGCCTTGAGCCCGGTCTGCAGCGCGGTATCGACGTTCTGGCGCATGATCACGCCCGGCGCGATCCGCTCAATCGTCCGGAAGCGGTCGGTCTGGATCGGCCCCTTGCCGTCGATCGGCTGTCCGAGAGCGTTGATCACCCGGCCGATCAGCGCCGGTCCGACCGGCACCTGGACGATCCGGCCGGTCGACTTGACCTCGTCGCCTTCCTCGATGCCGGTGTAGTCGCCGAGGATGATGATGCCGACGGAGTCCTCCTGGAGGTTGAAGGCCATGCCCATGATCCCGTTGGAGAACTCGACCAGCTCGCTGGCCATCACCTCGCGCAGGCCGTGAACCGTGGCGATGCCGTCGCCGACCTCGACGACGTAGCCGACGTTGGTCACGACCATGCGCGTACCGTAGCTCTCGATCTGTTGCCGCAGGATATCGCTGATCTCAGTCGGTCGTACGACCATGGTTCCTCCCGCTTCCGGCTGGGTCGCTCATCACAGAACGGTCAACGAGAATGTCGCATGCATTCGCGGCCGGCCTGCCGGCGCCGAGGCACTAGCTCGCCATCCGCTGCCTCAATTGATTGAGCTGTGTGCGCACGCTGCCGTCGATCAGATCGTCGCCGACCCGCACCACGAGCCCGCCGATGATCGCCGGATCGACGCGCGCGCGCATATCGACCGTCTTGCCGATCAGGTCGCGCAGGCGCGCGCGCACCTGCTCCGCCTCCTGCGGCGTCAGGGCGACAGCCGTGGTGACCTCCGCGACGGCTACGCCCCGCTCCTGAAGCACCAGGTCGTGAAACACCTCGGCGACTTGCGGCAGCTGCGCCAGCCGGCGCCGCTCGAGCAGCAGCAGTAGCAGATTGCGGACGTAGCGCTCCGCCTCGCCCGGGAGAAGCTGCGTGATAGCCAGCTGCTTGGCCTCTTCGGGGATCGCCGGGCTGTCGAAGAACTCCGACACCTGGGGATTCTGCACGACACCGACGGCCCGATCGAGATCGCGCTCCCAGGCGTCTAGCGCCTGCTGTTGGCGCGCGAGGTCGAAGGCGGCATGGGCGTACCGTTTGGCTGCCCCGGCAACTGCCATCGCTGCTCCTCTTTGGTCCCGGCTAGGCCTGCAGCCGGCCGTTGCCGGCCTCGGCCAGGGTCTCCTCTATCAAACGAGCCTGCTCCTGCCGGTTCAGCTCATGGCGAACGATCTTCGTCGCCGCGGCGATAGCCAGGTCGGCGACGTCTCGTCGCAGCTGGAGCCAGGCCTGCTGCTGCTCGGCCTGGAGGGTCGCCCGGGCCTTGGTCAGGAACTCCTCGGCCTGCGCCTGCGCCTGGGTCTGGGCCCGAGCCACGGCCTGCTCGCCGCTCTCTCGCGCCGCGGCCAGGATCTTCTGCGCCTCGCGGCGCGCCTCGATCAGCACTTCCTCATTGCGGGCCTGGGTTGCCGCTAGCTCGCGCTCGATCCGCTGCGCGGCCTCCATGCTGTCCCGAATCCGCTCCTGCCGGGTGTCGAGCATGCGCACGATCGGCCCCAGCGCGAAGCGCCAGAACAGCCCGACGAAGATGATGAACGCGAACAGCTGGACGAGCAGTGTGCCGAGATTGACTCCCAGTGCTGACATTCGACGCTTCCTCACGGTCTCGACCGCCGGCGAGCGGTCGCGCGGTGCTTGACGGCCGCCGATGCCACGGACCGCCGGGCCATCCTGCCCGGCCAGCGCGAACCGATGGCGCCCCCGGCGCAGGGGACGCCATCGGTCCAGGCAGCTACAGGACGAAAGCGATGATGATCGCGATCACGAGCGCGTAGATGGCGACCGCCTCGGCGAGCGCCGCGCCGATGATCATCGTCAGACGAATCGCGCCCTCGGCCTCCGGATTCCGGCCGAGCGCCTCCATGGCGCCCTTGACGGCCAGTCCGATGCCGATGCCCGGACCGATAGCCCCCAGGCCGATCGCCAGGGCGGCTGCCATCGGGATGACAACCTTGACGTCGGTGATGTTCGAAACCACGCTACACTGCCTCCTGTCATCGGCCCGCAGCGGCGCGCCGATATCCTTCCCATCGACCGGACCGGTACCCCACCACGGGCGGCCGTCCCCAAGCAGGTTGCGCGCTAATCGCCACCGGGTGCGGCGACCGCGTGCGCGGACTGATGACCCTCAGCCATCTCCGGCTCCCCGGCATGCTCCGCATGCTCGTCATGCCCGTCCGCCACCGCCAGGGCGATGTAGATCAGGGTGAGCAGCGCGAAGACCAGCGCCTGGATGAAGCCGAATAGCGTCTCGAGCAGCAGGAACACGACCGGCACGAGCAGGCCCACCACCGAGATGGCAATGGCCTTGCCGATGGCGTACATAATGGTCAGCAGCACGTCGCCGGCAAAGATGTTGCCGAAGAGTCGGAACGAGAGCGAGATGATGCGCGCGAACTCGCTGACGACCTCGATCGGGAAGAGGAAGACCGGATTGGCGAGGTGCTTCAGCCGACCCCGAACGCCGTGGGCCTTGATCCCGAGGTACTGAAAGGTGAAGAAGCTGATGAGCGCCATCGCCACGGTCATGTTCAGGTCGGAGCTGGGCGGGCGCAGAAACGGGATGATCGTCGTCTTGCCGGCCTCGGTCTGGTTGATGCCGATGGTGCCGAGACCCGGGAGCAGTTCGATGTAGTTGGCAAAGATGATGAAGAGGAACAGCCCGCCGATCAGCGGGAAGATCTGCCGCCCCATTCGCTTGCCGGCCGTACCCTCGACCAGGCCGAGGAGGAACTCGACGACCAGCTCGGCGGCCGACTGCAGCCGCGAGGGGATCAGCGTCGAGCGCCGCGCGATCAAGGCCCCGCCGATGATCAGGAGGGCCATCACCACGAACATCATCAGGAGGGAATTCGTAAAGGGAAAGTCGTAGTGCGTGCCCGGGATCGGGATGTTCCAGAGTGCCTTCGGCGCCACCTCGATCTGGACGTCCATCAGCGCTCCTCGTCGTCCTGCTCCGACAGCCGGCCGATTCCATCATCTTTGCTGGCCCGGGTCAACCCCTTGCGCCGGGGCTGGTCCAGGGTCGCAAGCTGCCAGAAGAGGTAGCCCGCGGTAACCAGGCCGAGCACCACGCCCACCAGCGTGAAGAGTGGCCGTGTCCCCAACCACCGGTCGAGTAACAGGCCACCGACGATACAGAGAATCAGGCTCACGACAACCGAGCACCCGAGCCCGGATGCCATGCCGATCGCCCGCAGGTCGCGTTGAGACCCGAGATCGCCGAGAGGGTCTTTCATTCACCCTCCGCGCACTTTGCGCATCCTATCACAATCTCGGGCGAAGGGGCAATCTCGTCAGTCCCGCGCGACCTCGGCGACCACAACCTCCTCGAGTGGCAGCGGCCGCTGATCGCCCTCGTGCAGGACTTTGACTGCCGCCGCCACGAATCCGTCGAACAGCGGGTGCGGACGGGTCGGCCGGGATTTGAACTCGGGGTGAAACTGGACGCCGACGAACCACGGGTGGTCGCGCAGCTCCATGATCTCCACCAGCCGCCCGTCCGGCGATAGACCGCTCACCACCAGCCCCGCAGCCTCCATCCGCTCCAGGTAGGTGTTGTTGATCTCCCAGCGGTGCCGGTGCCGCTCCTCGATGAACGGTTGGCGGTAGGCCTCGCCCGCCCGCGTGCCCGGGACCAGCCGGCACGGGTAGGCTCCCAGCCGCATCGTCCCGCCGAGATCGACGCCCTTCTGGTCGGGCATCAGGTCGATCACCGGGTGCGGCGTCTCCGGGTCGTTCTCGGTGGTGTTGGCGCCGCCGAGCCCCAGCACGTTCCGCGCAAATTCGATCACGGCCATGTGCAGCCCGTAACAGAGGCCGAGGTACGGAATCTGGTGCTCCCGGGCGTACTGCACCGCCACCAGCTTTCCCTCGACCCCGCGCGCCCCGAAGCCGCCCGGGACGACGATCCCCGATGCGTGCCGCAGCTGGCGGACGATGTCCGCTTCCGTCTCCAGCTCCGAGTTGATCCAGTTCACGTCGACGTTGACGCCGTGCGCCAGGCCGGCGTGCCGCAGCGACTCGACGACGCTCATGTAGGCATCGTGTAGCTCGACGTACTTGCCGACCAGCGCGATCTCCAGCCGCCGGCGCGGCTGCTGGATCCGATCCACCAGCTCCTGCCACGCGCGGAGATCCGGCTGTCGATCGGTCCAGCCGAAATGCTCGGCGATGTAGCGCCCGAGCCCCGCCTCCTCCAACACCAGCGGCACCCCGTAGATGGTGTCCGCCGTCGGCAGCGGGATGACCGCGTCCTCGTCGACGTCGCCGAACAGGGAGATCTTGGCGCGCACGTCGGACGAGACCGGGAAGTCGGAGCGGCAGACCAGCACGTCCGGCTGGATCCCGATGGCGCGGAGCTCCTTGACGCTATGCTGCGTTGGCTTGGTCTTCAGCTCACCGGTGCTCGAGATGTGGGGCAGCAGCGTGACGTGGATGTAGAGGACGTTGCGGCGGCCCTCCTCTTTGCGCATCTGGCGGATGGCTTCCAGGAACGGCTGCCCCTCGATGTCCCCGACCGTGCCACCCACCTCGGCCACCACCACGTCCACCGGGCGCTGATCGGCCACCAGGTGGATGCGCTCCTTGATCTCGTTGGTGATGTGAGGGATGACCTGGACGGTGCCGCCGAGAAAGTCGCCGCGCCGCTCCTTGGAGATCACCGCCGAATAGATCTGGCCGGTGGTGACGTTTGAGCCGCGACTCAGGTTCTCGTCGGTGAAGCGCTCGTAGTGTCCGAGATCGAGGTCGGTCTCGGCGCCGTCGTCGGTGACGAACACCTCACCGTGCTGGTAGGGGGACATCGTGCCGGGGTCGACGTTGAGGTACGGGTCCAGCTTCATGATCGAGACCGCGAGTCCCCGCGCCTTCAGCAGGCGGCCGATCGAAGCGGTGGTGATGCCCTTTCCAACCGACGAGACGACCCCCCCAGTGACAAAGACGTACTTCGGCATCCCTCGCCCTCCTCCGTCGCCCTCATCGCGACGGCCGGCTATCAGCTACCCCCAACCGGCTCCCGTCCGTGAACTGCCTCGACGGTCCTTGCCGTGCTCACGGCCGCAGCACGACAACCCGCATGGTCTCGCCGAGATCGGACTTGCGGATCGTCACCCGATCGAGCGGGGTGAACTCCGTGACGCCTACCTCCTTGAGGAAGCGCTCCAGCGGGTCACGCTCGAGGTCTCCGCGCTCGGTTCGGTACTGCATGGGTATGACCACGGTGGGCTCGAGCTGTCCGATGACTTCGGCGGCCTGCGTCGCGCCAATAGTGGGGCCGCCGCCGATGGGAACCAGCAGCACGTCGACCGAGTTCATCGCGGCCGCCTGCTCCTCGGACAGCACGTGGCCGAGGTCGCCGAGATGGCACACCACCAGATCGTCCACTTCGATCACGTACGCGGTGTTCTTACCCGCCCTGGCGCCGCCCTCCGCGTCGTGATCGGTCCGGACGCCACGGATGAAGACCTCATGGATCTCGTACTCACCCGGCCCGCTTATAAGGCGGTAGCCGGGCTGCACCAGATCCAGCGCCCGGTGGCCCGGGTGGTCGTGGCTGACGGTCACGATCTCCGCCTGCTGGGGACCGATCGCGTAGCCGGACTCCGGTCCGGCCGGGTCGGTCAGGATCGCGACCTCACGGCCACGAATTCGGAAACACGCATGGCCCAGCCATTTGATCTCAGCCATTCCCCGACTATCCGTAGTCCCGTATTTAAATGTTCGGTGGGCTGCTGTTTCGAGGAGAACTCCGCGGCCTAGAAGAGTATACCAGCGGTTGGTCGCCTCGACCAGAGCCACAGCGGCCAATCCGTCTATTCCCGTGTGGGCGAGTGCCTGCACCGATCACCACGCCTTATCCACAACAATCCCGCGCTCTAGTAGCAGCGCGGCCTATGTCGTTTCAGGGTACAATGCGGCGACCCGGGAGTCGGCGCCGCTCGCCCAGGGGACGCGGGGGGGGGCGGACGAGGCGCCGGGACTCGCCGTGGCGCCGGTCGGACGAGGGAAGGTGGGGACGACGTGAGTGCGCGTGGACTGGGGGCGGCGCTGCTCGCCCTCGCGTTGATGCTGGGTGCCGGCACACTGCCGGCCACCGCCGCTGGTACGTCGCCGTCCGCGACGGACGCCGACCGGGCGCGGAGCGCCTACGCAGGCATGCAGAACCACTTCTATCTGCCGCAGGCGGCGCTCTACCGGGGGAACTACCCACCGCAGCCGAACGATCGGACCTACTCCTACCACTGGCCGTTCTCGCAGGCGATGGCCGCGACCCTCGACGTCGCGGCCCTCTCCGGCACGGACCAGAGCGCGGTCTCCGCGCGCCTGACCGGCCTGGCCGCCTACTGGAACGGGGGCGCCGGCCTGCCCGCCTACGACTCCTACGTCGTCGCCGACGGCGGCGGTGACCGGTTCTACGACGACAACGCCTGGAGCGGGCTCGACCTGCTGCGCGTCTACCAGGCGACGGGGAGCGCCGATGCGCTCAACCGCGCCGAGCAGGTCTTCACCTACGCCCGGAGCGGATGGGCGACCACCCAGGTCTGCAGCGGGTCCGCCGGCACCGGCGGCATCTTCTGGCGCCAGCAGCCCGCGAACCCGCCGCTCCTCGATCGCAACACGGTCAGCACCGCGCCGAACGCCGAGCTCGGCCTCGCGCTCTACCTGGCCACGAAGAATACCGACCCGAACGCCGCGACCACCTACCTCAAGCCCTCCAGCCAGATGTACGACTGGGTCAACAGCCACCTGAGGGACCCGGCCGATGGGCTGTACTGGGACCACGTCTACGTGGCAACCGACGGCAGCTGCGCGGTCGAGCAGACGAAATGGAGCTACAACCAGGGCACGATGATCGGCGCTGGGCTCCTCCTATACGAGGCGACCGGCCAACTCGCGTACCTGACTTATGCCGAGCAGACCGCCGCCGCCGCGCTGACCCGTTACGGATTCGATCCGGTCACCAGCAGCTTCGCTGGCACTGGCGCCATCTTCGGCCAGGGCTCGCCCTTCAACGCGATCTTCTTTCGCAATCTGCTACTGCTCGCCCTGGTCGACACCGCCAACGGGAGCTATCGCCGCGCCATGCAGGCCTACGCCGACGCCGTGTGGGACAACACCGCCGTCCGGCAGACCGAACAGACCGGAACGCTCTTCTATTTCCCGGGGGATGGCAACCCGACGTCGGGCCCACCGCTCAGCTACGTCGATCTCACCCGGCAGGCCGCGATGGTCGAGATCTACGCCGGGCTCGCCTACGCCGCCACGACGCTTCCGAGTGCCCCGCGTGCGGACCCCGGTACCACCAGCCCGGACTGGCTCTATTTCCCGCAGACCCAGCACTTCCTGTCGTTTGGCTTCAAGGAGTTCTGGCTCGCCAGCGGCGGCCTGCCGGTCTTCGGCTACCCCCTGACCGAGGAGTTCACTGAACTGAACCCCGACACGGGCGCGACCTACACGGTCCAGTACCTCGAGCGCCAGCGCTTCGAGTACCACCCAGACCTCGCGGGTACGCCCTACGCGGTGGAGCTCGGCCGCCTCGGTGCCGAGGACGCGCGGGCCAGAGGGCTCCTCACGACGGCCGCCTTTCAGCCATTGCCGCCCGGCACGCCGCCCACTCGAGACTGCGAGTTCGTCGCGGTAACCGGTCACCGGCTTTGTGCCGGATTCCGGATCTACTGGCACGACCAGGGATTGGACCTCGGCGATCCCGGCATCAGTACCCGCGAGTCGCTGGCGCTGTTCGGCTACCCGATCAGCGAGGAGTTCGTCGACCCGGCCACCGGCGTGACGACGCAGTACTTCGAGCGCGCCGTCTTCGAGTACCACCCGAACAATCCCGACCCCTACACGGTCGAGCTGCGTCGGCTCGGCGCGGACGTGCTGACGGCGAGGGGGTGGTAGCGGCGTGAACCGTTATGGCCGGCTCTGTCCGACGTCACCGGCTACCGGAGGCGGCGGCCTCACAGGCTGAGCCCCTCGAAGCCGGCGACCGCCCGACGGATCCAGTCCGGGATCGGCTTCGCCCGACCGGTGTCGCGATCGAAGTTGACCGCCACCAGCCGGCCGCGACACAGCGGCGCGCCGCTGCCGGCCAGCACCGCCTGCAGCACGTAGGTGAGGCTCGCGGTTCCCACGCGCTCGGCCCGCACCCCGAGCTCGACGACGTCGTCCAGCCGGGCCGACCCGGCGTAGTCGACCTCGACGTGGGCGAAGACCGCGTCGAACTCGCGCGTGCGTTCGGTCTCGGCCACGAAGATCCCCA
Organism: Thermomicrobiaceae bacterium; assembly: GCA_035532355.1. Taxonomy (GTDB): domain Bacteria; phylum Chloroflexota; class Chloroflexia; order Thermomicrobiales; family Thermomicrobiaceae; genus DASSZN01. The sequence continues at coordinate 29,182 of DATKRJ010000342.1, read as the reverse complement.
GCGAGCGATAGTACTCGTGCAGGGCCGTCTCGAAGAATTCCAGGTAGACGGCGAAGTAGACGATATCCTGCCGGTCCACGTCCCGGTAGCGGACCTGCAGCGGATACCAGAAGCGGAACTCCTGGCGCAGGTCGGTCATTGTCCCCACTCCCGGCCCGAGGTGGACACGGTCACCTCAGGACTCCTCCGGCGGGAGGTCCTCGGCGTCCCCCAACACGGCGTCGAGCACCGGCCGGACGACGTCCCAGCCGTAGCCGCGGCGCTGTAGGAAGCTGGCCAACCGGCGCCGCTGGGTCTCCTCGTCCAGCCCTCGCAGCGCCGTGGCCCGCTTACGCGCCAGCGCCATCGCCGCCGGCACCTCGTCGCCGCCGGCCTCTTCGACGGCCTGCCGGGCCACCTCCGACTGGACGCCCTTCGCGCGGAGCTCCGACTCCAGCAGGCGTCGCCCGCGCGGCTGGTGCTCTTCTCGATTCTCTACCCAGAAGCGCGCGAACGCCGCGTCGTCCAGGTAGCGCCAGCCCTCGAGCTTTCCGAGCGCTGCCGCGATCGCCTCGTCGGAGAACCCGCGTCGGCGCAGCCGGCTGCGTACCTCCTGCCGCGAGCGCGGCCGATAGGCCAGGAACTGGAGTCCTGCCTGGGTCGCTCGCTCAGCCTCTTCGGCGCCGAGGACCTGCTCGACCTCGCGCGTCGACACCTCCCGACCGACCTGCAGCCCGTGCGCGGCGGCGACCTCCTTGCCGACGCCGAAGGCGAACTGCCCGTCGAGGAACACGTTGACCCGCTCCGGATCGTGCGCCTGATCGATGATCTCGGTGATTCGACCGGAACGGATGTTCGCGTCGTCCATGCGTCCAGTATGCCAAACACCGGCCCGCCGGTTGCGTGCGGACCGACGATGGTAGGATTCGTACGGACACGAAAGAGCGGGGTCCCTCGTTGGTCAGGACATCGAGCGTCGGCGCGTACCGCCAGCGCGGCACAATCAAACGGAAGCGCTCGCGGACCTCGCGGAGGACGCTGCTGCGGGTCGCCGTCCTCGTGGTCGTGGTCGTTCTGGTGATCGCCGCCCTGGCCGTCGGGTCCCTGTGGGTGGCAATCGTGACCCAGGCGCGACACGACGAGACCGCGCCGGCCGACGCGATCGTGGTCCTGGGTGCCGCCCAGTGGAACGGCAGTCCGTCCCCGATCTTCAAGGCGCGCCTCGACCACGCCCTCGACCTCTACCACGCCCACGACGCCTTACTGATCGTCCTGACCGGAGGCGTCGGAGACGGCGACCAGTACGCCGAGGCCGACGTCGGATTCAATTACCTCTACGAGCAGGGAGTGCCGGCGGCCGCGCTGCTCTCGGTTCCACAGGGTCAGACCACGCTGGCGAGCCTCATCCCGACGCGGGCCGCCCTGGCTTCCCGCGGAATCTCGCGCATCCTCGTGGTCAGCGACCCGTTCCACATGTTCCGGGTCAAGCGGATGGCGGAAGACCTTGGCCTGACCCCGTTCGCCTCCCCGACGCAGACCAGCCCGATCCGACCGGGTTCCGCGCTCGAGTACCAGTATATGATCCGCGAACTGGCGGCCTACCTGGCCTACGTCTTCCTCAAGCAGTAGCCCCGGCATCACCAGCGAGCCGGCCACATCGCAGGATACGGCACCGCTCCGCCCACGTTCCTCCTGTTCAGTCAGTGCAATCCATCCCCGCTCACCCGGTGTATTGGCAGGTGACGATCCGATCGGAGTCTGTCACCGACGGGCGGCTACCGCCCTCGACGGGCCGCCAGACGCGGCTCTAGCCCTGATGGAGTGAGCGATGTATCCCCGATACACCGGTCAGTCGCCGGCACCCACCGGCCCCGCCGGCACGTTGGAGATGCCACCCGCACCCAACCGTGACTGTCTGCCGCACCGGCCAGGCGTGGGCTCCCTGCGCCTGCACCGGCGTGCCCTCCTGCTGCGGGCCGGGGCGGCCGTGGCATCGGCAGGAGTGCTCGGAGCGCTCCTCTCCGCATGCGGCGGAGCGGCGGGCGGCCAGGCGGCATCCGGCGCGCCGGCCGCGCCGCCACCGACCGCGGACCCGACGATGAGCGCCATGGCCATGACCCCACCGGCTGCCGATGCCACGCCGGAGGCGACGGATCAGGTAACCATAGACAACTTCTCGTTCCGGCCGCGGACCGTCGTGGTTCCGGCCGGGGCGACGGTGACCTGGACCAACCACGACGACGTACCGCACACGGTCACGAGCAACATGCCCGGGCTGTTCGGGTCACCGGCGCTCGACACCAACGAGCACTACACGCATCGGTTCGACACCTCTGGCAGCTACGCCTACCACTGCGCGATCCACCCGATCATGACCGGGACGGTGATCGTCCAGTGACCAAGGAGAGTTCCATGGCAACCCCCGTCGTCCAGCAACTTCCCGAAGATGACCGCGTCGCGGGGAGGTATCGGCCGGTCGACGCCGACGGCATCGACCGCCGTCACTTCCTCAAGTGCATGGCCTGGGTCGGCACCGGCGTCCTCTGGACGGTGTCCGGCGGGATCCTCAGCTCCTGTACGCTCGCCGCCGCCGCCGCCGCGGGCGACTTCAGCTTCGCCCAGATCAGCGACAGCCACATCGGGTTCGACAAGGCGCCCAACACCGACGTCACCGGCACGCTGCGAGAGGCCATTGGCAGAGTTAACGCCCTTCCAACCCGACCCGCCTTCGTGCTGCACACCGGCGACCTCAGCCACCTGTCGAAGCCGGACGAGTTCGACACCGTCGAGCAGAGCCTGCGGTCGGCGAACACCGGCGAGGTGTTCTACGTCCCGGGCGAGCACGACGTCTTCAGCGACAACGGCAAGCAGTTCCTGACGCGGTACGGCAAGGGCACCGTCGGCGGGGGCTGGCGCAGCTTCGACTACCACGGCGTCCACTTCGTCGGGCTCATCAACGTGCTCAACCTGGGGTCGAACGGCCTGGGCGCGCTCGGCGCGGAGCAGATCGACTGGCTGCGCCAGGATGTCGCCCACCTGTCGTCCAGCACACCGGTCGTCGTCTACGCCCACATCCCTCTCTGGTCGATCTACCCCGCCTGGGGCTGGGGCACCGACGACGCGGAGCAGGCACTCGGCTACCTGCGCCGCTTTGGCTCGGTGACCGTGCTCAACGGCCATATCCACCAGGTGATGCAGAAAGTCGAGGGCAACATCACCTTCCACACGGCCAGCGGTACCGCCTTCCCCCAGCCCGCGCCCGGCACCGCGCCGTCACCCGGTCCGCTGGTCGTCCCAGCGGACCGGCTGCGCGGTACGCTCGGCATCACCGCGGTGAGCTACGTGGAGCACCGCGGCACGCTCGCGATCGTGGACTCGACGCTCGCGTAGGGCGCCCTGGCTCGCGGGAAGGGCAACCTGATGGCCCTTCCCGCGCGTAGCCCGTGAGACGGGAAGCAGGTACGGCCGACGGAGGTTGAGAGAGGCATGATCCAGCAGCGCGCCGGGATCGTTGGGCCCAGCGACGAGGAACTGATGGGCCGCGTGGCTGGCGGCGACCAGGTTGCTCTCCAGGACCTCCACGCGCGCTACGCGCCGCTCGTGTACGGACTGGCCGCGCGCACGCTCGACCCGGCCGCGGCGGAGGAGATCGTCCAGGACGTCTTCCTGGCTATCTGGCGCGGCGCCGCCACCTTCGATCCGTCACGCGGGACGTTCCGCGCGTGGGCGCTGCGCATCGCCCATCTGCGGGTGCTCAACGAGCTGCGGCGTCGGCGGCGGCGCCCCACCACCACGCCCGACCCGGACGGGCGGCACGTCGGCACGCTGCCGGACGTCTCGGCGCCGCCGGACGAGGCGGCCTGGCTGGACTACCGACGCTTGGTCGTCCGGGAGGCCGTGCAGGCGCTGCCTCCGCTGCAGCGACAGGCTTTGAGCCTCGCCTTCTTCGACGATCTGACCCACGAGCAGGTAGCTGAGTTCCTGAACCTGCCGCTGGGCACGGCCAAGACCCGCATTCGGGCCGGCGTCCGGAAACTCCGGCTCCAACTCGCCCCGCTCGTCCTGACGGCGCTCCTCGCCGCGCTCCTCGGCGGACTCGTCTACCTCGGCGTCCGCTTCGAGCGGCAGCGGGCCGCGCTCGACCTCCAGCAGCAGGCGCTGCGCGTGGCGACCTCCAGCGAGGCGCCGCCCCTGCGCCTCTCGGCCGTCTCCGGAGTGCCCCCAACGACCCACGCCACCTACCGCGGCCGCACCGGAGTCGATCTGGGGGTCATGAACTTCTCGGACTTCGCTCCGCCGCCCTCCGGCCACGTCTACCAGGCCTGGATTCGGCACGGCACCGTCTGGACATCGCTCGGGACCGTCCGGCCGGACGCGAGCGGTGAGGCCATGCTCATCGCGCGCGGTGCGGTCTACGCCACTCCGCCGGATGCACTCGAGGTCACGCGCGAGCCGGCACCCGGCAGCGCCGTGCCAACCGGACCGGTGGTAGTGCTCTGGTCCGGCCCATAGGCGGTCGAACCTTACGGCCAGAAGCAGAACGGGGCGCGATCTCTCGCGCCCCGTCTCTCTATCGCCATCTGCACTGGTTGGCCTCCGCCCGCCCGGGTACCGGCCGGCACAACCACTCACGGTGTCCTGGAGGGGCAGGTTTCAAACCTGCGCGGATGTACCGTGTCCGGACCTGTTTCGCCGCCTTCGCTGGGCGCAGTTACCGGCGCGTCCGCGCCTCGCCCGCCAGGCGCTCGAAGAAGTGCGCCGTCACCCCGAGGCCCTCCTCGAAGTGCGCCGGGTCCTGCCCCACGCCGATCCGCAGGCGCCCCTCGTAGCCGAAGGCCGACCCGGGCGCCAGCATCACGCTGGCCTCGGCGGCCAGCCGGTCGGCAACCTCGAGCGACGGCAGGTCTAGCTGGTAGTGGAGCAGGCCGAGCAGGCCGCCGCGCGGCGGTACCCAGTCGAACAGCCCCTCGCTCTGGTGGATCCACTGCTCCAGATACGCGAGATTGCCCCTCGAGATCGCCCGCGTTCGCTCCAGGATCCGCTCACGCTGCCGAATCGCGATCGTCGCCAGCAAGTCGTTGAGCTTACCCGGGCTGAGCGAGACGTAGTCGCGCAGTCCCCAGCAGGCGTTGACGACCTGCTCCGGTGCCGCCATCCAGCCGATGCGCAGCCCCGGTAGGCCGAACGGCTTGGACAGCGTGCCGACGCTGATGCCGCGCGCGCCGAGGTCCCGCAACGGACCGGCCAGTGGCTCCCGCCCGGGCAGTTCCAGCCAGCGGTAGGCCTCGTCGGCGAGGACCCAGGCTCCGGCGCGCTCCGCGATTCCGTACACGCGCCGTAGCTCGTCGGCGGACAGCGTCGACCCAGTCGGGTTGTGCGGCGTATTGATCACGATCATTCGTGTGCGATCGGTTACCAGCCGCTCGAGCTCGTCGACGTCGTAGCGAAAGTCGTTCTCGGGCGTCAGCCGCCAGAGGGAAACGTCGCAGCCGATCGCGCGTGGGACACTGAAGAGCTGCTGGTAGGCAGGATGCACCGCGACCACGTGGTCGCCCGGATCGAGCAGCGCGTTGAAGAGAAGGAAGTTGGCCTCGATGGCGCCCGTGGTGACCAGGATCTCATCCGGGCTGGTTTCGCGGTACAGCGCCGCGAGTAGCCCACGAAGCTCAGCGGTCCCGCGCGCCTCGCTGTAACCCAGCCGGGTATCGAGCGCGCGGTCAAGCACCGACGGATCGTCCGCCATGGCCAGTAGCTCGCGCACACGCAGCGGCTGGATCCCGCTCTCGGCCAGGTCGTACTGGACGACCGTCTCCCAGCGCGTCATCCAGCGCTCGAGCGCGAACGGCTCGATCTTCATCGTCCCTCCCCCCTCCCGACGCGCGGATCCGACTGCGGCCGGTCCGAGCGCTGGCCCGACCGGCACTGCCATGGCCACATCGTCGTGAATTCACCGCATCTCGGCGCTCAGAGCACGCAGAGCACTCAGAGCACGCGCGCCGACGCCACCATTGGCGACAGCTTGAGCAGCGCGAACGCCAACGACGCGGCCAGCCCGAAGTAGATCGCCGTCACCATCAACCGCTGCGGCAGCGGCACCCGATAGTACGGGGCGTTGACCCGCGAGCGCTTCCAGGCCCCCCAGAGCTCCATGCTACCGAAGAGCACGATCACGAACAGGATCGGCTCTGGACGCAGGACCACCAGCGCGACAAGGCCGACCAGGCCCAGTGCCCAGATCCAGCGCGAGATGGCCGCCACGGCGCGGCCGCCGTCCAGCGGCGGCACCGGCAGCAGGTTGAACAGGTTCAGCAGCACGCCCAGGTAGGTCAGCGCCAGCCAGAGCGGCTGGTGGTCGACCTGGTAAACGCCCCAGGCAGCGATTGCCCCAAGCGTACCCAGCACCGGGCCGCCGAGTCCGACGTAGGCCTCCATCAGCGCGTCTTTGGGCAGCTGCTTCATCCCGATGAAAGCTCCCAGGAACGGGATGAAGATCGGTGCCGTAGCCTTCACGCCGTAGCGGCGCAGGATGATCACGTGCCCCATCTCGTGGACGAAGATGAGCGCCACGATACCGACCCCAAACTGCCAGCCAAAGATCCAGGCGTAGGCGCCGATGCTGATCACCGCCGTCACGATCGGTGCCACCAGCGGCAGCGCGAACAGCAGCTTGAGCGGGATCAGGACGTATTTCAGCTTGGCCAGCAGCCCGCCGACCGCCACGAGCGGCGCGAGCAGGCGACGCCAGCCGCTCGGCTGACGGCGCGACGGCATACGCTCGGGTATGCCCGACTCGGGGTTGACCCGAAAATCCGCGTCGACGACGTTGTTGGGTTCGTACACGGTAGTCTGTCCTCGTGAACTCCGCGGGCGGGGCGGAGTCGGTGGCGTCCGTCACCGGACACATTGAGTCGCAATGGCTCAAGGATACACCCGGCGCGGCGTCGCGACGAGGGATGCGGGCGCCCTGTCGAGGGGAGGCCGGCGCGCGGACGTTTCAGCGCGCCGGCCGATGCCGTTTACCCGACGACGATGTTGACCAGACGATCCGGCACGTAGACGACCCGCCGCACCGTCCGGCCGTCCAGGAGCTCCTGGACCCGTTGGCTTGATCGGGCCAGCTCCACCGCCCGCTCCTCGGTGATCCCGGCCTGAACCTCCAGCCGGTCGCGGACTTTCCCGTTGACCTGCACGACCAGCACCACCGACTCCGGCGCGGCCAGCTGCGGGTCGTATTGCGGCCAGGGCTGCTGGTGCACGCTGTAGGCACCGCCCAGGCGCTCCCACAGCTCCTCCGCCAGGTAGGGAGTGCTCGGTGCCAGCATCAACGGCAGCGACCGCACGGCCTCCGACCACGCCGCCGTCCGCGTCACTGCCGTTTCGCGCAGCGTGGTCAGTGCGTTCACGAACTCCATCAGCCGCGCGATCATGGTGTTGAACTGGAACGCGGCGATGTCCTCCGTGACCGACCGGATCGTCCGGTGCGTCAGTCTGCGTAGCCGACGGGCGTCATCGGTCTCCACCTCGTCTGCCGCGGTGCCGGCCGTCTCGGTGACCACCGTCCAGACACGACGGACGAAGCGCTCCAGCCCGGCGATCCCGCGCGAGTTCCACGGCCCGCCCTGGTCCCACGGCGCGATGAACATCAGGTACAGTCGCACCACGTCGGCGCCCAGCTGCGCAACCAGATCGTCCGGGTCGACCACGTTGCCGCGGCTCTTCGACATCTTCTCGTTGTCTTCGCCCAGGATGATCCCCTGGTTGAACAGCCGCGTGAAGGGCTCGTCGAAGGACAGCAGCCCCAGGTCGCGCAGCGCCTTGGTGAAGTACCGCGCGTACATCAAGTGCATCGTGGCGTGCTCGATGCCGCCGGTGTACTGGTCGACGGGCGCCCAGTAGGCGACTTTCTCCGGGTCGAACGGCCCCGCGTCGAAGTGCGGGCTCGGGTAGCGGTAGTAGTACCAGGACGAGTCGACGAAGGTGTCCATCGTGTCGGTCTCACGTCGCGCCGGTCCGCCGCACCTCGGGCAGGTCGTGTTGACGAAGCGCTCGTCCGTCTTCAGCGGCGAGACACCCGTCGGCGCGAACTCGGAGTCCTCCGGCAGCACGACCGGCAGCTGGTCCTCCGGCACCGCCACGACGCCGCAGTGGTCGCAGTAGACGATCGGGATCGGCGTGCCCCAGTAGCGCTGGCGCGAGATCAGCCAGTCCCGCAGACGGTACGTCACCTCGCCGCTACCGGTGCCCTGCTCCTCCAGCCAGGCAATGACCAGACGCACCGCCTCGCCGCCCTCGGTCGGCGTGCCGTCAAACCTCCCCGAGTTCACCATGACGCCGTCGCCGGCGTAGGCCTCGGTCATCGTCGCCGGGACCAGCGTCTCGCCCGCCGGCTGGATCACGACCCTGATCTCCAGGCCGAACTTCCGCGCGAACTCGAAGTCGCGCTGGTCGTGCGCCGGCACGGCCATGATCGCGCCCGTGCCGTAGCCCATCAGCACGTAGTCGGCGATCCAGATCGGGACGCGCTCATCGTTGACCGGGTTCGTCGCGTAGGCGCCGATGAAGACGCCCGTCTTCTCCTTGTCGGTCGCGGTCCGCTCGATCTCGCTCTGGCGTCGGGCGTCCTTGATGTACGCCTCGACTGCGGCGCGCCGGTCCTCCGTCGTCAGCCGCTCGACCAGCGGGTGCTCGGGCGCCAGCACCATGAAGGTCGCGCCCCACAGCGTGTCCGGCCGGGTGGTGAAGATCGGGATGTCCTCACCGATATCGGTGCGGAAGCTGGCTCGCGCCCCTTCGGAGCGGCCGATCCAGTTGCGCTGCATCGTCTTGACCCGCTCGGGCCACTCCATGCCGTCGAAGTTCAGCAGCTCGTCGGCGTAGCGCGTGGCCCGGAAGAACCATTGCTCCAGGTCGCGCCGGTACACCTCGGTGTCGCAGCGCTCGCAGCGCCCGGCGATCACCTGCTCGTTGGCCAGCACCGTCTGGCAGTTGGGGCACCACCATACCGGCGCGGTCGCCCGGTAGACCAGTCCGGCCCTGTAGAACTGCAGGAAGAACCACTGGTTCCACTTGTAGTATTCGGGCAGGCAGGTGATGACCTCGCGGTCCCAGTCGAACATGGCGCCCATCGAGCGCATCTGCTCCCGCATGCGCTCGATGTTCGCCATCGTCCAGATGTAGGGGTGGATATTCCGCTTGATCGCCGCGTTCTCTGCCGGCAGCCCGAACGCGTCGAAGCCCATCGGGAACATCACGTTGTAGCCGCGCATGCGCTGGAAGCGCGCCCGTGCGTCCGATGGGGCCATGGCATACCAGTGCCCGATGTGCAGGTCGCCCGAGGGGTAGGGGTACATTGTTACGTGGTACCACTTCGGACGGCTGTCGTCCTTGCGCACGCGGTACAGGCCGGTCTCTTCCCAGACCGCTTGCCACTTCCGTTCCAGCACGTGCGGCTCGTAGCGTTCGGACCGCACCGCCGACTTCACGGTTGCCATCGTCGTCCTCCAGTGTGTGGTGCGCTCGGCGTCCGCGGGTGTTCAGCCGTCCAGGTCGTCATTCCAGTCGCGCGGGTGGCACGCAAGGGCGGGAGTCCCGCCGACCGTGAAGAAGCGGCCGGGAGAGGTGGACCGGTGCGCGCGGCACGCCCGGGCCGTGCCGGTCGGATGGATCGCTGTCATCACCGACCTCCCGCTGGGACCGTGCCGGGCGCTCTCCCGCCTGCGGTCCGTTAACGAAAAAGAGCCCGCCGTCCCGACCAGGGACGAAAGGCTCATCTTCCGCGGTGCCACCCTGCTTGACAGGCGTCGGTGGGTGGAGCTGAGGGGACTCGAACCCCTGACCCCAACACTGCCAGTGTTGTGCTCTCCCAGCTGAGCTACAGCCCCGCGGCCTGTCCGCTCGTGGCCCACTAACGGAGGCAACCCGGCGACGACTGCGGGCGCGTGGCCCATGACCGTCGCGGCTCCCGGGCGAGTTCGGCCGTGCTGCTGCCTCGCACCATCCGGCAGCTCGCTGTTAGGCGGCCTACTACTCCCGATCGACGCCGTATGCATTGTGAAAAGTACGGAGGGCAGTGCCATCCGCCGACCGGAATCCTATCACGCTTCGGCCCCGCCTGCAAACGCGGCACGCTCGCCTGGACGACTCACGCCCGCGGCCATCGCCCCGCTCAACGCTCCGTCACGTCCCGGATTACCGGGTTGCGCGGTGGCTCGCCGCGGAGCATGCGCGCCATCTCCTCCGCCGCCGACCGCCGAACGGTGCGGGTGGACTCCTCCGAGTAGCCGCCCGCGTGCGGCGAGACGACGACGTTGTCCATCGCGAGCAGCGGGTTGTCGACCGCCACCGGCTCGCGCTCGAACACGTCGAGCCCGGCTCCGCCGATACGGCCGCCCCGCAGCGCCTGGATCAGCGCCACCTCGTCGATGACGGGGCCGCGCGCCGTGTTGAGGACGATCGCCGTCGGCTTCATCACGCCGAACTCGTCCGCGCTGAGCAGGTGGCGGGTCTCGCTCGTCAGCGGCGTATGGACCGACACGATGTCGCTCTCGCGAAGCAGACGCCCTAGCCGCACCAACTCGGCGTCGTGCGCAGCCGCCGTGGCCTGGTCGACGTACGGGTCGGTCGCCAGCAGGCGCAGGTCAAACGCCCGTGCGCGCCGGGCCACCTGCCGCCCGATCCGCCCCAGCCCGACGATGCCGAGCGTCTTGCCGTAGAGCGGCTCCATCGGAAAGAACATGGCGCGATCCCAGATCCCGGCACGCATGGCCCGGTCGAGCAGAACCAGCTTGCGCACGCAGGCGAGCAGTAGGGCCATCGTCTGGTCGGCGACCTCGCGCGTGCAGAAGTCGGGCACGTGCGCCACCGGGATGCCGCGCCGGGCCGCCGCCGGGAGGTCGATGTGGTCGAACCCGACGGTCGCCGTGACGATACCCCGGCAGTCGGGCATGGCGTCCATGATGGCGTCGGTAATCTTGAGGTTCACGCCCGCCGTGATCAGGCCGTGGGCGCCCCGCACGGCCGCGAACAAGTCGTCGGAACTCCCGGGCTGTACCGGCTCGACCACGGCGTCGACCGCGCCCAGAATGCGGCGCTCCTCCGGCAGCGTGGACTCCGGAGCCTGGGGGAAGATTGTCGTGCGGACCACGCGCAATGACATTGCCGAACCCCTTTCGTTCCCACCTGGTGAGCTATGTCCGGCACCGTTCACCGTCGGGCGGGGTGGCCATCCAACCCCGAGTCAGAAGGGACGACTGCGCGGCTCTTCCAGGCCCGAGCGGACGATCGCGCGGAAGAGCTCGTTGAACGCGAGCTGTACCTCCGGCACCGTGCCGTCGACCTGAAGGATCTGGCGGCCCGTGCTCCCGTCGACGGCGCCCGTGCGCACGCACTCCTCCAGCATCCGCTGCTCGACGCGCGCGCCGTGGATCAGCTCGGGCTTGCCGGCGATGGCCGCCAGGCAGGCTTCGACCGCGTAGCCGCCCCAGTTCGAGGTGCCGGCGACGACCAGCACGTCCGTCGCCACTACGGTCGCCATGCCCTGACCGCAGGGGCACCGACAGGTGCGGCCGAACGGCTTGAACTCCCAGACGGCTTCTTGGATCAGCCCGAAGCCGATCTCGTTTCCGTTATCCCCGATGCCCACCGTGAGGATGCCCCGTTCCCGGGCAGCGGCGAAGAGGTGCTCCACCTGGGCCCGTTCCTCGCCCATCGGCAAACCCGTCGCGGAGTGAGCCACGCCGACGGCGTTGGGACCCAGCTTCTCGACGGCCACGATGGCTTTCGGATCGAGCCGGTCGAGGAGATCCGCGGCACCGCGCCGCGCCGCCTCCGCCTCGTTCGGGAACGGCAGCACCGCGGTGGTATACGCGACCTTCCCGGCCTCGTCGACGCCACGGATCCCGAGACCTGCCGCCACGGCGGTCGCTTCGATGTTCGAGACGTAGTCGGCCTCGGTCACGATGACCGGGACGATTCCAAAGCCGTCCGCGAGGATCCGGGCGATGGCAGTCAGCCCCAGGGGGCCGTCGGTCTCCCCTTTGGGAAGGTAGCGCGCGTTCCCCGCGCCGGTGGTCAGAATGACGACATCGCCGGCCTTCGCGGACTGCGTCAGCCGGCGTGCCGCCGCCATCGCCAGCGGCTCACCGACCTTCTCGCGAGCCGCGTGGTAGAGGTGGTGGATTACGCCGTGGGAGTAGCCTCGCGGCCGAAGCTCCAGCGTCATCAGTTGGTCGCAATCCTGCGCGATGACTTCCAGCACACGGGCCACATCACCGCCGCTCACGTCGTGCCTCCATTCGTGCCTCGTCGAAACGGGCGGACGAGTGCGATTTTGCCATCGTCAGCGGCTCGTTCTGGATTCCTCGCCAGCGTCCGCCCTACCGGCGAGAATATCCTATGAAGCGGCGCGTTGGGCAGCGCCGGTTGCCGCGCGGCCGTCGCTGTGGCCATACTTCGGGTCCGACTGCGGTGAGCGAGAGGGGGGTACCGTGGCGGCCAACTACTCCTTCGACGTGGTGTCCGATTTCGACCAGCAGGAGTTAAAGAACGCGGTCGACCAGACCATGCGCGAAGTTGGCACGCGCTACGATCTGAAGGACAGCAAGACGCAGATCGACCTCGAACCCACGCAGTTGGTGGTCAACACCGCCAACGAGTTCACGCTGCGCGCGGTGCAGGATATCCTGGAGTCGCGCGTGGTGCGGCGCGGACTCTCGCTGAAGATCCTCGACTACCAGAAGGCCGAGGACGCCAGCGGCGGACGCGTCCGCCAGGTCGTCAAGCTCAAGAAGGGGATCCCCGAGGACCTCGGCAAGCAGATGGTCAAGGACATCCGGGCCGACTTCAAGAAGGTGACGCCGCAGATTCAGGGAGACGCCATCCGCGTCTCGGGCAAGAACAAGGACGATCTGCAGGAGGTCATCCAGCACCTGCGCGGCCAGGACTTCGCGGTGGCGCTGCAGTTCGTCAACTATCGTTAGCGCGCCCATGCGCGCCGGCAGGCTGGGAGCAGTGGTGGCCGACTCGTTTCACATCGTGACGCTCGGGTGCTCGAAGAACCACGTGGACTCGGAAGGCATCGCCCGTGTCCTCGGTGAGCACGGGTTGGCCGCCACGGACCGCCCGGAGGATGCCCGCGTGCTGATCGTCAATACCTGCGGGTTTCTGGCCGCCTCGCGCCAGGAGTCGGTCGGGGCCATCAATGACCTGCTCGGGCAACGCCGGCCAGACCAGTTCGTCATCGCCGCCGGCTGCATGGCCGCGCTCGGCGATCACCGCGCCGAGATCCCCAGCGGGGTCGACGCCGTCCTACCCACCCAGGAGTGGGCGCAGATTGGCCGGGTGGTCGACGATCTCCTCGGCTACGACGCGCTCGAGCTCCCCGCCGCGCTCGACCCGGCCGAGATGCTCCATAGCTTCAACCGGCGCCATGCCGGCCCCAGCGCCTACGTCAAGGTCGCCGACGGCTGTGACCACGGCTGCCACTTCTGCGTCATCCCACTGATCAAGGGGCGGCAGATCAGCAAGCGGCCGTCGGAGGTCGTGCGTGAGATTCGCGAGCTGGTCGAGACCGGCACCCGCGAGGTAGTCCTGGTGGCGCAGGACACCATCCGCTACGGCGCGGACCTGGGCATCAAGCACGGGCTGCCGTCGCTGCTGCGCATGATCGCCGAGGAGGTGCCGGATCTCCCCTGGCTGCGGATGCTCTACATCTACCCCAGTCCACTGACGCTGCGCCTGGTCGACGCCATGGCGGAGCTTCCGATGGTCGTCCCCTACCTCGACATGCCCATCCAGCACGCCGATCCGGCGGTGCTGCGCGCGATGGGCCGGCCCAGCAGTGTCGACATGACCCGACGGCTCGTCGACCACGCACGGAGCACGCTCCCGGACGTGACCATGCGCACCACCCTCATCGTCGGCTACCCAGGCGAGAGCGACGCTCAGTTCCGCGCCCTCTACGACTTCGTCGCCGAGATGCGGTTCGACCACGTCGGCGTCTTCACCTATTCGTTCGAAGCCAACACCCGCAGCGCCCTCCTGCTGGATCCGGTCGCGCCCGCGATAGCCGCCGAGCGGCGCGCGGCACTCATGGAGCTGCAGCAGGGGATCTCGCTCGCGAAGAACCGCGCCCTGGTCGGGACCACGCTCGACGTGCTGGTGGAGGCGATCGGCGACGTGGAGGACGAGACCGGGGCGACATCCCCGATCTCGGTCGGTCGGGCTCGCCGTCACGCGCCGGAGGTCGACGGGATGGTCTTCATTCCCGGGGCGCTTCCGGTCGGCGAGCTCGTCCCGGCGTCGGTGACGGCCGCGGGTCCGTACGATCTGTGGGCGGCTCCGGTGGACCCGTCAGCGGTCCCTCGGCGGTCGCGCCGTGGCCGAGAATCTCACCTTCCAGCGGTGAGCCGACCGGGAAGACGCGCAGCGCGCTTACCCGCCGCCCGGGCCACACGCGCTGGAACATGACCCACTGCCCCGGATCCTGGCCGATGTAGCGCTCGAATATCTGGATGATGCACGCCATCGTCCGGTCCACGTCCCCGTCGACGTCACGCGTGGCCGTGACGTGGAAGGGCGCCTCGATCGTGAGCTCGTAGCCCCGGGCACGGCGCGGGGCGAACACCGGCATGATCGCGGCCCCGGTGTCGCGCGCCAGGCGCGCCGGCCCCGGCGGCAGAGTCGTATCCTGGCCGAAGAACACGACCGGACGCCCATTCTGGAAGAAGTCACGATCGGCCAGCACCGCCACGATCCCGCCGCGTTTGAGCCTCCCCATCACACGCCGCAGTCCACCCGGGGTCGCCGGCTCCATCGGCATGCCCCGGCTCTTCCGCAGGTGGACCACCGCCGTGTCGATGAACTCGGGCACGGTCCGCGTCACCAGCCCGGTGACGTCGTAGCCCGCCAGCGTCAGCACCTGCCCCACGTAGTCGAACGCCCCGAAGTGGGCCGTCAGCAGGATCACGCCATGCCTCCCGGCGACTGCCTCATCCAGATGCCGCCAGCTCTCGTCCGAGATCGTCACCGCGGCCATCAAATCTGCCTTCGACAGCCACGGCACGCGGAGCATGTCGGTGAAATTCCGCGCGCTGGTCCGGAAGGCGCGGCGCACGGTCCGGTCGACCTCCGCCGGACCGGCAGCCGGCCCCAGCACGTGGGACACGTTTGACGCCACGTTTCCGCGGTAGGTCCGGAACAGGTGATAGACGAGGTCACCCGCACGGTCGGCCAGCCAGTAGGCCGCGATCACGGGCAGCGGGCGGTAACAGTGGGCGAGGCACCGGGCGAGCGCGATGCTCAGGCGGTATTTGAACGTCGGCCGCGTGCGCGGCGCGCTACCCGACACTCCGCTGCCTCTCGACGCCTAGCGGAACTCCTCGATGGGCCAGCCGAGTCGCTGCGCCACGGTGCGCAGGCGGTCGTTCGGGTTGATGCACACCGGGTGTCCGAAGAGTCGCAGCATACCGACGTCGGAATGATGATCGGCGTAGCAGAACGACTGATCCAGGTCGACCTGAGTCTCCTCGGCGAACCGGCGCACCAGCAGCGCCTTCGCCGTTCCGTACGGGTGGGGACCCAGCACACGCCCGGTGAGCCGCTGGTTGCGGGTGGCGAGCTGGCTGCAGATGACGTCGTCCACCTCCAGGGCAGCGGCCATCGGTTTGAGCACGAACGGTAGCGAGCCGGACAGGAGCACGGTGCGGTGGCCGCGCGCCGCGTGGTCGTGGACGCGCTCGATCCCCGCCGTCGCCAGACGTGGCCGGATGACGTCGTCGAAGCAGCGCGCGCCGAGCTCCGCCATGCCGGCGACTCGCTGGCCACCCAGGTACGGGCGATTGGCTCGCACGGCGCGCACCGGATGCGGCCAGCCACGCACGGCCACGAAGCGCAGCGTCTCGAGCGCGGCCCGAGCTCCGAGGACTCGCTCCCGGATGAGGTAGCGCAGGAACAACCGCTCGGCGGTCGTGTCGGGCAGGAGCGTGCGATCGACATCAAAAACGGCGGCGATCATCCCGCATCCTCACCGGAGCCACGAACGTAGTACATCGCATCGTACAGCACCGGTACCCCACGCACGATCGTGAGCCCCAGGGCCGAGTAGACCATGAACCAGCCGACAAAGCGGAAGGTGCCGTGCCGGTAGAGGCCCGCCAGCCAGCCTCCAGCCGCGTCCGGCAGCGCGGAGGCGATCAGTCCGGCCAGGAAGAGGAACCCCAGGCCCTTCGCCGCTCCGTAGAACGCACGCATGAAACGCGAGGCGGTCAGAAACCGGCTGAGCGGTGTCAGCATCATCGTGTTGTCGCCGAATGCCGACTTGCCGACCGCGAAGGTAACGCTGCGCATCGCGTCGACGAGGAACCCGCGCGTCATCACGAAGAGCGGCGCCCAGACCCCGATCAGGCCTCGCTGCGCGAACACAATCCACAGCGCGTTCTCGACCACCCGATCCCCGGCGATGTCCAGCACCGCCCCGAAGTCGCTGGTCGACTGGCGCCGCCGCGCCACGAAGCCATCGAGACCGTCACTGGCGAAGACCACCGCGATCAGCAGGATCGACAATGCCGCCAGAGGGTACGAGCGAGAGTAGATCATTGCGATCGCGACAAACAGGAGCGCCAGGCGGCCGATCGTTATCAGATTGGCCATTGCCCTCCGCCCGGCACTTCACCCGGCTGCGGTCACCGTCGGGGCATCAACGCCCGTACACGCGCTCGCTCATGCCGGACGCCCGCGCCATTATAGCAAAGGAAAATCAGGGCTTCGGGGTCGCCGTGAGCCACTGCGGGACCAGGCAGATCCAGGTCTGACCCTCGGCCAACGGAACAGGCAGCCCCGTCGTGGCGTCGACGAACCGGAGCGTGTCGTTCAATCCGCTCCGCTGCCAGCGCGCCACGTAGCGTTGGCCGCCGCGGAAGACCCATGCGTCTCCCGAGCCCTGCAGCGTGACGTCGAGCGAGCGCTCACCCAGGGTGTCCTCGATGATGTTCGTCTGGGTGAAGGTCGTAAACACCACCACCACGTTCTGCGCCGCGATCTGCGCGCCGGTGACCGCGTCGAGGTGCGGTGCGCCGTCGACGAAGCGCCGGTAACGTTGCGTCGCCGGATCGTAGCGGAACTCGACCTCCCCAGCGGCGTAGGGGACATCGACGCCACCCGACGGGCTCCCGCTTGGCGCGGCCGGACCGAACACGAAGGGGTCTGCAGTGGACGGCGTCGCCCAGCCGCGCTGGGCCACGATCCCCAGCAGGCCCTTGACCGACGTGTACAGGTTGTACGGCGCGTACCGGTTCAGGTCCCGCCAGCTGACGCTGGACGCGTCGATCTCCGCCTGGAGCAGGTCGAGGCGCGCCTGGACGAGCAGCGCCTGTACCGCCGTCGCCGCCCCGGAGTAGGTGAGAATCGCATCGTGCTCGGGGATGACCTGCAGGTCGATCAGGCGGGCACTCCGCACCGGCCCCACCACGTCGGGTGCGTGCGTCTGGAACAGGGCCGTGAACCGCGTCAACTGCGCCTCGGTCGGCGTCTCGTAGACCACGTCGGCGTCCACCAGTCCGCTCTGCGGGCGCGCGCTCGGAGCGTTGTCGATCTGTACGGCGATCGGGCGCGGCGGCGGCGTGGCGGCGGGAGCGCCAGTGAGCATCAGATAGGCCACCGGGTTCGGCGTCGGCACCGGCGTTGGCGTGGGTGTCGCCGTCGGCTCCGGGGTTGGGGTGGGCGTTGGAGTGTCGGTGGGTGACGGAGTGGGTACGGGTGTGGGCTCCGCGGTCGGCGGACTCGCGATCGCGGCAGCCGGAGGGGTAACCACCGCGGGGGTGCGGTGGAGGATGCCGGCCACGCCGACCACCAACACCATCACCAGGACGAGCGCCAGGATCCCGATGAGCCGCTTGCCCACCGCCGTGTGTCCTCTCTGACACGCTCCACCTGCCACAGGACGCCGGATCGCCGGCCATCTTCAGACCATCCGCATCCGCCGGAGCGCTGCCCAGGACGCCCCGGCTCCGCTGCCCATTACCGTCGCAGGAGGCTGATCAACGCCACCCAGGTCACGACCTGAACGAGACAGGCCGCCGCCAGTAGGAACCGCGCGGCGAAGCGATCGAAGCGCACGATGCTCCAGGCCAGACCCATGTTCGTCAGGGTAACCAGACCGGCGATGAGGGGCAGCGTCCAGATTTCCCGTGGAGATCCGATGCGGTCCGGTAGTCCGTTGACGTTCCAGTGCAGCGCGATCGACGACGGAATGCTACCGTACCGCGCGAGGATGTACCCAATCATGGTCAGGTTGAACGCCAGCGCGACCGCGACTGATGCCACCGCCACGGGATCCCCGAGCAGGGCCAGACGCGCCTCCAGCGTCGCCGGGGCCCCGGTGGCGAACGCGGGCGCTGGCTCGCCGGTACCCGGCTGCACGCCGGCGCTCGCGGCGCCGTCCGCGTCGGGCTCGTCGTCGAACGTCGGCCGCGGTGGCAACACGATCGGGACCTGGGACGTCCAACCGGCCGCTACGAGCCGCAGCGCGCCCTGGCCCGGCTCAGGTACGGCCGGGCCGGCCGGCGCCACGTCGAGCGCCCGGCGCAGCCGACCGTATTCCTCGATGAAGAGCACCGGTCGCTCCGGGGAGATCGCGTAGTGGCCCACGGCGGTGGAGACGACGAGCTGACGCCGCGGAGGCAGAGTCGCCACCACCCGAACCGGTCCATCCGGCGCCTGGCGCACCGCCACGTAGTAGCCGGGCCAGAAGCGCTGCCAGCCTCCGGGGTGCTCCCCCAGCACCTCGGTCGCCGGTCCCATGTGCGTGACCGCGGTCAGCTCGATCCGGTCTCGCCGGTGTGCCCAGCGGACGATCAATTCCCGCTCACCCAGCTCATAGTCGATCGAGAGGTAACCCCACAGAAGGTACCCGAGCGCGAGCGCCAGGCCGAGCAGCGCGACCGCCGCCAGCCACGCCGCGGCCGCCAGCACCGGGAGCGACGACCTACCGACGGCCGAGAAGAGGGCGCCAGCGGCCAGCAGTGCGCTGACGATGATACCCAGTGCGCCGATCAGGCCGCCGGGAGAAGGCGCTGGCCGCCAGCGATGAGTCGACGCGTCGGTCGCCCCGGTCTCCATCGCTCACGAGCTTCTAGCAGGCTCGCGCTGGTAGACCGCCGACACCCAGCTCCGGTATCGCCAGTCCCGCCCGTGGACCACGTCCATGTAGGCGCGGCCGATCGCGCGCGTGATCGGGCCGACCTGTCCGGTCCCAATCGCGCGCCGGTCGATCTCCCGGACGGGAACGATCTGAGCTCCGGTCCCGCAGAGAAACACCTCGTCGGCGCCGTACAGCTCGCTGCGGTCGACCGAGCGCTCGCGAACCGTCATGTCCAGCCGATCCTCGGCCAGGTGGATGACGGTGTCGCGGGTGATGCCGACCAGGATATTGTCCGACGGCGGCGGGGTGACCAGCTCTCCGGCGATGACGGCGAACAGGTTCTCGGCGCTCCCCTCCGACACGTGTCCGTCGTCGGTGAGCATGATGGCCTCGTCCACGCCGTTAAGGGCGGCCTCGGTCTTGGCCAAGGCGGAGTTCACATAGATGCCGGTGAGCTTGGCACGGGCTGGGGCGGCCGTGTCGTCGATCCGTCGCCACGAGCTGGTGATCGCGCGGACGCCGCCGGCCGCCTCGATGTAGTCGCCGAACGGCACGGCGTAGATGACGAACCCCTGGTCGAGGTTGTGCAGCCGCACGCCGATGAGCTCCGAGGCCATGTAGGCGAGCGGGCGGACGTAGACGTCGGTCTCGAAGCCGTTGCGCCGGAGGAGCTCGGTGGTGATCGCACACAGTGTATCGCGATCGTGGGGCAGCGAGATCATCAACGTGTGGGCGCTGCGCCGCAGCCGGTCGAAGTGGTCGGCCTGCCGAAAGACGTGGAGCTGACGCTCGTCGGCGCTCCAGTAGGCCCGGATGCCCTCGAAGCAGGCCGTCCCGTAGTTGAAGGCATGGGTCATGACGCCGATCTTCGCGTCCTGGAGCGGGACGAACTCACCGTTGAAGTAGCACACCAACTGGCGGTCCACGACCGTTCCTTTCCTCCGGATTCCCCTGGCCCCGCGCCGTGTTCGCCGGTCCTCGCCGTCCGCGCGACGGGTCCGAACGCGAGCGGCGCGGTCGTGATGACCGCGCCGCTGCCGTACTACGGTGTCGGAGTGGCCGCCGGTGAGGCGCCCGGCGTCGCCGGGAGCGGCGTCGGCGACGGTGTCGGTGTGGGCGTCGGCGGCGCGCCGGCCGGTGGCTGGAACTCCGCCGGAGTCGGCGTCGGTGTCGGTGGCGCCACGTTCCACTTGATCGACGACTGGGCGCGCTGCTGGTCCAACCAGTTCGTGAATGCCTGGTTGCGCAACTGAGTGAGGATGCTCACGTCGACCGGGCGGTTGGTCTCCTTCGCGGAAACCTTGATGATGTGCCACCCGAACTGCGTGTGCACGGGCTGGCTGACCTGCCCGGGCTGGAGGCTGAAGGCCGCGTCCTCGAACGCCTTGACCATCACCCCGCGCGGGAACCAGCCGAGGTCGCCGCCGTTGACGGCCGTCGTCTTGTCGGTGCTCTTGTCCTTGGCCAGTTGCGCGAAGTCCGCGCCCTGCTTCAACTGGTCCTCGATGGCGTTGGCCGCCTCCTGGGTGGCGACCAGGATGTGCGCGGCGTGGATCTGGTCGGCACGCGTCGGAACGGCCGACTGCAGCTTGTAGTCGATCTTCTGCTGCGCCACCTCGGGGCGAGCCACCAGTCGCCGGTAGTCGTCCAGGCTCATCCCCGCCTTGTCCAGCACGTTAGTCTTGAACTGCTGGTAGGTCGCGGTGGCCGTCGCGGCGGCCTGCTGCGGATTCGGCGTCGCCGCGGGCGCGGGAGTCCCGGCTGGAGTCGCGGCGGGCGTCGCGCCCGGTGTGGCCGCGCCGGGAGTGCCGAGCACCGTGCTGGCGTTGCTCGGCGTAGCCGATGGAGTGGTGCCGGGGGTCGCCGACGGGACCGGGCTGGCGGACGGCGTTGCCGTCTGCTCCGCCTGCGCGGTCGCGGTGGCCCACGCCGCGGCGGTTGGATCGGTCCCCAGCGTCGGCGTGGGGCTGGCGGTCTGGACCGGAGAGAAGAACTGCGCCAGCAACTGGTCCACGTCGGCATTGGTCACGCTCAGGCCCAGCGTGCCGATCTTCTGCAGCGCGATCTGACCGTCTACCAGCTGGCTGAGCGTCCCCGGGTCGACCGAGTCCTGCTCGACGGTGCCGAGCTGGGTCTGCGCCTGCTGGGCCAACTGCTGGTACTGCGTGGCCTGCTGCCCAGTGCTGAACTGCGCGTACTGCGAGTACTGCTGGACCTCGTTGATGAGGGTGAGCTTGCGGGCCATCCAGTAGTCCGCGCGGTCGATGGCCGTGCCGTTGACCGTGACCAGGGTCTGGTGGGGAAGATAGAGGTACTGGTAGACCGCACCGATTCCGAGGATGAGGACCAGGAGTACGGTGGCGATCGTGATGCCGATGATGACCAGCCGGCGCTGGAACTCTTCCCGCTCGCGCCGGGAGACCCGGCGGCGCGTCGTCGGCCCGCTACCGCCTCGTCCGAAAAGTCGACGCACGCGATCGATCATGTCGCTACTTTCATCTCGGTGAACCACTTCCGGTCGACGATGCGAACTCGATCGTCGCCCCGTGCGCCGGACGCGCGCCCGGCTCCGCCGGTCACCTGCCGGCGAACCGGCAGCGGACACGCCGACCGGCCCCTCCCGCCACGGTGCGGGCCGGTCGGGGGTCGTCGAGCGCTATTGGGTGAAGGGAACCAGTGCCACGTGGCGCGCGCGCTTGATCGCCACCGAGAGCGACCGCTGATGCTTCGCACAGGTGCCGGTCTGGCGGCGTGGCTCGATCTTCCCGCGGTCCGAGATGTAGCGCCGCAGCCGCCCGAAGTCCTTGTAGTCGACGGTACCGACATGATCCATGCAAAAACCGCAGACCTTGCGGCGCGGGTAGTAGCGACCGCCGCCACCGCCGCCACCGCCGAAGCGGCGCCGGCGCGATCCGCTATCACCGTCACCACGATCGCCACGGTCGCGGCCACCCTCGCCGGGTCCGCCGCCCGGGCGCTCATCTCGTCGCTCGTCTCGTCGCTCGTCAGCCATCTGGACCCTTTCCATGCTCTGGCACATGCCATCCGGGATGAACGAGTGACGGCATGCCGCCCCGCGGATCGTTCAAAACCTAGAATGGGACGTCGTCGAAGTCGTCCTCTCGCCCCGGCTCGGGCTCACCCTGGCGCCCGCCGCCCGACTCCCGCGGCGCGGCACCCGCCTCGTCACGAGGTGTCAGGATCACCAGGTCATTGGCGATCACCTCGACCGAGGTCCGCTCCTGACCGTCGTTGCCGGTGTAGCGGCGGATCTGCAACCGGCCGTCGACGTACACCCGCATGCCGCGCCGCAGGTACTGGTCTGAGATCTCGGCCAGCCGGCTCCAGCACACAACACGGAACCAGTCCGTCTCGTCGACCTGCTGGCCGTCCTGACCGCGACGCCGGCGATTGACGGCGACGGAGAACTCGGTCACCGGCGCGCCGCTCGGTGTGTAGCGCATCTCCGGATCGCGGCCCAGGTTCCCAATGATCTGTATCTTGCTCAGGCCACGGGACATCAGCGCACTCCTTACGGCTGAGAACCGGTCAGCGGGGGGCCCGCTCGGCCCGCTCGCCGCGTTCGCCCCGCTCGGCCGCCCGGTCGCCGCCCCGCTCGGACGGCGGCGGCGTCTCCGCCGCCTCCTCGTACCGGACCACCAGGTAGCGAATGACCCGCTCTTCGAGCTTTAGCTCGCGCTCGATGTCGAGCACGCGGGATGGGCCACTGGAGAAATGGTAGAGGACGTAGGTGGCATCGCGAAAGTTCTGGATCTGATAGGCCAGTCGGCGGCGGCCCCAGGGCGCGTCACGCTTGACCTCGGTGACCTCACCACCGGCGCTGGTGATGTGCTCCGCGATCCGGTCGATCTGCGCCGTCAGCGCGTCCTCGGTCACCTCGGGGTTGATCACGACCATCAGTTCGTACTGACGGGGCACGGGGGTATACCCGGGCAACGGCTCCTCCTTTGGGTTTGCGCTGTCTCGACTCCGGTTCGTTGCCCCACCGGGCGAGGCGGCAGCGCAGAAAGGCTGTTGAACGTAGTCGCAGCCCGGCTTCGCGGGCGTCCCGGATTATAGCACGCCGACCAGACCGGTCGACGGTCCCGTGATCGCGCCGCTATGACCACCCCATTGCGGCCGAGACCTGGTCGGACAGCCGACCGGAGCACGACCGCCAGGGCGGCGTGCTCCGGTGTGGCGCGGGCCGTCGCGTGTGCCCCATGCTCGCCGCGGCGCGTGAACCTCGTCCGCCGCTATGGCGTTACGGTCACCCTCAGCACGCGCAGCGGGCCAGAGTCGTAGCCGTTGCTCAGGCGCAGCCGCACCGTGTTCGCCCCCGCCACCGCATCCAGGCGGAAGGTGACCTTCTGCCCGCTCGAGAGGGTGGCCATCCCGAACAGCGTCGCGTCGGGCCCACTCGCCACCAGCGCCGTCTCCTGAAGCGTCAGGAAACTCACCGTCGGGCTACGCCAGTCGAGCAGCCCGCTTGGATTCCCACTCCCGGCCGTCCGGGCCGAGCCGGAGACGTAGGGCGTGGCGAAGTTGGCCACCCCCAGGCTGGCATTGGCCGTGCTCGCCGGCAGCACCCAGGTGATGGTGGCCGTGGCCAAGGGGTTGGTGCCGCCCACCGCCGTCGCCGTCAGCGTGTCCGTCCCCGGCAGAATCGCGCCGTAGCTGAACGACGCCTGCCCGCCCGTCGTCGTGGCGCTGCCATTGGTGGTGGTGATGCCGGTAACGGAGAACGTCACGGTTGTGCCGTCGGCGACGACGTTGCCGTACTGGTCTTTGACCGCGGCCGTCTCGGTCACGGAGTTCCCCACCGTGACCGAGGTGTTCCCGGGAGTGAGCGCGACCGCGGCCGGCGGGCCAGGGGTCCAGGTCACGCTCGCGCTGGCGCTGGCCGTGTTCGGCACGGTGCCGGCGGTTGCTGCCACCGTGTCGATGCCGGCCCCGGTGTTGGTGTAGGTCAGCACGGCCTGGCCGTTGGTCGTGGTGAGATCCTCGTGGGAGATGCTGGCCGTGCCCGACATGGGGCCGGTGATCGACCACTGAACCGCCGTGCCGTCAGAGACAAGGATCCCATTGGAGTCCTCGACCGTGATCGTTTCGGTGACCGAGGTCCCCACCGTGCTCGTGGCGTTGCCGGGCGAGAAGGTAACCGAGGCCGGCGTGCCGGGCCCGGAGTTCACCGTAAACGTGGCGGAGGTATTGGCGCTGTTGTAGCCCTCGTCACCCGCGAAGCTGGCCGTCAGGGTGTAGCCGCCCGGGGCATCCGTCGGAATGATCGAGCAGGACGCGTAGCCACTCGCGTTTGTGGCGCCCGTGCAGTTCTCGGCGCCCATGCTGAAGCTGACCGTCTTACCTGAGACTGCCGCGCTGGTGATGGCATCGACCATCTGTGCCTGCAGCGTCACCGAGTGGTTTTGGACGGCACTGGTGGGCCCGGTGATCGTCAGCTTGGTCTCGACGGTCGCGATCTTGGCAAGGTCGGGCGACCCCCACCCTGTGACCTGATCCCAGCCGGTGCCGGCGGAATAGCCGTTGCTGCCCGAGGTCACGTCGTGGAAGTCACGTGCATAACTGGCGGGATTGTTAGCCAGGGAGTAGAGCAGGGGTGCATCGAAGCCGAGGGCCGGCCGGCCGGTGTCGCCGAGGATGCGGTTCCAGATCACCGACATCCCGGCCCACAGCGGCGTCGCCAGGCTCGTGCCGCCGACCTGGTGTGCGGCACCGCCAACGTACACGTAGGCCCCGCTCTGGGGATCGGCGTCGGCGGCCACGTCAGGCTCGGCGCGTCCGCTGCAGGTCGCCGCACTCACGCCGGTCTGCCACACTGGCCGGGGGAAGTGGGTGGTGCAGAAGCCACCCGAGCCCGTCCAAGCGGTCTCACTGCTGTACGTGTAGCCGGCGTTGGTGTTCAACGTCGTGCCGCCGACGGCTACGACGTAGGGACTCGTGGCCGGGTAATTGGGACCGGCACCACTGTCGCCGCTCGAGAAGTAGAAGGTGGTCCCCACGGAGTCCGCGTACTGGAATGAGGTCTCCAAGTTGGGATCACTCATGTCAGCGGCAGCCCCCCAGCTGTTCGAGACGATGTGAACGCTGGAATCGTTGGCAGCGTCGTTGACCGCGGCTTCGAGGTCAGCAAAACTGTTGGTGTGCCCCAGCCAGTACTTGAGGTGGCTGCCGGGCGTAACGCCGTGCGCCACCTCGACGTCCATGGCCGTCTCGATCCAGGCGCTCTGGTCGGTACTGCTGCCGTTGACGGGGATGAAGTCGATCCCGTTTGCGCCGGCCTGGCCGATGACCAGCGGCGTCGATCCGGTGTTGGTGGCGTAGGCCGTTAGATCACTCTGCTGCAGCGGCGCGAACCAGAGCGTGAAGCCGATGGTCTGGCCCGTCCCGTCGATACCGGCGGGCATGTCGTAGGCCGTGCCGAAGTCACTGGGAACGTAGCCGCCAGCGCGTACGTTGTCGGTCGTCGGCGTGCTCGACGCCTGGAGGGTGAAGTAGTTGTTGAGCCCGGTGATCCAGTTGATGTTCAGGTTGGCTGGGACAACCGGATCCCGATCATTGGAGTAGAAGCTGCGTCCACCGGCGGTGTAATCGTTGATCCGGACGCCGAAGGCCGCGCGGAGCTGCTGGGTGGTCCCTTCGACGGAGATCAGCAGATTCTCAGGTGAGGTCGACAGCACGGTCAAGCCCTGGTTCGCCAGCCAGTCACGCACCGCCTGGACCTCCTGGTCGGTCGGGGCGTAGACCGCCTTGTATTCGGCGCGCGTCAAGTACTGCCCGTAGCTCGGACTGCCCGGTGTACTGGCTTCGACGATGACGGCGTCGAGCTGAACGGAGTTGTGGACTGCGAGACCAACGTTGACACGCATCACGTCACTCGGGTTGTGCTCCGAGCTGACTTCGGCGATTCCTATGGCAGCCACGGGCGGAGCAATATCGCCGACGATAGTCCGCGTGCCGTCGTTAGAGGTCGCCAGAACCGTCGGGGTGAATAACCCGACGGCGAGGGCGCCGATGATGAGCGCATAGAGCATGCGCGCATGCTGACCCTACCCTTCCCAAATTCACCGCTCCACGTTCGACCGTATCCCCCAGTCCCGGCTGCGCGGTCCGTAGTCCGCGCTGCCTCGAGCGTCTCCTTTCACTCAACTCTGGCACGGGACGTTCACCTACATCGGCATCGACTGGCGAACGTTTACCGCGCCCAACTCCCGCGATGCGAAATGCGTCTCAAGTTCCTCTCTCGCAAATGCGGCATTGACCTCGCCCCCGGTCATTGCCGCGAACGTGCAGAAGCGGGCGCAACGTGTCCAGTGGGCTATGCGCCGATCGTGCACGTAACAGATCCTCCAATATTACCATTCGGTGCTGTCACTGGAACAGGTCTGACGAAGGACTCTGTCCGGATGTAATTACAGCCGGTAGGTGGGTCCTGGAGTCCAGAGATCTCTTCGTTTGCGGTCCACCAAGTACCGTCGTGCTCACTGTGGTTGCCGACAGCGACCCAGCGGACGGTATATTCTTGAGCCATTGCGACTCAACATGTCTGGCGATGGTCGCCGTTGGCTCCGCCCCACCGTGAAATCCACAAGGACGCACCGCCGTATCCGAGCCCAATAACGTCCCGGACGCGGATTATCGGGTCAATCCCGACATGGGCGTCCCGGAGCGTACGCTGTCGCGGGGCAACCTGAGTCGCTACTTCGACGTGCGCGACCGCCAGTTCGTCGAGCGGCGGCTCGTCCGGCGACTGGAGGCACTGGGCTATGACGTGACGCGCACGCAGCACGAGCCGACACCCACTGCGGCATAGACGCGCTGGATTTCCAGAGCGGTCGGTGTCCGGTATCAAGGCAAGACGATTCTCCTTGAGGTCCAGCTGCACTCCGGGTCTGGACTCTCGGGTTGCCGAGCCATACCTCCGCCCGGTGCTCCTCCGGATTCGTCGCTCCAGCCGTGGTGGGCACGGTTGCTGTGGGCTACCGGCACCCTCGAAGGACTGCCCGCGTCCTTAATGATCTTTGCCACAGTACGTCGGTACCAGGGCCGCTCGCCCGTGCTCCGCGCCACCCGCGCTCCCAGCCCCTTCAGTGGGCTTCGTTCCGTCAGCGCGACGGCTCTAGCCCCGCGCGACGCTACCGGCCATCTCGGCTCGATGCGCTGGCCGCCGGATACCGGATCTATTCGTGTAAGACCTTCAGGATCGCGCTAAACTCAACGTTGGCGGAATCACCCGAGAATCGTCCGTATCTCCACGAGAACTGGTGTCGCGCCGTCGCTGGCTTTGGTACTTTTTCGACTGGCATGCCACTCCTGTTCCGGGCAGACCGAGAATATTGGGGTCTACGACCCGGTCCGGCTAGCCCGACTGGGCTCGAACAGCAGAACGGCGAGCCAAACCCGGCCGCGGTTCGGCAGACGGGACACGATCATGGCCGCGCCTTCCGCCGGCACTCTGGGGGTCATCGCGATCTCGATCGTGCTCGTCGCCGGGTTCTACATCGGCAGCCGCCTGAACCGTCTCAGCGCCCGCGACCGGGCCAACTGGCTGCGGACGGCGCTCAGGGGCCTGGGAACCGAGCCGCGCTTCTCTCCGCTCGGTAGCTTTGGCTTCTCGACCACCGCGGATTGGCTGGACGGGCCGATCCGGCGTCTGTCCATCACGACGCTCTTTCTGCCCCGGGAATTGCCCCCAGTCTGGGTGCTCCGCCTGGCGCTCGGACAGTCGGACGCGCTGACCCTGCGCGCCACGCTCGCGGCTGCTCTCTCGTTCGAGGGGGACGCGCTCGATCCGCGCTCCGACTACGGGCGCCGTGCCGAGCGAAACCTTCCCCCGGCCTGGAAACGCGCCCGCGAAGGGGGACGGCTGCTCGCCGCACCCAGCGAGGCCGCCCTCAACCGGCTGCGCATGGCGCTCGGACCGGTCACCGAGGAAGGTCCGGTCCAGCAGATCATCTCTATCCGGCGGTCCGCGCCCCAACTCCTCGTGACGGTCTCCGCGCCGGCCTCCGAGGCGGCGACAATCGGGGACATCCAGACTGTCCGAGGACTGGCCGAAGCGCTCGTCGGCGTGCAGAACCGGGGCTGAGCGGGCGCCTGACGTCCCGGCCATTCGGTGACGGGGAACGCGTGCCGACTCCGTGGGAGCGGAGATGGACCAGCCCCGCGAAGCGCTGGTTCGCGCCGCCGCACGGGATACAGACTCGCTGCCAGCACGTCATCCACAGGATCAGCCGGCTGAACAGGATGCCGACCAGGGAGTCGACGGGCCGGTTGCGGGGATCAGGATCTGCCCACCAACGAGCTCAGCGGGGCCCACGCGCATGATACGCAGCTCCAGCTGTCATACCGTCGGCGCCGGCAGGCTCGCTGTCACGTGGCTAACCCGCGGACATTGTCGACCGCGCCGGGAAAATGGGCACGGCTGCCTGAATCGGGCAGCCGCTGCCGTTTGCCGCGTCTTGGTTGGCGGACGCCTACCGGCGGTCGAGGCCCGTCCAGAGGACCTCGGCCACTCTGAACGGATCGCTGGATACGACGCTGGCGGCATAGAGCTCCATCGCGCCGAAGTCGGACGTCCGGTTGAGCGGGTCGCCGCGGTCGACGATCCGGACGATCACCGGCATGTCGCTCCAGTCCTCGGGCGTCGGCGCCAGCGGGGGCTGGCACAGCACGAGGTTGAATGAGACCACGTTGAGCTGTTCGACCAGGCAACGGAGGGTCTGGTACATGACGTGCGCGAGCTCGTCGCTCACGGACGGAGCCGTCAGCACCAGCTCTTTCTCTTTGAGCGGCGTGAGGTTCGCCATGACTCTGACCTCACCCTGCTGGGCCCCCAGACCAAGCGCCTGGTGCACCCGAAAGAGATCATCCCAGTAGGAGCCGCCGTGGTCGCGCCGGTAGTCGACGGTGGCACGGCGCAGCCGCTCGATCTTGGCGTACTGCATCCCGCGGGTGACGCTGACCTGGGCGTGCCCGTGCGGGATCGAGGCACCACTCTTCCACAGGCAGTTCCACATGAAGAACGGGTAAACCGCGTCCGCATCCTCC
>DATKRJ010000341.1:0-11626 GCA_035532355.1 Thermomicrobiaceae bacterium | reverse complement strand
TACGAACTGGTGCTGGTCAATGACGGCAGCCGCGACGACAGCTGGGATCGGATTCTCGACCTGGCGAGCAACCGGCCGTGGTTACGTGGGGTGGACCTCATGCGGAACTACGGGCAGCACAATGCTCTGCTGTGCGGGCTTAAGGCCGCCCGTTATCAGGTCATCGTGACCATCGACGATGACCTGCAGAACCCGCCGGAGGAGATTCCGAAGCTGCTGTCCCGTCTGTCCGAGGGGTTCGACGTGGTGTACGGCACGCCGATCGACGAGCAGCATCCGCTCTGGCGCGGGTTGGCTTCGCGGGTGACCAAGCTCGTGCTGCAGAGCGCGATGGGAGCCGACTCAGCGCGGAGCGTCAGCGCCTTCCGAGCGATCCGCGCGCCGGTCCGCCGCGCCTTCGAGCACTACGAAGGTCCGTACGTCTCCATCGACGTGCTGCTGACCTGGGGGACGACTCGGTTCACCTCCGTCCCGGTGCGCCACGACGAGCGCCGGATCGGCGAGTCGAACTACACGTTTCGTCAGCTCATCCGGCACGCGCTCTCGATGATGACCGGCTTCAGCGTCCTGCCGCTGCAGCTGGCCAGCGTGGTCGGCTTCGCCTTCACGCTCTTCGGAATGGCGGTTCTGGCATACGTGCTGGGGCGCTGGATGGTTCAGGGATCGGTCGTCGCCGGCTTCCCGTTCCTCGCCTCCATCATCGCGATCTTCTCGGGAGCCCAGATGTTCGCGCTCGGCATCATTGGGGAGTACCTGGCGCGCATGCACTTCAAGATGATGGAGCGTCCCGCCTACGCGGTTCGCACCCGGACGGACGACGAGGGCCATGCCGGTGAGTAGTCGCGACGCGTTGTGCGAAAAACTGGCCTGGGACACCGACTTCTGGGGATTCCGGGTCGCTCGTGTGATTGGTGACATGCTGACGCCGGAGCGAGTGCACGAGATCGACCGGTGGTGCCAAGACAAGCACATCACCTGCCTGTACTTCCTCGCACGCGCCGACGATGACGCGACGATTCGCGCCGCGGAGAGCGCCGGATATCACCGGGTCGACACCCGCGTCACCCTGGACTGGCAACCTGGACCAATCCGCCCCACGCGACCGTCCCGCACCGCCATCCGGCCGCACTGCCGCGACGACGTGGACGTCCTCGCGCGCATCTCGGGGGAGAGCCACCACGACACGCGCTTCTGGAACGACCCAGGATTCCCGCGCGCGGGCTGCCGGGCGCTCTACGAGTCGTGGATACGCAACAGCTGTCACGGCTGGGCGCAGATTGTGCTGGTCGCGGAGTCCGGCGGGCAACCTGCCGGCTACGTGACGTGCCACCTGACAACCGCGCGAGCCGGGCCCGTCGGATCGATCGGGCTGATCGCGGTCGACGAGTCTGCGCGAGGCGTCGGTTTGGGGGAAGCGCTCGTGTCCGCGGCGCAGGGCTGGCTCGCCGGGCACGGCGCGACGTACGTCACGGTGGTTACGCAGGGGGCGAACCAGGCGGCGCTGGCACTCTACCGACGGCGCGGATTCCAGGTCGAATCGACGTGCCTGTGGTACCACCGGTGGTTCCCAGCGATCCCTGCCGGGTCGTCGGCGACAGGCGAGAGCGAGGTCGAGGGTTGAGCGACTACCGCATTCCATTCAATCGCCCCAGCTTCGTCGGCCCCGAGTACGAATACATGGCACGGGCCGTCGCGAACGGCCACCTCTCCGGCGATGGCCCCTTCACGCGACGCTGCCACCGGCTGCTGGAAGAGGAGCTCGGCGTCGCAAAGGCGTTGCTAACGACATCCTGCACGCACGCGCTGGAGCTCGCCGCGCTGTTGCTCGATATCCAGCCGGACGACGAGGTCATCGTGCCCGACTTCACCTTCGTCTCCACCATCAACGCCTTCGTGCTCCGGGGAGCACGACCGGTCTTTTGCGACATACGGCCCGACACCCTGAATCTCGACGAGACCCATCTGGACGGGCTGGTCACCCCGCGCACGCGTGCGATCGTCCCGGTGCACTACGCCGGCGTGGGCTGCGAGATGCGCGCGATCCTGGACGTCGCGCAGGTCCACGGAATCGCCGTGGTGGAGGACAACGCGCACGGCCTGTTCGGCCGGTACCGCGGTCAGGATCTGGGCACGTTCGGCGCCATGGCGACCCAGAGCTTCCACGAGACGAAGAACTTCTCCTGCGGTGAAGGCGGCGCGCTGTTGATCAACGACCCCGATCTGATCGACCGAGCCGAGATACTGCGCGAGAAGGGAACCGATCGCGGCCGTTTCTTCCGGGGCCAAGTCGACAAGTACAGCTGGATCGACCTCGGCTCGAGCTACCTCCCCTCGGACCTGCTTGCGGCCGTACTGCTGGCGCAGCTCGAGGCGCGGGAGGAGATCCAGGCCAGGCGGCGGGCGCTCTGGCTGTACTACGACGAGCAGTTGGCCGGTTGGGCCGACTGGAACGGGATCCGTCTCCCGTTCGTCCCCGAGCACTGCGAGCAGACCTACCATATGTACTACCTGCTCATGCCGTCGCTCGAGGATCGCCAGTCGCTCATCGCGCACCTTAAGTCGCAGGGGATCCTCAGCGTGTTCCACTACCTGCCGCTGCACCTGTCCACCATGGGCCGGCGCTACGGCGGACGCGCGAGCGACTTTCCGGTGACGGAGGCTGTCAGCGACCGGCTGCTTCGACTGCCCTTCTACAACGACTTGTCACCCGCAGACGCGGCAACGGTCGTGGGCTCGATCCGCGAGTGGGGGAAATGATCGATTGCCCACCCCCGGGCGAGGCAGTCACCGCGAGCACCGAGACGGCAAAGCCTTCGGTTCGCGAGGTGACGTTGAAACAGGGGATGGCGGCGTTCCATGCGTTCACGAGACTGGATGCCGCGGCCATCGCGCTCCTGATGGTACTGGAGACGGCCTTCATCACCCCGGTGGTCCGCGGTGTGATCCCACTCCAGTTCTTTTCGGACTACCAACCGCACATCGCGTTCGCCTGGAAACTGGACATCACTCACCGGCTGCAGACCCCGGACTTTCTTTACGAGCTCCTCGTAGTCATCGCTCACGATCTGGTTCGCACCGTCGGATACGACGTCGACGCGCTGATCGTGACGGTTGTCGCCTACGTCGCGCTGGCGATCGTTGTCTACGCGTTCATCCGGCGCCACCTCGGCACCCCGCGAACCTACCGCGCGACAGCCGGATACGCGGGGCTGACACTGAGCCTCCTACTGGTCAACCAGGTTTTCCTCTTCGACTGGACCGAGCGGCATCTCTATCTCGGTTATGTCGCGATCACCGTCTACCACAACCCCACGGTCGCGCTCCTGAAGCCGCTCGCCGTCCTGCTGTTCATCGGGACAGTGGGCGTCGTCGAGGGTGGGCAGTCGT
This sequence comes from Thermomicrobiaceae bacterium, assembly GCA_035532355.1. Lineage (GTDB taxonomy): Bacteria > Chloroflexota > Chloroflexia > Thermomicrobiales > Thermomicrobiaceae > DASSZN01. The sequence continues at coordinate 8,239 of DATKRJ010000341.1, read as the reverse complement.
CGCCGTCGCCTGGGTTCGTCGTGTGGCTCGGCACATTGACGGTCGTCTCGACCCTGGCCAAACCGAGCTATGTCATCTGCCTCCTGCCGGCTCTGTGCCTCCTGATCGGCTACCGATTCCTCCGCCGCCGCCCGGTCGCCTGGGGCGCGTTCGTCCTCGGCATCGTCGCGCCGGCTGGGCTCACCCTCGGCTGGCAGTTCCTGTTCACCTACCGCACCGCGGACTCGCTGGGCAAGGGCCGCAGCAGCATCGTCTTCGCGCCGCTGGCCGTCTACCACCTCTACTCCGGGGCGCTGCTGCCCAAGTTCATCCTGTCCATTCTCTTTCCGACCGCCGTCTACGTGCTCTATTTCCGCCGGGCGCGGCAAGATATGCCGCTGAACCTGTGCTGGCTGGCCTTTGGGTTCGGCGCCTTCTACAGCTACTTCCTCGCGGAGAGCGGCCAACGGATGACCAACGCCAACTTCTTCTGGAGCGGGCAGATCACGCTGTTCATCCTGTTCGTCGTCTCGACGGTATTCTTGCTGCGATCACTCGACGGGTTCGCCGGCGTGTGGAGCGCCGTCCGGCGACCCGAGCCGCGCGTCATGCTCGCGACGACCGCCTTCGGCCTCCATCTGCTCTGCGGCGTCCTGTACTACGTGATCTACCTGCTGACGCCGGGCTCGCCGCGATGGTAGGGTAGTCGGACCGTTCGTTCGCGCCTACCCGGGATGGGATGATGCACCGGTTCTCCACGCTCGGCGTGCTCTCCGTCATGCTGACGATAGTCTTCACGGTCGCCGGCCAGCTGCTGGTGAAGAAGGGCATGCTTGGAGTCGGGGCGAGTCCCGGTCAACTCGGAGGACTTCCCGGTTATCTCGTCCGCACCCTGACCAACCCATTCGTCTTCGTGGGCCTCGGCTGTGCCGTCGTCGCGGCGCTGTGCTGGACGTCGGCCGTCTCGCGGCTGGACCTGAGCGCGGCCTATCCATTCATGGGGCTGGCGATCGTCCTGGTGCTGGCACTGTCAGGAGTCATCTTCGGCGAGACCGTACCGGTGACGCGCTGGCTCGGCGTCGCCATCGTCTGCCTGGGATTGGTCGTCGCGGCGCGGTAGCGGGCGTTTGATCAGGCGGGTTGCCTGGTGAGAAGCAGGCGCAGGATCGCCAGCGTGTTAGTCTTGCCCGCCGATCCGACCTCGGTGATCGGCCCGACGCAGGACGGACAGCCGGCCTCGCACTCACAGTGACGGATCAGGTCGACGGCCGCGCGCAGGAGCGGTTCGTGAAGGTCATAGAGCCGGGGGCTGAAGCCAATCCCGCCGGGAATGCGGTCGTAGAGAAAGATCGTCGCGCGATCCGTGAATGGGGAGCGTACCTGCGGGTAGACCCCGATGTCGCGCGGGTCGCACATGAGGAACAGCGGTGCGACGTTCCCCAGCACGTTCGCCAGTCCGACCAGCGCGCCCTGGAGCTCGACGGCACGCATGCGATCGCTCAGGTACGGAGTTAAGCACATCCAGTATGCCGTGGTGTGCATCTGCACCTCAGGCAGGTGCACCTTCCCCCAACCGACGTTCTCGTGCGTGTGGAGTTTGATCTTCTTGTACTGCGTGACGATAGCGCCGACCAGGACCTCGCCGTGGTTGCGCTCGGCGCCCACCTCGCCCTCCGAGAACTGGTCCAGGATCTGCACGCGCACCGAGAGGCTGGCGTCGGTGTAAAAGTCCACGTTCACCGTGTGGACGTAGGCCTTCTTCTCGTCCCAGTCCAGCCGATCGACGTGGTACTGCTGGCCCTCGTGGATGTAGACGGCGTCGGTGTGCACCAGCATGGGCGCGGCGAAGGAGTCGACCTCCCCGATGACGCGCGGCTGGCCGGTTCGGCTCTGGTCGATGATCACCACGTTGTCACGCGCTGCCGTGCGCAGGCTGACCTCCTCAGCCGGGTAGGTCTCCGCCGTCCAGTACCAGGTGTCGCCAGCATGGTGCAGGATACGTTCTTCCTGGAGGTACTCGAGGATCTCGCGCGGATCGAACGCGCCGAACTGCTCGTCGTCGTGAAACGGCAGCTCGAAAGCGGCGCATTTGAGATGGCTGATCAGGACCAGCAGGTTGTCAGGGTTGATCAGCCCGTGCTCGGGCCGCCGGCCGAAGAAGTAATCGGGGTTCTGCACGATGAACTGATCCAACGGGCTCGACGAGGCGACCAGCACCGCCAGCGACGCGCTCTCACGGCGCCCGGCACGGCCGGCCTGCTGCCAGGTACTGGCGATCGTTCCGGGATAGCCGGTGATCACGCAGGCGTCCAGCGAGCCGATGTCCACGCCCAGTTCCAGCGCGTTGGTGGACACGACCGCCTTGACCGACCCGTCGCGCAAGCCGCGCTCGATCTCACGCCGCTGGCCCGGCAGGTAGCCGCCCCGGTAGCCACGCACCGCGTCATTACCGCCGACCGCGCTTGGCAGTGCCTCGCGCAGGTAGGTCAACATCACCTCGGCGGTCGCCCGAGCGCGAGCGAAGACGATCGTGTGGACGCCGGATCGCACCAGCTCGGCGGCAATACGGCTGGCTTCGAGCACCGAGGAGCGTCGAATCCCAAGCTGGCGGTTGACCACCGGTGGGTTGAAGAAGGCGAACTCGCGCCGACCATGCGGGGCACCGTCGCGGTCGACAACCACGACGTCCTCTTCGATCAGACGACCGGCAAGGTCGCCGGGGTTGGCGATCGTGGCGGACGCCAGGATGAACACCGGCTGTGTACCATAGTGGCGGCAAACGCGCTTGAGGCGCCGAATCACGTTGGCCACGTGTGACCCGAAGACGCCGCGATAGCCGTGCATCTCATCGATCACGACGAAGCGTAAGTTCTCGAACAGGTTATGCCAGGTGGTGTGGTGCGGCAGGATGCCCGCGTGGAGCATGTCGGGATTGGTGATGACCACGTGCCCCGCCGTACGGATGATCCGCCGCACGTTGGCTGGCGTGTCGCCGTCGTAGGTGTGAGTGCGGATGTCGACGCCGAGGGCGTCGATCAGGGCGTAAAGCCCCGTGTATTGATCCTGCGCCAACGCCTTGGTCGGAAACACGTAGAGTGCGCGCGCGGTCGGGTCCTCCAGCATCGCCTGGAGCACGGGGAGGTTGTAACACAGCGTCTTGCCCGAGGCTGTGCCCGTGACGACTGCGGTGTGGCGTCCAGCCATCACCGAGGCGAAGGACTCGGCTTGGTGGGAGTAGAGCTCGGTGATGCCGCGCGCCAACAGCGCCCCACTCAGGCGCGGGTCCAAGTCTTCCGGGAATGGCCGGGTCACCGGCAACTGCTCGGGAAGCGTGCGCCAGTCGACTATACACGGTGCGAACCGCGGGTCCAGGCGGAACCGGTCGATCACCGACTCGACGTCCACGGCTCGGCTCCCGGTCGCCCAGCCGCCCGGTTCCCCGGTCGCCGGACAACGCGAAACGAACATGCATTCTACGCGGCGCGATTATAGCATCGGCCGATCACGGTCTCGGCCGCCCGGCGATGACGGTCGCAGCATAGCGTGGGCGCGCAAACGGATCGCCCGCGAGCGACGTGGTTTTTGATTGCCGTGGCAGACCGATAGACACGGCCCAACTCACCGGTCAGTGCCGGTAGCTTCCATGGCACGTTCGGCGTCAGTGGAAGCCTGGAGCGGCACCGGTCCGCGGACGATCGTGCGCGAACGAGCCCTGGCCAAAGTGAGCAGGCCCGAGCGGACGGTCGCGACCGCAGGGGCGCCGCGGAAGGGATAGAGCCAACTGTAGGCGCACTGCAAGGCGTAGAGCTGGAACGGCAACCGGCCGATGCGCGCCGGTCGGGTCGTCGCCGTGGTGCGCCGGGTGTGGATCGCGTCGACCAGATCTGCCGGCGATTCACCGGGGAAGCACGTCACGTGGCGTCCAAGCTGCCCTGCTGCCAGGTGCGCGTCAGTGCCTCCCAGGGCAGCCAGGTGATACCGCCGCGCCCCGCGCTCGAGCGCGGGACCGCGCCAGAAGACCAGTGGGAAGCTCGTCTCCATGGCGTCCGGCAGGAGGTTCGCCCGTTCGAGACGGCGAAGCTGCATCCGCCATAGCAGCGGCAGCGGGTGCACCAGCACCACGATGCTCCCGGGCACCGTACGCGCCCAGCGAACCACTTCCAGCAGGGGTGTTCCCGGTTTGGGCAGCGTCGCCGGTATCGTCTCCGGGAACAGCACGCCGACGTGCACGATTCGGCCGCGCGCCGTGACCTCCACGCCCGGGATTAGCCGTGGCGACATGCCATTGACCTCGTCGACAAATGCCCGCACGGTGTCCAGGTGATCGTGGTCGGTGACCGCGATGACCGCTACGTCGGACTCGCTCGCCGAGAGGAGCCAGTCGGCGACTGAGCAGAGCCCGTCGCTTCCAGGTGTGTGCAGATGGAGGTCCGCGTAGCTGTATCCGTCAGGCGGCGCCGCGCCGGCTGCTACCTCGGACGCCTGCCACACCGGCGTGAGCATGCTCCATTGGTCCAGATGCCGGTGAATCAGCTCCTCGAGCGCACGGGCGACCGAGCCGAGCGTCACCTGCACCGATGCCGACGGCTCGATGGGCGGCAGCACGGTCAACTCCGAGGTCCGCGAAGGCCCGTAGGTAGCCATGCACGGGAGGATCACGCTGCCGGTGGCCCGCGCCAAGCGGGCCGGCCCGATCGGCATCTGGATAGTGCCGTCGAAGAACGGCACCGCGATCGACGGATTCGGCCCCGGCTCGTCGACGAACAGGATGACGATTCCGCCCTTGCGAAGCACTCCGAGCAGTGTCCGGGCCAGCCGCGCGGGCGGCTCGTTGGCGGCGACCACCGTCACGCCATCCTGGCTGAACCGCTGAGTGAACCATTCCATCAATGCGGGGGACTTGAGCGGCTCGAATAACCTCACAACTACGGCAAGTTCGCCCTCGAAGCCACGAGCGCGTAACCAGCGCGCCGCCATCAGGCCGAGAGTCGGGTACGGCCCGGCGTGAGGGGCAACCACCACCGTGCCCCGCTTACCGAGGTGCGCCTGGAGGTTATCGAGCCCCTTGATCTCCAGCATGTCCGGCGACATCGAAGCGTCTCGCCCCGCCCGAAGCAGACTGACGATCGTCTTGCAGTGGCTGGCTATGGCCTGCACCCCGAGGTACCAGGTCACCAGAGTGGACGGCTGGTCGTCGTGGCGAACGTGGCGGACGTTGTCGACCACGACACGCCGCAGCCCCAGGGCCATTCCGCCGACACCGGCCAGAAACGCAAGCAGGTGCCAGATCGGCCACGGGATCCAGTAGGCGCCCCAGGAGAGCGACCGCATGGCGTCAACGACAAAACGGTCCACCAGAGCGTGGCGCCGGCCGTTGCGGCCACGGTCACTCGACGCGGTGGAAGTCCGGGACTCGGTTGACTCGGTCTTGCTGGACGTCGCGGTTTCCTCCGATGGATCGTCGCGTTAGAGTGGATAGCACGCCATAAGTGTTCATCGTCGCGAGTCATCTGTCAAGGTCAAGACGCGAGTTGTTGCACGGGTACTTGTAGCCAAATGGCGTCGCGGATTCGCGACGGCATCGCGGCGCCCATTTCTCTCGCCTAGCGTTCGACCTCCAGCCCGCCTATGGTCCGCCGCGTGAGATCCCAGGCGCGGCGGCCGAGCTCGTCACGCACCGACACGAGGTTGGGACCGTGTGGTCCATGCACGGTCGTGTTCAGAAACTCGTTGTTCGACACGTCCTTGATCGCGAGAAACGGTATCCGATGAATTGCCGCAACCTGCGCCAGCGCCGCGGCCTCCATGTCCTCACAGAGCGAGCCGTGGCGAGCGTGCAGTGCCTCAATTCGGGCCGTGTGCTGGGTAAAACAGTCGGCGGAAGCCACGATGCCGAAATGCACGGCCGGCTCGCGCATGGTCGACTCCGGCCACGGCTCGGGGCTCCAGCCGACGGTCGCGCGTCGGGCCAGGGCCAGCAGCTGCGAATCGGCGTCGAGCCGGTGTGGCGTGAGGGTGGCGCCCTCCACGTCGAAGTTGTGCCCGATGAAGTGCTCCGATCCGTCCGGGAGCACCGCGATCGATCCGTGGGCCACCGTTGCGGTCGCGGCGATGACATCTCCCGGCATCACGTCGACCCGATGAGCGCCCGCGCAGCCGACGTTGAGGATCGCGCGCGGACGCCAGCGTGATAGCAGGGCGGCCAGTCCGGCGGCGGCGTTGACCATCCCGATCCCAGTCAGCAGCAGCACCACGGGACGCTCGGAAACGACCCCACACCAGCCGCGCCACGGGCCAACCGCGATCGGCCGCGCGCGGTCGAGATCGGCCAACACGTGACGCGCCTCGCTCGGCATCGCCACGCTCAGGGCAACCACGTTGCCACTCAACTCATCGTACGGGCTCACCGGATCCACAACTGCGGCTCCCTCTCACGGGCAGTATACGCGTCTCTACCGATCATGCGTCGCGGCTTCCGAATTCCAGTCCCGTTGACGGAATCATCCCCGGATGCCAGACTTTCGACCGTGAGCTGACGCCCTCAGTCACAGTCCCAGCGGCGGCGAGAGCCGGTCGTTCGCACGATCGGCCCGCGCGGGGGAACACCGGTGAGAGTCCGGGGCTGTGCCGCAACTGTGACGCCGCCTGCGCGGCGAAGCCAGATTACCCGTCGTCGCCGTGTCCCAACCGCCTCGAGCCAAGGAGGGAGGACACCATGGCGATCACCTGTGCGTCACCGTAGTGTCTCCATGCTCCCACGAACGACCGGGCGTACCGGACTTCCCGGACAATCGATAGGGAATTGGGGGACCAGGGTGAAGCGCACCATCCTTATCGTCGGCATGGTCGGCCTGCTGCTGGGGCTGACGGCCTCGGCCGCGGCTGGGCCTTCGTCGAATACTGCCGTTGTCGCCGCAACGAACTGGCTGCGCGCGCAGCAGCAACTCGACGGCGGCTTTGCCGGACTCGGCGCAACCAGCGACGCCGGCTCCACCGCCGACACCGCCGTGGCGTTCGCCGCGGCCGGCATCGATCCGTCGCTGGTACTGTCGGGGAACCACTCGACCGCCGACTTCCTCGCCGCATCGGTAGGAGCCTACGGCGCGACGACCGGAGGCGCCGCCAAGCTGGCCCTTGCCGCGGTCGCGGCCGGGCTGGACCCGCGTCGGTTCGGCGGCGTCGATCTGATCCCACGTCTTCAGTCCGCCTACAACGCGGGGTCCGGACTCTACGACACGCAGCTGTATGTCGACGCCTACGCCGTACTGGCGCTGGTCGGAGCCGGCGGCCCGGTGCCATCGGCCGCACTCGACTCGCTCGACCACGGTCAGGCCGCCGATGGAGGCTGGGCGTTCACCGGTTCGACGCTAGCTGGCCAGAGTGACACGAACACCACCGCCGTGGTGATCCAAGCGCTCGTCGCTGCCGGGCGACCGCACTCGACGGCTATCGACGCCGCGCTCGGCTACCTCCACGCGGCGCAGACGTCGGACGGCTCGTTCGTCTACCAGATTGGCGCCGAGTCGCCGCCGGTAGGAGACGCCAACTCGACCGCGCTCGTGATTCAGGCGATCGTCGCGGCCGGGGAGGACCCGAACTCGGACGCATGGGGACACGCGGTCGACGCGCTGCGCCGATTCCAGAACGCGGACGGAGCTTTCCGCTACCGCGACGATACGCCGGGCGACAATCTACTGGCTACCGCACAGGCGGTCCCAGCACTATTGCTCGAACCCTTTCCGATCGCGCCGAGCGCCGGCTTCGCCCGGGCGACCGCGGAGCAGCGCGCCATGCAGCCCGAACCAGCCCGGGCCGGCTGCACCTACTTCGCCATCACCGGCCACAACCTGTGTGCCGGCTTCCAGTCGTACTGGAACAAGTTTGGCGGCCTGGCCATCTACTGCTATCCGCTGACCGAGGAGTTCGTCGAGAACGGCGTCACCGTCCAGTACTTCGAGCGGGCACGCTTTGAGTGGCACCCGGGCACCGACCCCAGCCACTTCGACGTCCTGCTCGGCCTGGTCGGCGACGAGGTGACGGCCGGTCGCGCCACCCAGGCACCCTTCGTGCCGACCGCCGCCAAGGCCGGCTGCACCTTCTTCGCGGCCACGGGGCACAACCTGTGTGCCGGGTTCGCGGGCTACTGGAACCAGTTCGGTGGGCTGGCGGCCTATGGCATGCCGATCAGCGAGGAGTTCCAGGAGAAGAACCCGGACACGGGACAGGTCTACACCGTGCAGTACTTCGAGCGCGCCCGCTT
>DATKRJ010000340.1:0-7168 GCA_035532355.1 Thermomicrobiaceae bacterium | reverse complement strand
CATCGGCCTGCACTTCCACGACACCCACGGGCTGGCGCTGGCCAACGTCATGCTGGGCCTCGACTACGGTGTGCGCGTCTACGACGCGGCGGCCGGCGGCATGGGCGGCTGCCCGTTCGCCCCGGGCGCTCCCGGCAACCTCGCCACCGAGAAGCTGCTGCGCCTGCTCGCGGGGCTGGGCGTCGAGACCGGGGTCGACCGCGCCGCCGTCGAGCGGGCCGTCGCCGACCTGCGCGCGGCCGTGCCCGGCATCGGCGAGCACCACGCGGGCGCCGTCTGAGCGCGGCGCATTCGGCGGTCCAGCCGCAACGGCCGGTGCGAGGGACTACGGGAGAAGCTCCTTGCCGGCGGCCCGGAAGAGCCACTCCTCATAGCGCTGCGGCGTCCAGCCCCGCTCCCGGACCAGCGCCCGGTAGACCTCCGTGCCGGTCACGGCGTAGAGGATGTCCACTGCCTCCTCCTCCGTGACGTCCGCGCGCAGCCCACCACGGGCAATGAGGCCCGCGACCGACCGACGCATCGCGTTGAGATGGCCCGCCTGCCACTCTGCCCAGAGCTGCGCTAGGCGCTCGTCGCTCCCCTGAGCCCCGCGCAGAATGTCCACAACCACGTGGGAGCGCTCGTTCAGGTTTCGGATGATGTGCGCTCCGATCCGCAACTGCTCGACCGGTTCGGCCCCCTGAACCACCTGCTCGACGCCCAGGTCGGGCGCGGAGACGATCGACTCCGCCAGCGCCTCGACGATCGCAGCCCGCCCGGGGAAGTGTAGGTAGACCGTCGCCACCGACACGTCGGCCGCTCGCGCAATCGCCTCCATGGTTACGGCAGCGTAGCCGGACGCTCCGAAGAGCCGCTCGGCTGCGGCAAGGATCTGCTGCCGGGTCGCGTCTGCCCGCGCCTGCCGTTGGGGTGAATGGTAGCGACGGGGTATTGACGAGCGCGCCAATTAACTATATACTTCCTCTATCGAATTCAGCCAGACCGCTAGCCGTCGAGGGCATGGTGCCGCGCGACGGATGACGGCAAGTATAGGGAGGTTCCGGTCAGCGCGCCTCACAGCGGTCGATCTTCGCCAGCGCACAGGAGGGATACCATGACCGGAGTCGGAGTCGAGATCCTCAACCCCCGTACTGGGCAGCGAATGCGCTTCCGACCGACGGACGGCTCAGTGCTCCAGATCGAGACGGCCAACCCGCCCGGCCCGGCCGAGCCGGAGCACGTGCACCCCTATCAGGAGAGCAGCGCCACGGTACTCTCGGGAGTGCTCCACTTCTCCGTCCGTGGGCAGATCCAGGTGGTGCGGGCGGGCGAGCGCATCGTCATCCCGCCCAACACCCCGCACAACTTCTGGAACGAGGGCAGCGAGGAGGCGCGGGCGACCCAGGAGGTCCGCCCCGCGCTGCGAACGGAGGCGTTCTTTCGCACCTACTTCGGTGCGGTACGGGATGGAAAGGTCAACGCGGACGGTGTTCCGTCCCTCCTCCAGATGGCCGTCATGATCCCTGAGTTCTCCGACGAGATCCGCTTGACCCGTCCACCGTTCCCGGTGCTCCGGCTGCTGGCGCTGCTGCTGTCGCCGATCGCACGGCTGCGCGGCTACCGGCCAACCTACCCGGAACACATCGGGAACACCGAGGCCAGCCGGCTCGTCACGGAGCCGTGACCGCGACCGGGGAGCGGTGGCGCCGTCACCGCTCCATCCGCCGTCGGGCCGACCGGATCTGCTCGATGTGCTCCAGCGCGTGGCCGGCGAGCATTCCGACCAGGGCGACCACCGTCGGGTGCGGGGTTCCGTCCGCGCTCCGCGTCGCCTGTCCCCAGCGCGCCGGCAGCCGCTCGAGCAGCTCGAGCACGCTCGCGCGGGTCGCCGCGAAGAGTGCCAGCGACGGTGCCACCGGGCGATACCGGTAGTCGAGCGAGCCGGCCCGGCGGTCGGGGCTCCACGGATTTCCGCGCCACTCGCGGCCGGGCTCGGCCAGCGCCGCGAGCAGCGCCGGGTAGGTCAACGCCTCGGTGTCCGCCAGGTGGTGAACAACCTGCCGCGCCGTCCAGCCGCTCGGCTCCAGCTCGACGTCGAGCCCGGACGCATCGAGTCCGGCGACGGCCTCCTCCAGGGCCCGCGCTCCGGCCGCGTAGTGCCGCATCGCCTCCTCCGATGACCAGCGCGCCGGCGCCTCGAAGGCGATCCGGTAGCCGTCGGGGTCCGTGAACCTCAGCACCCGGTCCCCCCAGGACCGCTCGACCATCTCGAACGCGATCCCCAGCGAACCGAGCCGCCGCGCGAGCTCGTCGAGGTCGACGCCAAGCGCGTGCAGCGTCCCGCCCGGCGCCAACACGTCGGTATCCGGAGTGAGCTGGGCGGCGAGGTCGCCGGCCGCCGGACCGGCCAGCAGGACCGGGTAGCCGGCGGCATCCAGCCAGGCCAGATCCCCGGCGGCGTCCCGGCGCTCCAGGGCGAAGCCCGGCAGGTCGACGTAGAAGCCGAGGCTACGCGACAGTTCGGCGACGCCCAGCGCCGTGCGCGGTCGCTTCACCGGGAACGCGTCGCTCACGCCTGATCCGGCTCGTGAGTACGCACGATGAGCACGGGCACCCGGGAGGCAGTCAGCAGCTTGTCCGTGACGCTGCCGAAGAACCAGCGCGCGAGCCCGCCGCGGCCGTGCGAGGTCATCACGACGAGATCGGGGCTCTCCCGCTCGGCGTAGGCCAGCAGCTGGCGTGCTGGGTCGCCGCTCAGTACCTCCGTGGTGGCGGCGACCTCGTCCGCTGCCAGCCGATCGGCAATGCCGTCCAGGTAGGCGCCGGCCTCCCGCTCCAGCGCGGCGAACTGCGCCACGATGTCCCGGTACGACGGGGACGTCAGCATCGAGGGCGGCAGGTCGGGCAGCTCGTCTCGATACGTCTCGGCCACCCGCACCAGCTCGAGCGTCGCCGCGGAGCGGCGCGTGAGCTCCACCGCCGGGAGCAGTGCCTGCTCGCCCAGGGACGACCCGTCCAGAGGCACGACGATGCGACCGAAACGGATGCCGTCGGGCTGATCGGCTCTCCCCCGCGCGCGGACCACCAGGACCGGCACCGGCGCCAGCTGTAGGACGCGCGTCGCGGTGCTGCCCAGCACGACGCGGCCCAGGCCGCCGCGACCGTGGCTGGCGAGCACGACCAGCCGGTCGGGTTGCTCCGCTGCCTCCCGGATGATCTCGACCCGGGGATCGCCCAGGCGGACCACGGGTTCGACAGCGATCCCGGCGGCCGTCAAACGATCGACCTCCGGCTTCAACAGCTCGGGGCTGAGCAGGTGCAGGTGCGGGTTCGCCGGGTCCAGCCAGACCACCTCATGCCGGCGGGCGTCGTAGAGCGGGCGCATCTCCTCCAGCACCCGCAGCAGCACCACCCGGGCGCCGAACAGCCGCGCCAGCTCGACGGCGTAGGGCAGCGCCGATTCGGCGAGCTCCGATCCGTCCAGCGGCACGACGACGGCAGAGACGTTGGAGAACCCGGCCACTTCGACCTCCTGCCCGCGGCGCGCGACGCATGCCCGACACGCCGCTCCGCACCCATTGTAGCGGCGGACCGTGCCCCGGTCAGGAGTCGATCCCCGGTCGGGCGCGGTGTGACGTCTCGCTTGGGACGTCCCATCCACCCCGCTACCGCCCGTCGCCGTCCGAATCGCTCTCTCTCGGCCGCCACGGAAACGCCGGACGGGTCAAGCACCAGGCCGGGGCGGTAAGATAGCCGCCGGCGGCAGGGAGGGACCGGATGAGACTCGTGGACACCGTCGGCAACGCGGCGCGTGACGTCAGCGGTGGGATCGGCCGCGGCCGGTCCACCCAGTGCCTCTTCGGCCCGGCGCACGTCGTGGGCGACGCGACCGTCATCCCGGTCGCCGAGGCTCGCGTGCGGTTCGGCCTCGCCTCTACCGGGACCCCGAGTGGGAATGGCGCCGGCCTCGGTGGGGGCGTGGTCGGAGGCGGGATGCTCCAGGTGCAGCCCGTGGGCTTCATCACCGTCCGTGGCACCCGGGCCGACTTCACCCCGATCCGGGACTACACCCGCCTCATCCTGCTCGCGCTGGGGTGCGCCGCCGTCGCCCTGGCGCTGCTGCTGTCGCTGGCGGCTCGGCGCGGCACACCAGCTCGGGAATCGACGGGCCGTCGCCGGGGTTGAGGAGGAGCGAAACCCAACGGGCCCCGGCGCGCGAACGACGACGTGGGTGCGCCCGGCAGCGAGTTGCCGGGCGTTCAAGTGTGGAGGAGATGCATGGAGATTCCGGTCGCGGTGCGGACGTTCCTCGACGAGCGGCGCTTCGGCGTGCTGGCGACCGTCAACCCCGACGGTACACCCCAGCAGACGGTCATGTGGTTCACGCTGCATGGCGACACCATCATGATGAACACCGCCCAGGGGCGGGTCAAGGCGAGCAACCTGCGGAACGATCCGCGCGTCTCGATCTGCGTCGAGGACGAGTACACCTACGTCACGGCCTTCGGCCGCGCCGAGCTGATCGATGACCAGGAGGTCGCGCAGCGCGACATTGCCGAGCTCGCCGTCCGCTACAATGGCGCGGACCGGGCGCAGTCCCAGATCGCGGAGTTCCGAAAGCAGACGCGTATTACCATCCTGGTGCCGATCGAGCGGCTGATCTCGAGCGGGCTGTAGCACGACGCGGTACCGCGTGAGTTCGGGCAGGGAGCGAGAGGCGCGATGGCGGCGGAGATCCGGGTGATCGGAGTCGACGGGATCCCCGAGGCGCGGCCCGGGGACGACCCGGCCCAGCTGGTGGTGCGCGGCATCGAGGGGAATGGGCTGCGTGCCGAGGATGGGGACGTGGTCATCGTCACCCACAAGCTCGTGTCGAAGTCGGAGGGCCGCCTGGTGGAGCTGGCCGGCGTCGAGCCTTCCGCCCTGGCGCGCGAGCTCGGCGAGCGCTACGGCAAGGACCCGCGCCACGTCGAGGTCGTGCTCCGCGAGAGCGCCCGCATTGTCCGCATGGACCGGGGGCTGATCATCGCCGAGACGCGCCACGGGTTCATCTGTGCCAACGCCGGGGTCGACGCCTCCAACGTGTCCGGGACGGTCGTCTCGATGCTTCCGCTCGATCCCGACGGCTCGGCGAAACGGATCCGCGAGACGCTGGTCACACGCTTCGGCGCCGACGTCGCGGTCGTCATCACCGACTCCTTCGGCCGGCCCTGGCGCCGCGGCATCGTGAACATCGCGATCGGGGCCGCCGGAATTCGGCCGCTGCTCGACTACCGCGGGCAGTACGACGAGCACGGCTACGAGCTCCGCGCGACCGTCATCGCCGTTGCCGACGAGATCGCCTCTGCCTCCGAGCTGGTGATGGGCAAGCTGGACCGCCGGCCCGTCGCCATCGTCCGCGGCTACCGCTGGGAGCCCGGCGACGAGGGCGCGGCGGGGCTGGTCATGGACCCCGAGCGCGACCTCTTCCGCTGATCGTACGCGATCACTCGACCAACGCGGCGCGGGACTCGGCCGGCACGAACGGCTCCGGCCAGTACTCGGTGATGCGGCGGATGAGCCCGTCATCCAGCTCGAAGAAGGAGATCGCCCGGCCCGCGAACTCCGCGCCGCGCACTGCCACGTCCGTCACCGCGTCGTCGCCTTCGACCAGCAGCCGCTCCACGGTGAAGGTCCAGGGGCCCGGCGAGGGGTAGTGCTCGTTCAGCAGCGCGTTGCGCTCACGCCCGCGGATGCGCTCGCCCGACTGTGGGTACTCGAGCACGAACTCGTCGTGCAGCAGGTCGCCCACGCCCCACCAGTCGTTACGGTTCATCGTCGCCCAGTAGCGTTCGATTACGCTCCGCGTCCGTTCGTCCACCGGTGCGCCTCCCTCCGCCATCGTGTCTCGGATGCCGCGGCGGCAGCATCGCACATCGGCTTGCGCGCGCGCTCGCGTTGCCCTACCGTGCCTCCCGTCGTCGACTCACCGGAAGGGAGCGCGCCCGTGCCGACCGTCGAGCAGCTGAAGGGGAAACGGGCCGGCGTCGGCCTGCGCGCCCACGATCTCGACCGGGCATACTCCGGCTACACCCTCTTCACGCCGGCCATCGCCGAGCGCACTGTCTACCTCATAGACATGCGCGGCGAGGTCGTCCATACCTGGGAGATGCCCTACCCGCCCGGGCTCTACGGCTACCTGACCGACCACGGCACCCTCTTCTACAACGGGCGCGTCCCCGAAGACTCCGAGCGCTACGTCGCGACCGGCGGCTGGAAGGGCGGCATCGCCCTGGAGATGGACTGGGACGGCCGCGTCCTCTGGGAGGTGCGGCACCCGGACCACCACCACGACGGCATCCGACTCGAGAACGGCAACGTCCTGCTCCTCTGTCTGGCGCCGCTACCGGCCGAGCTCGCGGCCAGGGTCCAGGGCGGCCTGACCGGCACCGAGCACGACGGCCTCATGCACGCCGACTACCTGGTCGAGCTGACCACCGACGGGCGCGTCGTCTGGGAGTGGCGGGCCTGGGAGCATCTCGACCCGGCGGTTGACCGGATCGTGGCGGCGCAGGACGAGCGCAAGGAGTGGACACACGGCAACGCCGTCGCCGAGCTGCCGGACGGCAACCTGGTCGTCAGCTTCCGCACCATCTCGACGGTGGCCATCGTCGATCGCACGAGCGGCGCGATCGTCTGGAAGCTGGGCGCGCCGTCGCTCGCCCAGCAGCACGCGCCGCAGCCGCTGCCGAACGGCCGCCTGCTCATCTTCGACAACGGTACGCACCGCCTCGACCACCCGCTGCCCTACTCGCGAGTGATCGAGGTCGACGTTGCCACCAAGGAAATCGTCTGGAGCTATCAGGAGCCCCACCTCGCCGACTTCTTCAGCCCGTTCATCTCGAACGCCCAGCGCCTGCCCAACGGAAACACCCTCATCTGCGAGGGCTGGTTCGGCCGGCTGTTCGAGGTGACCGCGGCGGGCGAGACGGTCTGGGAGTACGTCAACCCGCACTTCGGCGTCTCGCCGGCCCGCCCCAACGAGGGTCCGCACAACCACGTCTTCCGCGCCTACCGCTACGGCGAGGACGAGATCGCCCAAGCGCGCCGGACCGTGTCCTCCTGATGCGCCTTCTACAGCACTTCTCGCAACTATTGGCCGGAACTCAGCCCCTTCAGTGGGCTTCGTCCCGTCAGCGCGGGGACTTTA
>DATKRJ010000339.1:0-5041 GCA_035532355.1 Thermomicrobiaceae bacterium | reverse complement strand
GTCTTCCGCTCCCGCGATGGCGGCCGCTCCTGGCAGCACGTGCTCTTCCGCGACGCCGAGTCCGGGGCCATCGACCTGTCGATCGACCCGTCCAACCCGCGCGTGGTCTACGCCGCCTGCTGGCAGGCGATCCGCCGGCCGCACGAACTGGTCAGCGGGGGGCCGGGCAGCGGCCTCTTCCGCTCGAGCGACGGGGGCGACTCCTGGGAGGAGCTGACGCGTAAGCCGGGGCTGCCGACGGGGGTGCTGGGCAAGATCGGGGTCGTGGCCTCGCCGGCCCGCGCCGGGCGGGTGTGGGCCATCGTCGAGGCGGAGGACGGGGCCGTCTTCCGCTCCGACGACTACGGCGAGAGCTGGACGCGGCTCTCGGAAGACCGGGAGCTACGCCAGCGCGCCTGGTACTACATGCACATCTACGCCGATCCCCGGGATGCCGAGACCGTCTGGGTGCTGAACCTGCGCGCCTGGAAGTCGATCGACGGTGGGAAGAGCTTCATCCAGATGCCGATCCCGCACGGCGACCACCACGACCTGTGGATCGACCCGAACAACTCGAACCGCATGATCGAGGGCAACGACGGCGGCGCCACCGTGAGCCTGAACGGCGGCCGCACCTGGTCGAACATCTACAATCAGCCGACGGCCGAGTTCTACCACGTGACCACCGACAACCAGGTGCCCTACCGGGTCTACGGCGCTCAGCAGGACAACACCACCATCAGCGTCGCCAGCCGCTCCAACCTGGCCGGCATCACCCGCTCCGACTGGTTCGACATCGGTGGCGGCGAGTCGGGCTACATCGCCGTGGACCCGCGGAAGCCCAACATCATCTACGCGGGCAGCTACGGCGGCTTCCTGACACGCTACGACCACACCACCGGCCAGCGGCAGAACATCAACGTGTGGCCGGAGGCCTCGCTCGGCTGGGGCGCGAATCAGCTCAAGTACCGTTTCCAGTGGACCTACCCGACCATGCTCTCGCCGCACGATCCGAAGGTGCTCTACGTCACCTCCAACCACGTCCACCGCTCCACCGACGAGGGCATGTCCTGGGAGGTCCTCTCCCCCGACCTCACCCGCAACGACAAGACCAGGCAGGAGCCCTCCGGCGGCCCCATCACCCGCGACAACACCGGCGCCGAGTACTACGACACCCTCTTCGCCTTCGCCGAGTCCCCCGTGCAGCCGGGCCTCCTCTGGGCCGGCGCCGACGACGGCCTGGTCCATGTCTCGCGTGACGGCGGCGCCTCCTGGCAGGACGTCACCCCGCCCGCCGCCCTCCTGCCCGACTGGGCCCTCATCTCCATCATCGAGCCCTCCCCCCACGACCCCGCCACCGCCTACCTGGCCGCCACGCGCTACAAGCACGACGACTTCCGCCCCTACCTGCTCAAGACCGCCGACTACGGGGCGTCCTGGCAGGTCATCACCGGCGGCATCCCGGCCGACGACTTCAGCCGGGTGATCCGGGAGGACCCGGTGCGGCGAGGGCTGCTGTATGCCGGGACGGAGACAGGGCTGTACCTGTCGTTCGACGACGGGGGGCACTGGCAGCGGCTGGGCGGCAACCTGCCGGTGGTGCCGATCCACGACCTGGTGGTCAAGGACGACGACCTGGTGCTGGCCACCCACGGCCGCTCCTTCTGGATCCTGGACGACATCTCGCCACTCCAGCAGATGGCGTCCGCGCGGGCGCAGCTCTTCGCGCCGCGGCCGACGATCCGTTTCTACACCAACCGTGGCTTCGGCCGCGCCACCGGGCCGGGCAACAACTACCAGGGCACCGGCGCGTCGATGATCACCTACCGCATGGTCGACCGTCCCGACGGCACGAAGAAGGAAGTCCTGGTCGATGCGGGCCAGAACCCGCCGGACGGCGTGCTCGTCAACTACTTCCTGGCGACCGAGCCGGACGAAGAGATCACGTTGACCTTCCTCGACGCCGCCGACAACGAGATCAAGACCTTCTCCAGCCGGCCGAAGGGCAACGGCGACAAGAAGGAGCCCGCCGTGCCGGCGAAGGCCGGGCTCAACCGCTTCGTCTGGAATATGCGCTACCCGGAGGGCGTCACCGTGCCGGGCGCTATGTTCCGCTCGGGCGGGGTCGACGGCCCGACCGCGCCTCCAGGTAGCTACACGGTGCAGCTCACTGTCGGTAGCGAGTCGTTCACCCAGCTCTTCGAGATCCGCAAGGACCCGCGCCTACCGGCGAGCGATGACGATCTGCAAGCCCAGTTCCAGCTACTACTTGAGATCCGCGACAAGCTCTCCGACGCCCACGGCGCGGTCAATCGCATCCGCAAGCTGCGCCCACAGGTCGAGGAGTGGCAGCGGCGCGGCGAGGCGGCCGACCACGCCCCGATCGCGGAAACCGCGCAGTCGATCGCCGAGACGCTGACGACCATCGAGAACGTGCTGATCGAGCCGCGCCTGCAGGTCCCCAAGGACCCGCTCCACTTCCCGCCCAAGCTCAACGCAAAGCTGGCGGCGCTGGTCGGCGTGGTGTCGAGCGCCGACGCCCGGCCGACCCGGCAGTCGTACGAGGTGTACGAAAAGCTGGCGGGCGAGATCGATGCGCAGCTCGACGCGCTGGCGGCAGTCGTGGAGACGGACGTGCCGCGCCTGAACGGGCTCGTGCGCCAGGCTGCGCTGCCGGCCGTGCCATAGTCTGGACCCGCGCTCTCGCCCCCTCCCCGCGATGCGCGGGGAGGGGCTTCTTCACGTCAGGCCGCGCGACTTGCGAGGAGATTCCGCCAACCCGGTGCACGACGACCGACGCACGGTCGCGGCGTCACGCTCGGCCGAGCTCCCGCAGGACCGGCTCGAACGCCCGGATCGTCTCGACAGTGTTGGGGATCAGGTACAGCTGCAAATGGCGCACGCCGTGGTTGGCGAAGCGCCGCAGCGTCGCCGCGATCGCCTCGGGAGCCCCGCAGATCGGCGTCGCGACGCCGCGGCCCATGCTTGCAGGGATCTCGCTGTTCCCGCGAACGTCGACCATGACGGCGATGGTGCGCTCGAGGGTCGACGGATCGCGGCCCACCTCCGCGCAGGCGGCGTCGACCGCCGCGTTGAGGTCCGGCAGACGCTCGGGTGAGCTGTCCGTCATCGCCAGCCAGGCATTCCACTGGTCGGCGTAGCGCGCGGTCAGCCGCAGCATTTTCTCGCCGGTGGTCCCGAGCATGATCGGGATGGTGCCGCCGCGCGGCCCACGCGGTCGGAGTTCGCAGTCCCGGGCCGTGTAGTACCTCCCCGCGAAGTCGACGTGCCCGTCCCGCAGCAGCCCATGGATGATCGTCAGGGCCTCCGCGAAGCGCGCGTAGCGGTGGTCGAAGGGGAAGCCGAACGCTCCGTACTCGGGTTCGTGCCAGCCGGCACCGAGCGCCAGTAACAGCCGTCCTCCGGCGATCTCGTCCACGGTGTCGGCGATCTTGGCCAGCAGGGCGGGGTTGCGGTAACCGGTGCAACTGACCAGCGGCGCGAGCTCGACCCGCGAGGTGACGGCGGCGAGCGCGGCCAGCACCGACCAGCACTCCCACACCCCCTGCGGTGGCTCGACCGAGGCGCCCTCCCGATAGAGGAGGTGGTCGACGAACCACAGGGAGTCGAAGCCCATCTCCTCGGCCGTTCGCGCCATCGCGGTATAGTCGGACCAGGAGGCGGTCCGCCCGTCCATGTCTCGCTCTCCCTCGGGCAGGATCAGTCCCAGCTTCAGGTCCAGTCTCGCGCTCACAGGTCACCTCCGTCTGATCTCACCGGCCCCACCGCGGCAATTCGTCTTCCGCAAAGCGGGCGGACCGAGCCAGGACACTGCGCTTAACGCGACGGTGAACGATTTGGTCAGAACGGCGCCAGCATGGGCAGGACACGATCCGTTGTCAACCATGCCGACGCCGGTAGTCGCGGCGCTTAGGCGGGTCACGAACGGCCTATCCATGGCTCGTGGTGATGGCCGCTGGTAGGATGCGGACCGGAGCGGCGGTCGGGCAGCGGGAGGAGCGGCGACGTGGCGATTGAGCGCAGTTGGGGCGGCAACACGATGGTCGGGACGCTGCGCAGAGTGCTGGTCTATCCACCCGTGCCACCGAGTCAGTCCGTCTCCTGGCAGGCTTTCGGCTACGTGCACCCGATCGACCACGAGCGCGCCGCGCGCGAGCACGCCGCCCTGCGCGCGATCCTGGCCGAGCGAGGCGTCGACCTGGCTGTCGGTGAGATCGACGATCCTTCCCTCCAGGACGCCATCTTCCCCTACGACCCTGTCATCGTCACCGACGGCGGCGCGGTGCTCTGCCGCATGGGCAAGCCGCTGCGCGCCCGCGAAGTCGATCTGGCCGAATCGACCATGCGTGACCTCGGCATCCCCATCGCCGGCCGGATCGTCGCACCGGGCACACTCGAGGGCGGCGACTGCCTCTGGCTCGACCCCCACACGATCGTGGTCGGCCGCGGCTACCGGACGAACAGCGAGGGCATCCGCCAGCTGCGCGCGATCATGGCCGCGCAGGACGTGGAGGTCATCGGCCTCGACCTGCCCCACTGGCACGGTCCGGACGAGTGCCTGCACCTCCTCTCCCTCATCAGCATGCTGGACGACGACCTGGCGGTCGTCTCGCTGCCCCTGATGGCAGTCGAGCTGGTGCGACTGCTGCACGAGCGCGGCATCCAGCCGATCCAGATTCCCGACGAGGAGTTTGGCAGCCAGGGCTGCAACGTGCTGGCGCTCGGCCCCCGCCGCTGCCTGCTGCTCGAGGAGAACCAGGAGACCGCCCGGCGGTTGCGCGCGGCCGGCTGCGAGGTCACGACCTTCACCGGCCAGGAGATCTCGCACAACCGGACGGGCGGCCCAACCTGCCTGACCCGGCCGCTGCTGCGGGACAGCCGCTGACGTGACCGGCGACAGGGACGTGGACGGGCTGCGCGCCGCGGTGCTGCGCGCGGTCGACGAGCGCCGGGCCGAGGCGGTCAGTCTGCTCCAGTCGCTGGTGCGCGTGCCCTCCGTGACGGGCGACGAGGGCGCGGTGCAGGACGTGGTCGAGGCGGC
>DATKRJ010000338.1:0-2231 GCA_035532355.1 Thermomicrobiaceae bacterium | reverse complement strand
GGCTGTTCCTGTCGTCGATCGCGTTCTTCGTCGCCTTCGCGACCGTGCGCGCCATCACCCACGCCATCCGGCGCAAGGTCGGCCCGTTCCACGACGTCTCGCGCAAGGGACTGCACCTGCACCATCTGATCTGGGGCATCTTCAGCCTGCTGGGAGTCGGCTACCTCTGGCTGGCCGAGGTCGGCACCGGCATGGAGGGCACCTCGACGCGCACCTCCCGCGCGACATCCATCCTCTACGGGGCCGGCGCGGCGCTCACGCTGGACGAGTTCGCCCTCTGGCTGCGCCTGGAGGACGTCTACTGGACGAAGGAGGGGCGCGACAGCATCGACGCGGTGGTGCTGTTCGCGGCGCTGCTGTCGATCGGCTGGTGGGGCGGCCCGTTCCTCCACGAGGTGACCCGCGAGACGGCCCGGGTGCTCAAGCGTAACGTCGGCGGCAAGGACTGAGACGCATTCCAGAGCCGGCGCGCGGCGAACCGGCCATGGACGCCCCGGCCCACCTCACCCCAGTTCCGGGAGCGCGGCGCTCGTCGCCGGTCCGGCTACGCCGGGCAGGCGGCTGATGGCCAGGTCGACCTCCTCAACCGAGAGGCGGCCGGCGACGAAGTCCTCCGCGACGGCGGCCAGCACGTGGACCCGCAGGTCGTCGGGCCCGAGCGGCTCGGCGACCTCCAGGTAGCCGCCTTCCGTCAGATACGCCTGGAGCTGCTCGACCCGCGGTCGCTGCAGCCGCGGCACCCGGTTGTCCTGGAGCGCGGCCACCAGTGCGGACCCGCTGCCGCCGACCGCATCGCACAGGTCCACGACTCGCTCGAGGAAGTTCGGCGTGATCGCGCCGGAGGCGATGATCACGGAGCGGTCGACCCGCGGCGGCCGGCCGATCCGCCAGGCCTCGAATGCCGCGCCAAAGAGGCGGGCGCGGGCGGCGATCAGGTCGCCTGCCGCGTTGTCCGGCAGCAGCCGGCCGCCGTCGAGCTCGGCCAGCGTCCGGAACTGGCCCCAGGTGGTAATCCCGCGCGACAGGAGGGCGTGCAGGCGCTCCGGTTCGCGCTCCAGGTACCAGAGGTGCACGCCGCCTGCGTCCGTCCGCGGGTCCAATCCGGGCACGTGGAGCAGCCGGCCGTAATCGTCGTAGCCGAGCCCGTCGGGCCGTGGGATGGTGGGGAACGGCGAGGCGAGCACCGACAGCGGCGGCAGGCGGTCGAAGTCCGCCAGCCCGCGGACATCCGAGAGATTGATGGCGACGTGCGGCACCTCGGCCTGCTCCTGGAGGACTCCGAGCCACTTCCCGACCTCGTCGTGCTGGGCGGTGAAGTAGAAGACCTGCCGTCCGGCGCGGGCGATGGCGATGGCGGCCTCGATGATGGCGCGGGCGCGCTGCTCGTCGCTGTTGCCGAGCGCCTCGTCGAGGATCAACGGCAGCCGCGGGCCCCGCTCCATCTCCTCGACGAAGGCCACGCGCACCGCGATCAGGAGCTGGACGCGAGTCGCGCCCGACAGCTCATCGAGGCCCAGCGTCAGATTCGTGGTCGTGTCGGTGGCCCGGAACCGTGGCGGCTGGCCGTCCTCGACCTCCAGCCGGTAGCGTCCCTGGGTGATGAGGGCGAACAGCTCACGGGCGTGGTGGAAGACACGCGGCCGCTGGCGGTCACGGGTGCGCTCCCGCACGGCCTCGCCGAGCACCCAGCCGGCGGCCAGGCGAACCTCCTCGCCCCGCGCCTCGCGCAGCGCGTCGAGGGCGTCGCCCTCGCCGACCAGCGCGGACTCGAGGTCGCGCTTGCGTTTGGCGTCGTCGACCAGCGTCTCGATCCTGATGATCTCGGCGTGCGTGGCATCGAGACGCCCGGCCGCGCTCTCCGCCGACTGCAGCTGAGCCGCGAGCTCCGTGTCAGAGAGTCCGGCCAGTTCCCCGGCGTCCGACAGCTGCTCCGTTGCCAGCCGGTGCCGGGATTCCGCCTCGCCGGCCTCCCCACGCGCCAGCCGGTAGGCATCGAACTCGCCGAGGAGGGCGCGGAGGCCGTTGTCGTCGCCGTCCTCGAGGCCCAGCGCTTTGAAGAAGCCCCGCACTGCGGCGGCCCGGCGCTCGATCTCGGGGCGGAGCTCGTCCCGCAGCGCGCGCTCGGCCCCCTCGATCGTCTCGCGGGCGCCGCTCGCGGCCTGGGTGCGCCGGTCGAGGTCGTCGACGAGCGCCGGCAGGCCGGCGTGATCGGCGGCCGGGGCGTAGCCGTA
>DATKRJ010000337.1:0-2370 GCA_035532355.1 Thermomicrobiaceae bacterium | reverse complement strand
TGTACGTACAATAACACGGCCGTGCCCCAATGTCAAGCCCCGTTGAAGAAGTTGTTGCGAATCTGTAGTGCGCCGGGTACGGGGGCGAGCGCCGTTCCGCTCCTCCTGGCCGCCTGAGGGGCGATAATCCAGCCGCGGGATCCTGATGGGTCGGGAGCGCTGAGGGGGCACGATGATCCAGTACCGGGAGTCGGCCGACGGGGTGCGACCGGAGCAGCTGCGCGGATTTTTCGTCGACCCGCCCTGGCCGAACCCGCCGTCGCCGGAGACCCACCTGCGGCTGCTGCGGGGCAGCGACCACGTGGTGCTGGCCGTCGACGACGCGGGGGACCGGGTGGTGGGCTTCGTGACGGCGGTCAGCGACGGTGTGCTCAGCGCCTACGTGCCGCTGCTCGAGGTGCTGCCGGACTACCGGGGTCGCGGGATCGCGACGGAGCTGATGCGGCGCCTGCTGGCGCGGCTCGAGGGCCTCTACATGGTCGACCTGGTGTGCGACCCGGAGTTGGAGCCGTTCTACACCCGGCTCGGCCTGCGGCCGGCACGGGCGATGGTTCGGCGCAACGTCGCGCGGCAGTCGGGAGCGTAGCGGCGGTCCGCCTCAGACGGGCTCGAGTGGGCGGTGCGGCGCGGCAGGGAGCTCGACGGCGATGGCGTCGCCGGGCCGGACGGTGCCACCGCTGACGACAACGCCCATGACCCCGGCCTTGCGCACCAGCCGGCCCTCGGCGTCCCGATCGAGGACCGCGGCCATCAGTCCCCGCTGGATCTCCTCGAGCTGAGCGCAGGGGTTGCGCAGGCCGGTGATCTCGACCATGGCCTCGTCGCCGAGGCGGAGCCGGGCGCCGACCGGCAGGCCGAGCAGGTCGACGCCGCGGGTGGTGACGTTCTCGCCCATCTGGCCGGGCGCAACGGTGAAGCCCGCGCCGCGCAGCTCGTCGAGCAACTCGGCGTGGATGAGATGCACCTGGCGCAGGTTGGGCTGGCTCGGATCGCGGGCGACGCGCGAGCGGTGCTGCACCGTGGTGCCGGCGTGGGCGTCCCCCGCAACGCCGAGCCCGGCGACGAGCCGGATCCCGTCCTGGTTGCCCTTGACGAGCGAATGGGTGGCGCTGCGGCTGACCGCCGCGACTCTCCCGCCCACGGTGCCCTCCCCTGCCCGCCACGCCGAACGTGCGGGCCATGATAGCCGATGGCCGGCGCGCGAGAACCCCGTTGGGGCCGCACGCGGCCGACGCTCAGCGCTTGCGCCAGCGGCCGCGGCCCCGTGTCGCCAGGCGCGGCGCGCTCTCGCCGTTGCCTGCCCCGCCCAGACGCACGCGGGCGTCCGCCTCGGTGAGCAGCGGCTGGAGGACGGCGATCATGCGGGCGAGCCGCGCCGCGACGTCCCGCGCCAGAGTCTCGGTCAGAGGCTGGTAGGGCAGCATCTGATAGAGGTGCCCCCAGGACGGCGTCCAGCGCTCCAGGTCGATCTCCGGCCCGGCGTCGTGCTTGATCTCGACGATGTGGCCGTCGAAGAAGGCGATGAGTTGCTCGGTGCTCTCGGGGCCATCCTCAAAGTGCAGACCGACCTCGATGTGGTTGTCGCGGGCGTTGGCCCATACCTCGTAGTGCAGGCGGGGGTGGCCATAGTAGAGCTTGACCAGGTTCATCGTGACCGAGCTCTGGAACTCTCGCAGGTCCTCGGGCAGCGCGAGGCGCGTCTGGACGACGACGTCGTGGAAGAACTCGCGCCGGGTCAGCGTTGTCGCGCGCGCCATGGTCTCCTCGTGCCGCGACCCGTGAGCCGAGGGGAGATGAATCGCGCATCCCACGGCTCGGGAAAGATCGCCTGCCGGTCTTCTGCCATAGGCTACCACCGGAGGGGCGGGCCGGATCGGGCGGGGCGGCGAACGGTCGCTCGCTCGCGCGGTTGCTACCCTGGAGTATGATCCCGCCATTGGTAACACAGGCGAGCGGGAATCAACGCATCTCCTCCCGTCGCCCAGGATCGTGCCGCACGACACCCGCGGGTCCCGCGGGCGGAACCGATGCCGCCGGGGCCGCCGCGTCCGTGCCCTCGTTTCCATCGGTGGGTTGCGAGCATGCGGTTCTTCCACGCCTCGCTGTATCGGCGCCTGATGCTGCTGCTGGGCCTCGCACTCGCGGCCGGGCTGGTCCTGGCGCGTCCGCCGGCCGCCTCCGCGCACGCGGAGCAGGTCCGCTCGTCGCCGGACCCGGGCGCCTCGGTGTCGAGCCCGCCGCGCAGCGTCGATGTCTGGTTCAGCGAGCGAGTCACACCGAAGGTGTCGTCTATCGCGGTCTACGACGCGAGCCAGCACCGCGTCGACAGCGCGCCGTCGGTGGTCGATCCGCAGGACACCAAGCACCTCA
>DATKRJ010000336.1:0-4439 GCA_035532355.1 Thermomicrobiaceae bacterium | reverse complement strand
GGCGCGCGCAGGCCGACCCGGTCCTCGGGATCCTGGGCGCCCTCGCGGACCTGCCCGTCGGGTGGCGTGGGCTCGCCCAGCTCGTTTTGCGCCCTGCCCCGGAGGACTGGTGCAACCCGTACCTGCGGCTGGCGATCGAGCACCCGTTGGCCGCCGAGCGCGCGGCCACGCAGACCGGCGCGGGAGGAGGCGCCGCACCGCTGGCTGCACTCCTCGTCGCGGGCGTCCTCGGACTGCAGGGGTACCACTGGTACGCCGCGCACGCGTGGCTCCGCCTTGGCCTCCTCGGGAGCGGCATGGTGACGGGCGGGTCGAGCCTCGCCTGGCTGTGGCGGCGATTCACGGACCGGCCGACCTACGACCCGACGCTCGTCCGCGAGAAGGTCAGCCGCCCAGCATTCCAGACCGAGCTCCGCCTGGCCATCTTCGCCCCGGCCGCCGCAACGCGGCAGCACGCGCAGGCGCGTCTGGATCGGCTGGTGAGTGCCTACCGCCAGTTCACTCTGGCGGCGGGCAACGGATTCGTCGCCCGGCGGCGCAACCCCGGCCGACAGGATCTGTGCACGCTGGCACCACTCGGATCGCGGCGCACGCAGCCGTTGCTCACCACCCGCGAGCTCGCCGGGCTCTGGCACCTGCCGCAGGCCCAGGCCGACGTACCGCTCCTCGAGCGCACCACCGCCCGCCGGCGCTTGCCGCTGCCCGCCGATGTCGCCCATGGCTGCCACATCGGCGTCTCGTCCCACCAGGGACGATCCGTCCCGGTGGCGCTCCCGGAGGACCTCCTACGCCGCCACCTCCTGCTGGTCGCCAAGACGCGGCGAGGTAAGTCCTCACTCCTGCTCCGCCTGGCCCGGCACGCGATGGAGTCACCGCCCGCTGGCGTGCCCGCGACGGTCGTGCTGGTCGATCCCCACCGGGACCTGGCTCACGCCGCCCTCGGCCTCGTCCCGCCCAGCCGGCAGCGTGACGTCGTCTTCCTCGATGTCGCCCAGCGAGCGCGCCCCTTCGGCCTCAACCTCCTCGACGCCGGGCTTTTCGAAGACCGGGACAAGGCAGTCGCCAATGCGCTGGCGGTCTTCCGACGCGAGTTCAACGCCTTCTGGGGCCCACGCATGGAGGACGCCTTCCGCTTCGCCCTGCTCACCCTCTACGAGGCCAACCGCGCCATCTGCGCCGTCGACCCCGGCGGGCGGTCCCGTCAGCACACCATCCTCGACGTGCCGCCCGTCCTGGTGGACGCCGCCTTCCGCGCCGTCGTGCTCGGCCAGGTCGCCGACCCGGTCATCCGGCACTGGTGGACGGGGTACTTCGACCGCCTCGACCGCCGGCTCCAGATCGAGGTCTCGAATCCGGTGGCCACCAAGGTCCAGCGCTACGCGGGCAGCACCGCCGCGCGCGCCATCGTCGGCCAGCCCTGCTCCACAATCGATCCCCGAGCCTGGCTGCGGGACGGCGCGATCGTTGTCATCGATACGGCGAAGGGCTCCATCGGCGCGGACACCGCGGCCCTGGTCGGCGCCACGCTGCTCAACGTCCTCGCGCTGGCCATCGCCGAGCAGGCAGCGGTCGACCCTTCTCGGCGCCGGCCGGT
Organism: Thermomicrobiaceae bacterium; assembly: GCA_035532355.1. Taxonomy (GTDB): domain Bacteria; phylum Chloroflexota; class Chloroflexia; order Thermomicrobiales; family Thermomicrobiaceae; genus DASSZN01. The sequence continues at coordinate 2,845 of DATKRJ010000336.1, read as the reverse complement.
GGTCCTGCTCGTCGACGAGTTCCACGCCATGCCTGGGGCGGACTACGAGGCGATCCTGGCGGAACTGGCCAAGTACGGGGCGAACCTGGTGCTGGCCACCCAGAGCCTGGCGACGCTGGCCGCGCTCGACCGCGACCAGCAGCGAGCACTGCGCGCGACCGTGTTCGCCAACTTGGACGGGCTGTTCGCCTTCCACTGCAGCGCCGAGGACGCCCGCGCCCTGATCCCGGAGCTGGGCGGGGAGGTCGACGAGCACGACCTGGTCAGCCTCGGCGAGCACCAGTGCTATGCCCGCATCTCGGCTCGCGGGGAGCGCCTGCCGGTGTTCTCGGTGCGGCTCGATCCCCCGCCGGCCAGCGACCCGGGGTGGGCCGCCGAGCTCGCGGCGGCCTCAGTGCTCCGCTACGGTCGGGACGCCGCGGTGGTCGACCGCGATCTCCAGGCGGCCATGGATGGGATCGACCTCAGCCACCGTGCGGTTCCTCATGCGAGCCCTGCCGCCCCAGATGGCGCCGGGACTGACCGCGGTGAGCCACATGTCGCTGGGCGTCAACCAGACCAGGCGAATAAAGCGCGCAGCGACCGTCGCCGTAGGCGACCAAAGACAACCCCCGGGGCTGCCGATGTACACCAGGAGCCGCTTCCGGAACTCCCACCACAGCCTGACCCACCTGCAGGTGGGGCGACAATCGACGAAGCGGCTCCGGACGAGCTCGACGGCGAGGAGGCGCCCTCATGAGCCAAGGGGTCGTGACCCCGCGACGCTGGCGGGACGCTGAGACAGCTGCCAGGACGCTGATAAAGCGGCCGGCAGAGCGGAGGACGGTGCTGCTCCTCGGGCGCTTGCCGCTGCTCCCCGAGGCCGTGCTCGAGCGACTGGTCGGCTTGCGTAGCGGGGCCAGCGTGTACCGAACATTGCGGCACCTCGCCAACGACGGCCTGGTCGCCGCGCTCCACCCGCCGGTCCAACCCGGCCACGGTCCGGGCCTGTGGTACCTGACCGACCTGGGTCTGGTGACCAACGCGGTCGACCAGGGTGTCGATCCCGAGTACCTGGCCCGCCACAACCACCTCCGGGGCGCCGATCTACTCGCGCTCCAGCCGGGGCTGCCGCAGTTGCTGGCCGCCTACGAACTGCTCGGGGCGCTCGCCGCCGCCCGTCCCGGCCCGGTCCAGCTGCTCGACTGGCAGCGGCCCTGGCGGCGACGCTACCTACGGCCGACGGCTAAGGCGCCGGTCGCGGCGACGCTGCCAGCCTTTGCCGCCCTGGCCTGGGAGGACGCCGTGGCGGCCTGCCTGCTCCTCCCCGACCTTGGCACCACCCCGCTCCGGCTCTCCCGACCCGTGCTCGACCACCTGTTCGTCCTCCGCCGGCTGCAGGACGAGGTGTTCCCGACACTCGTGATCGCCACGACGGCCACCGGCCGGGCGGCTGCCTGGTGGACGCTAGTCGAGGAGGTACGGCGGGCGCGGAGTGAGGCGCCGCTGGCGGCGACCATAGCAACCTGGGATGCGCTGCGATCCTCCCCGGGTGAGCTCGCCCATGTCACCTCTGATCCATACAACTGGCGCCAACTCTCCCGTCGCGTCTGGCTGCGACCGTTGAGGACTCGTCAGGCTGACCGTCCCCTGCCGCGCCTGGTCGGCGACGACCTGCTCGGATCTGCCACCCAGGTCGGTCCGGCTGCAAGGCTCGGTTTGGCCACCCTCCATCTCGCGGCCCTCGATCGCGAGCTGGTCGACTTCGTCGCCCGCCACCCGTTCCTTCCTCTCGACCGGCTGGCCGTGGTGTTTGACTCGTCAGTCGCGGTGCTGCGACGACGGTGCACCCGGTTGATCCGGCTGGGGTTGCTGCGATTCCTCGGCCTCGACGAGGTCCGGGAGGGCCTGGCCGACGGACCCCTGGTAGAGGCCACGGCTGACGGCCTCGCCGTGGTCGCGGCGCAGCAGGGGCTCACGCTCGCCGTCGCCGTGCGGGCCAACGGGCTCGCGGGAGGTGGTCCCGAGCAGCCGATCGGCCCACGCCGCCAGCTCATGAGACGGTTAGCGCACACCCTCGGCGCCGACGCGATCTTCGTCGACCTCATCGCGACGATGCGGCGACTGGCAGCCGCGGGTGAGAACACGGCGCTCGTCGCCTGGCAGAACGCCGCGGCCGGCAGCCACGGGCACGTCCGCCCGGACGGCTACGGTGTCTACCGCCACCACGGATGTCTGTACGGCTTCTTCCTCGAGTACGACCGGAACACCATGGCGTTCCGGGACTACTGCGCGAAGTTCGGGGCGTACTTCCACTACCTGGCGAGCGGGCGTTACGCCCGGGACTACGACGGGTTCCCGACGATTCTGGTCGTGACGCGCGACAGCGACGCCGAGGAGCGCGTCGCCTTCGCGGCCCGCGCGGCGTCCGTCGGACGCGGGGAAACGCTCCCGCTGCTCTTGACGTGTCGGAGCCGGATCGAGGTGTCGAGCAACCGGAACGGCTTCCTCGGGCGGATCTGGCGGACGCAGGGAGGGGATGGTGAGCGCCATCGCCCGTGGTTCTGGAGTGGCAATTTCCCACCTATCACCGGATGAGGCATCAGAGTTCGCGAGAAGGAGGACACCATGAACCGATGGCGAAGCGAGAAAGCCGAGGGTTCGAGACGATCTCTAGCCGATACCCGAGGGGCGACGTCGAGACGCAAGAGAGGACGACGATGAATAGCCTGACACGTGTTCACGTTGGCGACGGCCACCAGGCGGCCACCGAACCACAATCGGGAGTGAGGGACCAGCCGGAGTGGAGCACGGCCCGGCCGATGCTGCTCCGGATCCCCGAGGTCGCCGCGGAACTGCGCCTCGG
>DATKRJ010000335.1:0-18378 GCA_035532355.1 Thermomicrobiaceae bacterium | reverse complement strand
GATGATCACGGCCGCGCTGCGCGCCGGTGTCGTGGATCGTCTCGCCGTCTGCGTCGCGCCGAAGCTGGTGGGCAGCGGGATCGAGGCGGTGGGCAATCTCGACATAACGCGTATGGGCGATGCGCTCCGGCTGAGCGACGTCGCGGTCGTCCGCCTCGGTGATGACCTGCTGATCGTGGGGCGGCCGGGGGCGAGGCCCACGACGCGGGGGTGACCGATGCTGGAGAAGGGTTCGGGGCAGATGGACGAGGCAGGACGCTGGGCTGAGAGCGACTCCCGGAACTTCATCGACATCGGCGACGCCGTCACGCCGTCCCGTCACGAACACCTGGAGCTGCTGGCCGCGCTCTGGCCGGCGCGTCCGGACGAGGCGTTCGAGGCGGTGGACCTGGCCTGCGGGGTGGGCTCGCTCAGCGCGGCGCTGCTGGAGCGCTTCCCAGCCTGCCGGGTGATCGGGCTGGACGGCTCCTCGGCGATGCTGGAGGCGGCCGGGCAACGGCTGGCGCGCTTCGGCAACCGGGTGGAGCTGCATGCGTTCGACCTGTTCGACGACGCCTGGCTCACGTCGATCCCGGAGCGGGTGCGCGGCTTCGTCTCCTCGCTGGCGATCCACCACCTGGACGGCGCTCAGAAGCGGCAGTTGTTCCAGCAGCTGGCCGCGCGCCTGGAGCCGGGCGGCGCACTCCTCGTCCTCGACCTGGTCGAGCCGATCAACCGCTGGGCCTGGGCGGCCTACGCCGCGGCCTGGGACGCCGTGGTCCGGCAGCAGACGGCGGATCTGCCCGACGGCGCGGCGCTGTACGCGCGCTTCCGGGCGGAGTGGAACCATTACGCCGACCCCGACGAGGAGTTCGACAAGCCATCGCCGCTGTTCGCCCAGCTGGGCTGGCTGGAGCAGGCCGGGCTCGCCGCGGTCGACTGCTTCTGGTTGCGGGCCGGCCACGCCCTCTACGGCGGCTACGCGCCGGGGGCGCTGTGATAGTCTAGGGCCGCCCACGGCGGCGGGTGCGGCTCACTGAGACTCGGGGGCAGGCGCCGCGCTGACCGGACCCGCGCGGGGGTAAAGCCGCCGCGCTGACAGACGAAGCCCACTGAAGGGGCTGAGTTCGGGACGATGGTTGCGAGCGATGCGATAACCCTCGCGTGGAGGCGGTCCTCTGTGGTCGCCCCACGCGGGCACGGCTCCTGACGATTACCGAATCTCGACGTCAAACATCATCGCCGCGCCGGGCAGCTGATTGTGGACCCGGCCGGGTGGAGCGTCACGTCTGGGGGAATCCGAGGATGGGCCAGCCGCTCGACGGAATCCGGGTGCTCGACCTGTCGCGCGTGCTGGCCGGCCCGTACTGCACGATGACCCTCTCCGACCTCGGCGCCGAGGTGATCAAGGTCGAGCAGCCGGGGAGCGGGGACGACACCCGGCACTGGGGGCCGCCCTGGACCGGGGGCGAGAGTGCCTACTACCTCGCCGCCAACCGCAACAAGCTGGGGATCACGGTCAACCTCAAGGACGAGCGCGGCCAGGCGATCATCCGTGAGCTCGCCCGGCAGAGCGACATCGTGGTCGAGAATTTCAAGGTCGGCGCGCTCGACCGCATGGGGCTGGGCTACGCGACGCTGGGCGCGCTCAATCCCGGCCTGATCTGGTGCTCGATCACCGGCTACGGCCAGGACGGCCCCTACGCCGACCGCGCCGGCTACGATGTGATCGCCCAGGCTGAGAGCGGCATCATGAGCGTGACCGGCGACCCCGCGGGCGAACCGATGAAGGTCGGCATCGCCATCGTCGACATCACCACCGGCCTCTACGCCTCCACGGCCATCCTGGCGGCGCTGCACGCGCGCGAGGAATCGGGGCGCGGCCAGCGCATCGACGTGGCGCTGCTGTCGTCGGCGGTCGCCTGGCTGGTGAACGTCGGCAGCTGCTACCTGGCCTCCGGCGAGCTGCCGCAGCGCTATGGCAACGCGCACGCCAACCTGGTGCCCTACCAGACCTTTCAGGCGCGTGACCGCTGGATCACCGTCGGCGTGGGCAACGACCGGCAGTTCCAGGCGCTGTGCCGGATCCTGGGGCTCGATGAGCTGCCGGCGGACGAGCGCTTCGCCACCAACCCCCAGCGGGTGGCAAACCGCGACGCACTCATCCCGCTGCTGCAGGACGCCTTCTCGCGGGGCGACGCCGACGACTGGCTGGCGCGGCTGGCCGCGGCCGGCATCCCCAGCGGCCCGATCAACACCGTGGACCTGGCGCTGAGTCACCCGCAGATCGAGCACCGGGGCATGGTGGTCGAGCTGCCGCATCCGACCGCCGGGACGGTCCGGTTGGTCGGCCCGCCATTCATCCTGTCCGAGACGCCGGCCGGGGTGCGCAGCGCGCCGCCGCTGCTGGGCGAGCACACGGACCGGGTGCTGCGCGAACGGCTTGGTCTGCCGGACGAGGAGATCGCGAGCCTGCACGCCGAGGGCGTCGTCTAGCGCGATTTGCCGAGGAATCGGCGGATTGCCAGGCCGGCTCCGAGCACGGGGAGAAGGCGGACCAGGCGGGGCGAGAGGCACCGCTGCGGCCGGGGCGGTCGGCCGCGCTGAGGGACGAAGCCCGGGACTAAAGTCGCCGGGCTGACGCGACGAAGCCCACTGAAGGGGCTGAGTTGCGGACAAAGGACGAAGCCCACACTGAAGGGGCTGAGTTGGGGGACTATGGTTGCGGGAGATGCGGTAGTGGGCGCCGGGGTGACTCAGCGCTGGACGCGGGAGAGGAGCGTGGCGCGGCTCATCCAGATCTCACCCGGCCAGGTGGACTCGCGGAGATGGGCGACGCGCTCCCAGCCGGCCGGGTGGTGGAGGACGAGCAGCCCGACCATGAAGTAGCGCACCAGCCGCCAGTACGGGGTGCGAGGGAGCCGACGGAACTCCATGCCGAAGCGCTGAGCGGCGTCGGCGAAGAGGCTGACGGCGTGCAGGGCGCAGGCGTCGGCGAACTCGCCGGCCGCGACCCGCTCGGCGAGGGTTTGCATGTCGGCGTTCATGGTGCGCAGGACTCGCCAGGGGGTGATCCGGCCGGTGGCGAGCAGTTCTCCAGTGTAAGTGTTGTCGATGTGGAGCTCGATGATGGGGTCGCCGGAGCGGATGAGCGCGCCGTCGGCGAGCCGCACCGGGTGGCCGTGGTGGCGGCTCCTGCTCATCAGGAGCATCCCGTTCGGGCGGATGGGCTGGACGTGCCAGAGGCGGAGCGTGAAGCGCTCGTACCAGACCCAGACGGAGAGGGTGCCGACGGCACGACCGCCGCCGGCGCGGCCCAGGCGCAGCAGGAGCCAGGGAAGGCCGCGCAGCCAGCGGCCGGGGCGACGGCTCAGTAGCGCCACCGACGGCCGATCCCGGCGTGCGCGAGGGCCCAGCGTCCCAGCGTGGCGACCGCGCCGAGGTGCAATGGCAGCGCGTGGAGCCGACGCGGCGAGGTCGCGATCCAGCTCTCAGTGAGGTGACAGACGGGGATGCCGGAGCGCATGAGCTGGACCAGGAACTCCCGGTCCTCGGCCACCTGGAGGCCCTCGTCGAACCCGCCCTGGCGCAGGAACAGCGCGCGCTCGCAGTAGAACATCTGGGCACGGATCCCGAACAGCCGCTTGCCGAACTCCAGCAGCCGGAAGAAGCCCGCGTCGACGCGGTCGCCGCCGTCGGCGATCAGGCGGATGCTGCCGGCCGGGTACCCGGTGCCGGCGCGACAGGCGACGCGCTCGGCGAGGTCCGGCGCCATGCGCGAGTCGGCGTCCAGGAAGACGAGGAGTCGTCCGCGGGCGGCCCGCGCGCCGAGGTTCCTGGCCCGCGCCACGCCCGGGGCGGCGTCCGTGATGACGGTCACGGCAAGCGCAGGGTGGGTGGCGGCGAAGGCGCGCGCCGCCTCGGCAGTCCCGTCGCTGGACCCGTTGTCGACCAGCACGGCCTCGAGGGCGTCGAGTGGGAGCGTCTGTGCCGCCACCGAGGTGAGCGGGATGGCGACCCAGCCGGCCTCGTTGCGGGCCGGGATCACGACCGAGACCAGCGGCAAGTCCGGTTCCGCGTCTCCCGACTCCATCGGCCTCCCTGGGCCGGCCCCGCGCGGATGGCGCCGGGTCGACGCTCACGGCGAAACCCCGCGCAGTATACCCGCGATCGTTCGCGCACCCCGCGCGAGCCCGACGCCAGGGGGCGCGATCAGGTGCATCCGGTGTCACCGTGCTGCACAATCGGGGTAGGAGTGACCGGCTGAGCGCTGAACGGACGGACGCGTCGCGCGACGCGATCGGAGAGGACGCAGGCGATGAGCGCGTTGCCCTCGGGGCCCATCGACATGCATGCGCACTACGTGGCGCGGAGTAGCCTGGGCATCCCCGGAGTTTCGATGGAGGAGCGCGGCGACGAGATAGCCCTCACGGTGCAGGGCGAGTCGCACGGCACCCTGCCAAAGGGTCTGTTCGATCCGGCGACGCAGCTGGCGGACATGCACGCGGCCGGCGTAGCGCACGCGGTGATCTCGCCGCCGCCGTTCCTGTTCTGCTACGACGTCGAGCGCGGGTTCGGCGCCGAGTTCGCGGCGGCGCAGAACGCGGGGATCGCGGCGCTGGTGCGCGAGCACCCGGAGTCCTTCTCGGGACTGGGGACGGTGCCGCTGCAGGACCCGGAGCTGGCGGCGCGCATGCTGGGTGAGGCGGTGGAGGACCTGGGGCTGGCCGGGGTGGAGATCGGCACGAACGTGGCCGGCCGGGACCTGGACGACCCGATGTTCGAGCCGTTCTGGCGGCGCGCGGCGGAGCTGGGGGTGCTGGTCTTCATCCACCCGTCGGACGTGCGCTCGGTGCCGGGCAACGCGCCCTACTACCTGCGCAACCTGAACGGGAATCTGATCGAGACCGGCTACTGTCTGTCGCGCCTGGTCTACAGCGGACTGCTGGCCCGCTACCCGAGCCTGCGCATCCTGGGCGCCCACGGCGGTGGCTTCCTGCCGTACACAGTGGGACGGCTGGACCACGGCTACCGAGTGCGGCCGGAGTGCGCGGCGGCGCTGGAGCAGCCGCCGAGTGCCTACTTCCACCAGCTCTACTTCGACACGATCACCCACGGCGCCCCGGCGTTGCGCTACCTGGTCGACCTGGTGGGTGCCGACCACGTGGCGCTCGGCTCGGACTACCCGTTCGACATGGGCGACCCGCGGCCGGTCGGCCAGGTGGAGGCGCTGGCGGACCCGGCAGCGCGAGAGCAGCTGGCGAGCAGCACGCCGCGCCACCTGCTGCGGCACGCTGCCGGCGCGGGGGCCTGAGTGCCGGGTCGCGCGGCGGTGTCAGGTGCGGGATGGCGAGTACGGTGAGTGCGGAGCATGCGGAGGGAAGCGGAATGACGGGAGCAATCGTGGATGCGGTGTCGGCCGCGGAGCTGGACCGGCACGAGCGGGCCATCAGCCAGTGGGTGCGGCTGTCGGGGACGGCCGACGAGGCGAAGGCGTTCGACTACATCGAGTCAGAGCTGCGCGCGTTCGGCTACGACGTCAACCGCTACGCGAGCGACGCGCTGATCGGCTATCCCGGCCGCGCGTCGCTGACGGTGCTGGGCGCGGCCGAGGTCGAGATCCCGTGCAACGGCTACTCGCTCAGCCCGCTGACCGACGACGCGGGGTTGACCGGTGAGCTGGTCTACGTGGGCGGCGGGCTCGACGCCGACTACGCGGGGCGCGAAGTGCGCGGCAAGGTCGTGCTGAGTGACGGGCTGGCGATGCCGAACAAGGCCATGGCGGCCGAGGCGGCCGGGGCGATCGGCCACATCCACATCAACGACGAGTACATCCACGAGATGTGCATCTCCCCGGTGTGGGGGACGCCGATCCCGGAGACCGCCGGGCTGCTGCCGAAGGTGCCGGCGGTGGCGGTGCGGAGCGCCGACGGCGAGCGGCTGAAGGCGCGGCTCGCCGAGGGGCCGACGCGGGTGCGGCTGATGACGCAGCCGTTCCGGGCATGGGTGAAGATACCGACGCTGACGGGCGATCTGCCCGGAACGGCCGAGGGCAGCTTCGTCCTGTTCAGCGGGCACGTCGACTCCTGGCACTATGGGGCGATGGACAACGGCACGGCGAACGCCACGCAGCTCGAGGTGGCACGCCTGCTGGCCGAGCGCCGCGGGGAGTTGCGGCGGGGCGTGCGGCTGGCTTTCTGGTCCGGGCACTCCCACGGGCGCTACGCCGGCTCCTCCTGGTACGCGGACGAGTTCTGGGGTGACCTCCACCAGCGCTGCGTGTGCCACGTCAACATCGACTCGGTGGGGGCGATGGGCGCGACGGTGCTGGAGGAAGCGCCGACGATGGCCGAGACCTATGGCTTCGCACGCGCGGTGTTGCGAGACGTGCTGGGGATCGAGCTGGACTACAAGCGGATGAGCCGCTCGAGCGACCAGTCGTTCTGGGGCCACGGCATTCCGTCGGTACTGGCGTCGCTGTCGGAGCAGGCGCTGGACGAGTCGGCGACGGCGGCGGCGATGGCGCAGCTGCTGGGCTCGGGCGCGCGAGGCGGCGGGCTCGGCTGGTGGTGGCACACCACCGAGGACACGCTGGACAAGATCGACGCGGACAACTTCGCGCGGGACGCCCGAGTCTACGCCGAGACGCTGTGGCGGCTGTGCACGCTGGAGCGGCTGCCGTTCGACTACGCTCCGGTGGCGGACGAGATCGCGGCGGCGCTGAGCGGGTTCCAGGAGCAGGCGCGTGGCGCGCTCGACCTGGCGCGAGTGCAGACGCTGGCGGTGGAGCTGCGGGAGCGGCTGCGCGAGACGGACCTGGCGGGCGGCGATGTGGAGACGGCGAACGCGCTGCTGATCGAGCTGGGGCGACTGCTGATCCCGATCAACTTCACCGCCTGGGGGCCGTTCGAGCAGGACCTGGCGCTGGGGACGCGGCCGCTGCCGGGGCTGGCGGAGGCGACGCGGCTGGGTCGGCTCGACCGGGAGAGCGACGAGTTCCGCTACCTGCGCACGCGGCTGACGCGGGAGCGCAACCGGGTGGAGCACGCGCTGGGCGCGGCACTACGGGCGGTGGCGGTGTTCCAGGGCGCCTGAGGCGACCGGTGGAGAGCCGGGTCTCCGGTGGCCGGTAACCGGCGCGACGGTCCGCGCGGGCGGCCCGTTGACCGGTGGGCCGGGCGAGAGCGATCGGGACGCGGTGAATCGCGTGCCTGCGGGACGCCCTGGCAGCGGCTGGGATCCACGACGGCAGTCGGCGGGAAAAGTACCACCCGGCTCGCTGGCGAGCCGGGTGGCGGGGCGTCATAGGGTGTCGGTGGGCCTACCAGCGGCTCGAGTAGCTGCTGCGCTGGGCCCGCTGCTGCTGGAAGCAGTCCGAGCAGTAGACTGGCTTATCGTTGCGCGGCTGGAACGGGACCATGGTGTCCTTGCCGCACGAACTGCAGACGGCCGGGTACATGGTGCGCTCGGCCCGCGGCGCGTAGCTGCTGCTGGAGCCGTAGCTGCTGGAGCTGTAGCCGCCCGAGTCGCGGTTGGCCTTGTAGGCCCTCCGGCAGGTTGCGCAGCGCCGCGGCTCGTTGGTGAAGCCTTTTTCGGCGTAGAACTGCTGCTCGCCCGCGGTGAACACGAACTCGCTGCCACAGTCCCGACAGGTCAGGTTTCTGTCTGCGAAGCTCATCTCGTCGAGGTCTCCTCGATCACTTGTGCCCTCGGGGCCGCTCCCCGCGAGCGACCACCGCATCCGTTGTCAGGCCCACGTTTTCTCGGCGAGATGAGTTCGGCGTGACGCCCAGTGCGCCGATCGGGTCCCACGCGAAAAACCTTGTGTGCCATTCAAACCTGAAAATAACATGAAAGGCGGTGGTTGGCAAGCGGGGGGAGACAAATCTTGGCCCGGCGCGCATGATCGCGCGCCGATGGTGGCCCGTGACGTGCCTCGCGGCGCTCCGATCGGCGCACACGCGGCGTCGCGCGGGGCTCTGGGGCCGCCGCGGCTGGGGTCGGGGCAGGCGCACGGGGCATATGCGCTGAAGGACTCCGCGCGGGGCTCAAGCCGCCGCGCTGAAGGACGAAGCCCACTGAAGGGGCTGAGGTGCGGACTTTGGTTGCGAGGGATGCGGTGAGAGTGGCCGCGGGCAGGACGGAGCGGAATGGCAAACGGCACGACCGGTGACCTGCCGCCGACGCTGCCGGACTACCTGCGGCCGGGACTGCGGCTGGTGTTCGTCGGCATCAACCCCGGCCTCTACTCGGCCCAGCGCGGGCACTACTTCGCTCGCCGTACGAACCGGTTCTGGCCGGCGCTGTCCCGCTCCCGGCTGAGCGCTCCGGTGCGGACGGCGCTGGGGCGCGACGTGCAGGTTCCGGAGGACGACGCGCGCCTGCCGGAGTTCGGGATCGGCCTCACCGACGTGGTCAAGACCCCCAGCCGCGGTGCGGCGGACCTGGCTCCGGCGGAGTTCACGCGCTGGGCCCCCGAGCTCACGCGGAAGCTGGGGGCGTTTCAGCCGGACGTAGCCTGCTTCCAGGGCGTGACCGGGTATCGCGCCTTCCTGCGCCACGGACTGGGGGTGGACGCGCGTCACGTGAGCCTCGGCCCGCAGGCGCGCCGGATCGGGACTACCCGGCTGTACGTGGTGCCCAATCCGAGCCCGGCCAACGCACACTTCACGCTCGACGACCAGGTCCGGTGGTACGACAGTCTGGCCGACCTGCTGGACCAGGGCCGCGGCGGCGCCCCGGCGCCCGCCGGATAGGCGTGGCAGACGGATGGACCGGAGCCGGCAGACGATCGTCTGCTCCAGAGGCCCCAGGCGGGCCCGATGGCCGGGGCCGGTGCAGACTTCCTGGTCTACACCGCGGCACCACCCCCTGCCTATGATGGAGTCTGGGGTCCGGTGGACGCCGGTCGCGGGGTGTTCCCGTGGAGAGGCGCCGGCCCGGTCCCCGTTGGGCAGGGAGTTCGGTGACCGTCGAACGCAGACAACCGACGCCGGCGGCCGATCCGTTCGGCCGGACACGCCTGGATGCCGTCCGTCCGGCCGGCGACAGCCACGCGGCCATGGCGCTGCGCCTGGTGCATGGGGACGCCGCCGCGGTGTGCCTGATCGCCGGGGACTCCGGGGACCGCGAGGAGATCGTGGGCGCGGCGGGATTCACGCCGGGGCGCGACGACGCCGGGGTACGCGCGATCGCCCGTACGGCATCTCGCGGCCGCCGGCCGATCGTGGTGCCGGACCTCCGCGCCACGCGGCAGCGGTTCGGCCGGAGCGCCGAGCGGGCCGGCTGGTCGGCGGCGCTGGCGGCCGGCTGGCGCGGACGCGGCGACTGTCCGCCGGGGGCCATCGTGGTCATGAGCCGCCTGCCGCGGGGCTGGACCGAGCATGAGGTGGGCGCGCTCGAGGGCCTGGCGGCGGCGATGGCCAACGACCGCGAGCGTGGCAGTGGATTGGACCGGCTGCGCGGGCGCGCCGACGCGGTCCGTCGCGCGCTCGAGGCCGGGAGAGTCGGCGTCTGGGAGTGGGAGATCGCGCCCGATCGATTCACCTGGCTGGGCGGCCTGGCGGTCGGCGTGTCGGGCGGGCACCTCCACGATTTCCTGGCGACGATCGATGTGGCCGACCGGGAGCGGCTCGAGAGCGCGTTTCGGCAGGCGGCGGCAGGGAACAACCTGTCCGGGCTGGCGCGACTGGCCGGTGTGGCCCGACCGGGGCGCCGGCTGGATTTGAGCGGCCAGCCGCGACGGGACGCGTCGGGGCGGCCGATCAGCGTGTCCGGGGTGGCGTTCGAGGTCGGGGCACGGGTCGGCCTCGAGGATCCGCCGCGTCTCGCGGCGGTGCAGTACCGCGCGCTGATGGAGCAGATTCCGGTCGTCAGCTACGTGATCGCCGACGACGCGCCGGGCGCGCCGCAGTATGTGAGCGCGCAGGTCGAACGGCTCGTGGGCTACCCGCCCGAGGCCTGGGTGGCGGACCCGGGGCTGTGGCTCAAGCTGGTTCATCCCGAGGACGCGGCCTGGGTTCGCGCGGCCTTCGCGCGGAGCCGGGAGTCGGGCGCGCCGTTCAGCGCCGAGTACCGGGTCGTCGGCCATGACGGCCGGCTGGTCTGGGTACGCGACGAGGCAGCGCTGGTCCGGGATGGAGCGGACGGGAGGCGCTTCTGGCAGGGAATCGTGATCGACGTCAGCGGGCGCCGGGAGGTGGAGGAGGCGCTTCGCGCGAGCGAGGCGCGCTACCGCGCGGTCGTGGACAGCGCCTTCGACGCGATCGTGACGATGACGGCGGACGGCCTCATCCACTCGTTCAACGGCGGGGCCGAGCGCGTGTTCGGCTACCGGTCCGACGAGGTCGTCGGCCGGCCGCTGGCGATGCTGATGCCGGACCGCTTCCGCCGGGCGCACGGGGCGGGGATCACTCGCTACCTGGCGACCGGCGAGGCGCGCGTCCTCCACCGGACCATCGCGCTCTCCGGGCAGCGCAAGGACGGCACCGAGGTGCCGCTGGAGATGAGCATCACCGAGGTGCTGGACGGCTCGGGACGCCTGTTCACCGGGATCCTGCGGGACATCACCCAGCGCAAGGCGCTCGAGGAGCAACTGGTCCACCAGGCGTTCCACGACCCGCTGACGCGTCTCCCCAACCGCACGCTCTTCATGGACCGTCTGACCCAGGCTCTCGGACGCGCCGCGCGATCGGGGAGCGTGGTGGCGGTGCTGTTCCTGGATCTGGACAACTTCAAGCTGGTGAACGACACGCTCGGCCACAGCGCCGGTGACGAGCTCCTGGTGGCGGTCGCGGACCGCGTGCGCGGGTGCCTGCGGCTGGGCGACACGGCGGCGCGGCTGGGGGGCGACGAGTTCACGGTGCTGCTGGAGGACGTCGAGGACGTGGCGGCGGTGGTGCGGGCGGCCCGGCGGATCGTGAGGACGCTGAAGCGGCCGCTGTTCCTGGCGCGCCGGGAGGTCGTGGTCAACGCGAGCATTGGCATTGCGCTGGGTGGACGGAGCGCCGACGCGGCCGATGACCTGCTGCGCGATGCGGACGTGGCGATGTACCGCGCCAAGCGCAAGGGCAAGGCGCGCTACGAAGTGTTTGACCCGAGCATGCACACGCCGGCGATCGCGCGTCTGGCGCTGGAGGCGGAGCTGCGCGAGGCGATCGCACGGAGTGAGTTCCAGGTGTACTACCAGCCGAAGATCCTGACGGCCACGGGCGCCATCGTGGGAGTCGAGGCGCTGGCGCGGTGGCGTCACCCCGCGCGCGGGATGGTGGTAGCGGCAGACTTCGTTCCGGTGGCCGAGGAGACGGGGCTGGTGGTGCCGATCGGGCACTGGGTCTTCCGGGAGGCGTGCCGGCAGGTGCGCCACTGGCAGCTCGGGCTGCCCGGGGGTCCGCCTCTGCGACTGAGCGTGAACCTGTCGGCGCGCGAGGTCCAGGAGCCGGGCCTGGTCGAAGCGGTGGCGGCGACGCTGGTCGAGACCGGACTGGACCCCTCGGCGCTCTGCCTGGAGATCGCGGAGTCCGTGGTGATGGAGGAGGTCCCCGAGACGCTCGAGCTGCTGGAGCGGCTGAAGGAGATCGGCGTCCAGGTGAGCATCGACGATTTCGGGATCGGGTCGTCGTCGCTGGCCCGGCTCAAGCGACTCCCGCTGGACGGTCTGAAGATCGACCGCTCGTTCACCGGAGGGTTGGGCGCGGACCCCGGCGACCTGGCGATCGTGTCGGCGCTGATCGATCTGTCCCATGCCCTGGGTCTGCAGGTCGTGGCGGAGGGGGTGGAGACGGCCGAGCAGCTGGCAGTCTTGCACGCCCTCGGCTGCGACATGGTGCAGGGGTTCTACGTCTCGGTGCCGGTGCCTGACGCGGACATGGCGAGGCTGCTAGGCGCCGACCGGCAGGTGCTCTCGGTGCCGGTGCTGGGCGTAGGGCCGCGCCGCTCCAGCCACGTCGTGCCGGCCGTTGCGGGCGCCGCCGCCCTGCCGGGCTAGCGCGATGAGCCGACGGGACGACGCCCGGGACTCAAGTGGCCGGGCTGAAAGACGAAGCCCACTGAAGGGGCTGGGCTCCGGTGGAACAGCGTCGTCAAGCGCTGCGCCCGCTGGGGCGATTTGGGCCTCTGGGAGCGGCTGTTCCAGGCGGTGGCGGACGAGCCCGACCCGCAGAGCGTGATGGTCGACGTCACGGTGGTGCGGGCGCACGTCCGCGCGGCCAGCGCGCCCAACCAAAGGGGGCTCAGGCGGCCGAAGGGCTCGGGCGCTGCGGGGCGGCTTCAGCACCAAGCTCCGCGTCCTCGTGGACGCGCTCGGCAACCCGCTCGAGTTCACCGTGACGAGCGGCGGCGCCGGCGACAACCCGCAGGCGATTCCGCTGCCGGCGGGGCAGCGGGGGCGGGACGTCATCGCTGAGCGGAGCTACGATGCTGACGCGACGATCGGCTACATCGAGCAGGAGCTCCACGCCACGGCGACCATCGCGCCGCGTCCAACCGCGCCCGTGCGACTAGGCCGCCTACCAGGTGCGCCACCCGGTGGAGTGCCGCAACGCCAACCTCAAGGACTCCCGGCGGGTGTTCTCGCGCGCCGACGAGTATGCCCGCCGCTACCTCTTCGCCGGCACCGTCATCTGGCTCACGTGGACTCGTCAACGGAACGCGGCTCACGGCGTCCGCTCGATGCGCATGTTGGGCGGTGCCGGCGCCTCGGCGCGCGCTCAGCAGTCGAACACCGACCAGCAGATGTCGTTCCGCAACCGCTGGTCGTCGATCACGAGCTCGCGAATCGCCTCCGGGAGTTGGTCGCGCCGCCACCGGCACTCGAGTCGCTCCGCGCTCTCGCCCGCTCCTTCCGGCGCGGCAGCACGCGCGGCCTTGATCGCGTAGGCGGCCGCACCGAGCTCGTGCGCGGCGACGTGGGCCACGGCCGCAGCCTGGCCGGCAGCGTACGCGGCGTGCCGTGCTGCCCCACTCAGGTCTCTGGCCGCGGCCTGGGCATGGCCGGCCGCCGTGCGAGCCTGGGTCATGGTGATCTCGCCGCGCGCCCAGGCCTGCCCAAGGTCGATCGCGCGTCGCGGACGGTCGTCCTCGGGCCGCGCCTGCTCGAAGTGGTGGAGCACGTGCCGCGCGCAGTCAGCCGCCCACATCGCGAGCAGGTGATGAGCGTCGTCCTGGAGGCTGCCGCCGCGACGCACGGTGATGAACCGAGGGTCGCGGATCTTGGGGAGGATCATTGCCAGCCCCCCTGCTGCACGCGTCTGCCCAAATCGTACGATGTGGCGAGCCGCCACCGACTCGCGGACCATGGGATCGTGTCCGCCGATTCGCGGCCTGGGCCGTCATCCGCGGCGCGCGTCAGCGGATCATGCACAGGGTACCCCATACGGGGTGGGGCAGCCTCGCCAGCACCGTCATCCGGCCCTAATAGACTCGTCAACGGAACCCAGTCGGCCGGGGCGGCGACGGGCCACCGACGTCCTAGCTGCCGACGACGACGTCGGGCCGAATCCGGCGGATCTCGAGGAAGCCGAACACCGGATAGGGCTGGCTATCGTCGATGACGATGCCCTGACCACCCGGAATCTGGTCCACGGGCACGAAGGGCACAGCGTGAGCACGATCCAGGGCGTTGACATCGGGAACCGTGTACGTCTCCGTCTCGACGCCGTGGGCCAGCGCATGCTCCGCGTTGGCCAGGTCGATGGCCCCGAAGGGTGACGTGAAGAGCGTGAGAATGCTGGCGATCTGCTCGAACGAGACCAGCCGGGCGCTGTCCGGGTCTAGCGCGTCGAGACGATCCTTGGTCCAGGTGTCTGGCTGGCGAGGCGGCAGTGGAGGCGCCTGGTAGCCGACGCTGTTCAACGCGACGATCACGTCGGCGTGGTCGTCGAGGCCCAGCACCTGGACACCGACACCGCTGCGGCAGGTGAACCGGAAGCTGACCTCGACTCGCTCGGCGGGCTGAACTCCAGGGTGGCTCAGGGCGCTGGGGGGCCGCACGCTGAGACGGAAGAGGCGCACGCCGTCGAAGGGCTTGGCGGCGATCTTGGGGTGCACCTCGATCGACGTCGAGTCCGGCAGGCCGGCGTGCCAGATGTCGCTGCGGGTCAGCTTGTCCATCTCGTTGTTGAGGTGGGCCAGCAGGGTACCGTCGTCCGGCGCCGCATCGTGGTTGATGTTCCCGATGTCGGTGGTGTAGACCTGCCGCGCCAGGTAGGGCCGCGAGGTCACGACAATGCGGGTCAGCTCGCCGGTCGGCGTGGACCGCGTTCCCCCGATCGCCATGAGCAGCGGCGGATGGACCTCCGAGCGGTAGCTCGTGCCGCCGGGGAGATCGACGTGATGGCCGGCGTCCACGATCCAGCGGCCGAACACCGCGATCCGGTCCCCGATCCGGACCGTATCGCTGAAGTCCTTCAAGGCGCTCGGCACGCAACCGCCGTCGGTCTCGACGGCCAGCAGGCCCTCATCCGGGATCGGAATGTGGAGGGTGAGGGCTTCTTGTTGGGCCTGCTGGCCGTCGTCCCCATCCAGCACGACGTTCCCGGCGGCGAGCAAGCCCGTGAACTCGGGGTCGAGCGCCACCATGCATTCCCAGTCCGCCCCGAAGGGATGGGAGAAGGGGACGTCCCGCTGGGAGAGCTCCGGCCGCAGCACCCAGCCGCTCAATCCAACGGTATCGAGGTCGTAGTCCTCACCGGGGGCGAGGACCTGAACCCACTCCCGCGCGCAGGCGGGATAGTCATCACCGCGCTCGTGCCAGATGGCCAGGTCGAGCAACGAGGGAAGGATCCCGGCGGGGCTCTGGTTGGCCTTGACGATCGCCGCGGCCCAGTCGCCCGCTGACGGCGGCGGCGGGTTGACCCCCGCGACCCGCAGGCTGTCCCGCGGCGTCAGCCCCGACCCCGGAGGTGCCGCCACGATCACGGTGACCGAGGCCGCGGCCTTATGCCCGCCGTCGTCGGTCGCGTCGACGCGGATCGTATGCGGCCCCGCGGCAACGGGAGCCTGGACGTTGACGCTGAACGTCACGGTGGGAACGTGTTGGTGCGGCACGGTGGTGCGAGACGCCGCCACGGGCGGCCCTCCGTCGACGGACACGGTGACCGTATCGACCAACATCGGCTCAGCGCCGCCCTGTCCGGTGGCGTTGCCTGCCACGTGCAGCGACTGCGCCGGGGTGAAGACCGCGTTGCTCGTCGGCTGCAGGATCGTGACGTGCGTCAACGGTGCCCCCTATCGCTGGCGTGCGGCTAACACTGATGCTCACGGCCGCGCCTCGTGCGGGCCAGACGTTCAGCCGATCGACACGCTTGGGCTCCCATCGGAATCGAGAATACTGGGAAACGCGAGGCACGTCGACAGCGGCGCCGCGGCTCGCGCGCCGACCGCAAGCGCTCGCTCGTTCGGCCGTGCCTGAGGGACGGTGGTCCGGCGTTGCCGAGGGGGGCCCGCCGCGGGGTCCGCGGAGAACCGATGCGCTGCCGCGTCGCGCACGGTCGAAGAACTCACGCGGTCTTGCTGGGGGCGCATGAGTCGGCCCAAGCGGACCCGCGCCCCCGCATCGCGTCTCAATCGCTCGGCCGCCGCTCAGCCCGCGGACGCTCGGCCGGCGCCGCCCGATCGCGTGAGCTCAACGCCCGGGGGCAAGCCGGCCTGGACCTGCTGGATGAAGTGTTGCGACACCTCGGCCAGTTGCTTGGTGAGCGCTGATCCCTGGACAACGGGCTGGACGGCCTCCACGAGCTGCAGGACCGACACCGCCAGCTCCAGCTCCGGCATGTTGACCGGCCCGGGTCCATGCGGGACGTGGAAGTTCTCCACCAGCACCGGAATGGGGAAACAGTGGCGTTGCCCATGGATCATCAGGCATAGCTCGAACACATGACCCCCCTATCGTGACTCCCCGCAGGTCTCACGTCGAGGGCGACAGGTTTACCTACGGCGCGACCTATCCCGCCGATCTTTGTGGATAGAGGGACAGCATACCGGTGTCATACGCATTTGTCCATCCCGGACCATGGGGCTGGCCCATTGGTCCCGGCGAGCTGGGGTGGCCGTCAACCCGCCGGTCCACGGGATGGCGGCGGGCGGACTCTCGCCCGGCGCGGCGGCCCCAACATAACGGCGCGCCCGCACCGGACCCGTCCGTGGTCGCAGCGCGGTACCGGTAGAGAGGTGAGGTGCAGGGCATCCTGAGCCGGTGCGGCAGGCACGACGCGGGCGGCCGCCTGGGCCGCCCGAACGGTTCGGCGGGGGTTGTGCGCCGCCGGCGGCGCGCGCCTCAGTCGGCGGGGGCGGCGACGCGGGCCATGGCCGCGCGCACGACCTGCGCCAGGCGGGCGATGCCCTGGTCGATCTCCTCGGGCGTGACCGCGCTGAAGGACAGGCGCAGGCTACGCCGGCCGCTGCCGTCGCTGTAGAAGGCGGGGCCGGGGATGTAGTCGACGCCGGCCTCGCGGCAGTCCGGCAGGATCGTGGTGGCGTCGACGCCCTCGGGCAGGGTGACCCAGATGAAGAAGCCGCCGTTGGGACGCGTCCACTCGGTACCGGCCGGCATCTCCCGCTCGAGCGCGGCGAGCATGTGGCGCGACTTGTCGCGGTAGACGGCGCGCAGCTCCTGGATGTGCTGCTCGAGCTTGCCGCTGCGCAGGAACTGGTCGGCCAGCGCGGCCGAGTAGCTGTTGCGCAGGCTGTCGACGCGTCCGCGCGCCATGGTAGCGATCACGTCCGCCGGGCCGACCATGTAGCCGAGGCGCAGACCGGCGGCGATGGTCTTGGACAGGGTGCCGAAGAAGAGGACGTTGCTGGTCTTCGACAGGCTGAAGATGGTCGGCTGCTGCTGGCCGCTGAAGCGCAGGTCGTTGTAGGCGTCGTCCTCGACGATCAGCAGGCCGCGCTCGTCGGCGATGCGGGCCAGCGCGTGGCGGCGCTCCAGGCTCAGCTCGACGCCGGCCGGGTTCTGGAAGGTCGGGATGGTGTAGAGGAACTTGGGCCTGCGGCCGTCGGCCTCGAGGGCGTCCAGGGCAGCTTCGACCTTGACGGGGTCGATGCCGTGCTCGTCGAGTGGGACGCCGATGCTCTCGGCACCGGCGAGGCGAAACATGTTGGTCGCCCCCATCCAGGCCGGGGCGTCGGTCAGGACGACGTCGCCGGGGTCGATGAGCATGTCACAGAGCAGCGAGAGGCCGTTGCTGGCGCCGCTGGTGACGAGGATCTGCTCGGGTGCGGCCGTGATGCCCTGGTCGCGGGCGAGCTTGGCAGCCAGCGCCTCGTTGAGCTCGTCGGCGCGGACCGCGTTCTGGTAGCCGAGGGCGTCGCGCCGGTTGTGCTCGGCGAGGGCCTCGGCGGCCAGCGCCATGTCCTCGAGCGGCAGGCTGGGCGCGTCCGGGTCGCCGAAGACGAACGAGATCATGCCGGCGGGTGGGGTTCGGGACGCTCCGCTGGCGCTGGCGGCGAGCTTCCCGCGGCGTGACCACCGTCCGGACCACCGTTCAACCATGGTCGAACTACTCCTCTGCTGGCGCCGCGCGCGGTGCCCGGCGTTCGATTCCCGTCCTGGCGGAAAGAGTATAGCGGAAAGGCCCGGCCGCGGGCCGGGACCTGGCACGCGCCCTGCATGCCGGGTGACGCGCCGGCGTGGCGTGGCGCGTCCGTCGGCGCGGTTGGCGGACGTTTCGATCGGTCCGGGGCATGCGGAGCATGCCGCGAAGAGCCGGCGGAAGCCGGCCGAGTTCCGGGCAATCGGTTCGAGACATTCGGTAGTGGGAAGGAATCTTGCATGATGAAGCCGAGACTGACGGGGAAGCGGGTCGCGGCGCTCCTGACGGACGGCGTGGAGCAGCTGGAGCTGACGAATCCGAAGCAGGCGCTGGAGCAGGCGGGGGCCACCGTGACGGTGATCTCGCCGCACGGAGGAATGGTCCGCGGCTGGGACCACGACCACTGGGGCCAGGAGTTGCCGGTGGACATAACGCTGGACGAAGCCAGGCCGAGCGACTTCGACGCGCTGCTGCTGCCCGGCGGGGTGATGAACCCGGACTCGCTGCGGATGGACGAGCGGGCGGTGCAGTTCGTCCGCGAGATGGCGCGGAGCGGAAAGCCGATCGCGGCGATCTGCCACGGCCCGTGGCTGCTGGTGGAGGCGGACCTGGTGCGCGGCCGGACGCTGACCAGCTACCCCTCGCTAAAAACGGACGTCAACAACGCGGGGGGACACTGGGTGGACAAGGAGGCGGTGGTCGACGGCGGGATCGTGACGAGCCGCAGCCCCAAGGACCTGCCGGCGTTCGGCGCGACGATGGTCGAGGAGTTCGGCGAGGGACACCACGAGCGGCAAGCGCGGCCGATCGCGGCCGAGCACTACCTGCACCACGGGCGGGGCGCCAGCGCCGACCCGGTGACCCAGGC
>DATKRJ010000334.1:0-7563 GCA_035532355.1 Thermomicrobiaceae bacterium | reverse complement strand
GGCCCGCACCTACTACGAGCGCGTGCCGCAGCGGGTCTACGACGCGCTGGCGGCGCTCTTTGGACAGATCGGTGAGCAGGGCCGGCTGCGGGTGGCGGACCCCACGGTAGCGGCGCAGCACTTCGCCTGGCTCCTGCTGGGGCGACCGCTGGACCGAGCCATGTTCTACGGCCCGGACGAGGTCCCGGCCGAGGCGGAGCTCGCGCGCCTGGCGGACGCCGCGGTCGCGGTGTTCCTGGCGGCCTACGGCCCGCGACTATGACGGGGACCTGAGCGCGAACTCTCCAGCCACGCCCGGTCGCGGCGGCTTTCGCCGCGAGACCGCCAAAGCGAACTACGTCCTCCGGCGCCAGCGACGAGCGGGGCAACACGTCCTCGCCACGCGCCGCCCCCGTCTGGGCCACCCCGCCGCAAGCCACGTCGTGCGCCCCGCACCGCCGCATCCGGCCGCCGCCGTGCCGTCGTGCCCAGCCGGTCGCTCATTTCACCGACAGGCGTATATGTCTTGACAGGTTAAACTATCGGTGTTAGGATGGCGGCAGCGTCAACCCGACGGCTCGAAGGCACGAAGGAGGTCGCGATGCGCAAGGTCGTTTCCGGGCTGTTCGTCTCGCTCGATGGTGTCGTGGAGGCGCCCGAGGCCTGGACCGGGCCCTACTTCAGCCCGGAGGTCGGGCAGACCATTGGGGCGCTGATGGGGAGCGGCGACACCGTGCTCCTGGGGCGCGTCACCTACCAGACGTTCGCCGCGTCGTTCGCCAACGACACGTCCGGCAACCCCATGTCGGCTCAGTTCAACGCCGTCCGGAAGGTCGTTGTCTCCTCCACGCTGTCCAGCGCCGACTGGCAGAACTCGACCCTGGTGCGCGGCGACGTCGAGGCCGCCGTCCGTGCCCTCAAGCAGGAAGACGGCCGAGACATCAATGTCGGTGGGAGCCCGACGCTCGTGAGCTGGCTCGCCCAGCGCGGCCTGCTGGACGAACTGGACCTGCTGGTCTTCCCGCTGGTCGTCGGCCACGGCCGGCGCCTGTTCGAGGGTGAAGGTGAGCAGGTGCCGCTCGAGCTCGTCACGTCCGAGGCCTTCAGTACCGGGGTCGTGCACCTCCGGTACCGGCTGGCGGCCGGCTGATCGCCGCCGCTCTCGGTAGCAGAGGAAGGAGTGACGACCATGACCGCCAACGCCTCCCCGCGGACGGTGACCGGGACCGGCACGAGCACCGTCGTCTCGCGCGATGGGACACGCATCGCCTACGAGCGGGTCGGCAGCGGCCCGCCGCTCATCCTCGTTGACGGCGCGTTCTGCACCCGGACCATGGGCCCGGGGCGGGACCTGGCCCCGGCGCTGTCCGAGCGCTTCAGCGTCTACACCTACGACCGCCGCGGTCGCGGTGCCAGTGGCGACCGCGCGCCCTACGCCGTCGAGCGCGAGATCGAGGACCTGCGCGCCCTGATCGAGGCGGCCGGCGGCACCGCGGACGTCTTCGGCCACTCCTCGGGCGCCTCGCTGGCGCTTGAGGCGGCGCGCCAAGGCCTGCCGATCCGACGCATGGCGCTCTACGAGGCGCCCATGATCGTCGACGACTCCCGACCCCCGGTCGGTGAGCGCTTCGGAGAGCGCGTGCAGGCGCTCGTCGCCGCGGACCGGCGCTCGGACGCCGTGAAGCTCTTCATGACCGAGGCGGTGCGCGCCCCGAAGATCATGACGGTCGTGATGCCGCTGATGCCGGCCTGGGCCAAGGTCACGGCAGTCCCCCACACGGTACCCTACGACGTCGCGGTGATCGGTGAGGACGCGCTGCAGGGCCGACCGTTGACCGCGGACCGGTGGACGGATGCGGCGATGCCGATCCTGGTCCTGGCCGGCGGCAAGAGCCCGGCGTGGATGCGCAACGCGATGCGTCAGCTCGCCGAGGTGCTCCCGCAGGCCCGGCTGCGCCTGCTCGAGCGCCAGACCCACATGGTGAAGCCGGCGGCGACCGCCCCCGCTCTCGTCGAGTTCTTCGCCGCGCCGTGACCGGCGCGAGCATCGTCCCGCCGGAAGCGCGTACACAGAAGGAGGAGCACGCCGATGGACGGCAAGGCCAAGGTCACGGGGCCGGAGTACTACTTCCCCTCGATCGAGCGGAAGTACGGCAAGACGATCGCGGAGTGGCAAGCGCTGATGCTCGACAGCGGGCTGACCACGCACGGTAAGCTGGTGGCCTGGCTCAAGGCGGAGCACGGCTTCGGTCACGGCCACGCCACCGCCATCACCGGCCACCTCCTCGCCCGGGGTCGGCCGGCGCCCGACCGCAACTAGCAGATGACACACCTCTTCCCGCCGGCCAGTGCGCCGTGGCCGGCGGCTGGGGTGGGATGATGACGCACCGGGTGCGCGTGCGCGCCCGGTGACCCGGATCCCGAACTGCTTGGCTGGCTGCGTCAAGCGTACGACGCTTCGCTGAAACGACGGAAGGCAGGCTGATGCTCGACATCGACGTGATCGAGGATCCGGCAACGGCGGTCGCCGCGCTCAGCGGCGACCGCGCCCAGTTGCTCGCGGAGCTAGCCGAGCCGAAATCGGCGTCCATGCTCGCCACGGCGCACGGGCTACCACGCCAGCGGGTCAACTACCACCTGCACGAGCTGGAGCGCTATGGCCTGGTCGAGCAGGTCGAGGTGCGACGCAAGGGCAACATGACCGAGCGTCTGGTACGCTCGACGGCGCGGTCCTACGTCATCTCACCGACCGCGCTGGCCTCGGTGGCGCCGGACCCGGCGCGCGCGCCGGACCGCCTCTCGTCGTCGTGGCTGCTCGCGGTGGCGTCCCAGCTCGTCCGCGACGTCGGGACGCTGGTGAAGGGGGCTTCCCGCTCCCGCCAGCGGCTGGCCACCTTCACCATGGACGCCGACATCCGCTTCGCCTCGGCGGCCGAGCGCGCCGCCTTCGCCGAGGAACTGGCCACCGCGGTGACCACGCTTGTCGCCAGGTACCACGACGCGGACGCCCCGGGCGGCCGCCGTCACCGCCTGGTCGTGGCTGTCCACCCAAGCGTCACCCCCGACGCCCCGCGGGAGGTGGTCTGACGTGGGCCATCCGTTCACGCAGCACCGGCGGGCCGAGGTAGCGGCCACGCCGGAGGAGGTCTGGGAGGCGATCGCGACCGGCCCGGGCATCACCTCGTGGTTCATGGGCCACAACGAGGTGCACGCCGGCGTCGTGCGCACCGTCTTCGGCGGCTACGCCCCCGAGCTCGCCATCACGGCGGCGGAGCGACCGCGCCGCTTCGCCTACGGCAGCGCGCCGGGCGACGACGGGCGGTGTATCGGCTACGAGTTCGTGATCGAGGCACGCCAGGGCGGACGCACCGTCGTGCGCACGGTCACGAGCGGGTTTCTGCCCGGTGACAACTGGGCCGACGAGTACGAGGCGATGACGCTCGGCACCGACTTCTACTTCCAGACGCTGATCGAGTACCTGTCGGTGTTCACCGGTAGGCACGCCACCCCGTTGACCGCCTTCGGTCCCGACGGCCGGGACTGGGGCAGCACGCGCGCCGCCATCGTGCGGCAACTCGGCCTCGTCGAGCCCGTAGCCGCCGGCGACCACGCCCAGGCCGACATCGAGGGCGTCGGCCGGTTCGAGGGGACCGTCTACTTCGCCAACGCGCGCACCCTCGGCATTCGCACGCACGACGCGCTGCTGCGCTTCATCCAGGGCTTGGGGAAGGGCCACATCGCCGCCCACCTCATCTTCGCTCCCGTCGCCGACCCGGCCGGAGCCGAAGCCACCTGGCTGACCTGGATGAGCGAGTGCGGACGATCTCCTGCGGCGTAGATCGGCCCCTGGTCAGGCGAAGCGGGCGCCTCCGCCGGTGCCGTCTCCGGGGAGATCAGCCTTCCAGCGGTCGCGCAGCGCGCGCCGCACGAGCTTGCCGCCCGCGTTCCGCGGCAGCGGCTCGGCGGTGAACTGGACGTGACGCGGCACCTTGTAGCCCGCGAGACGCTCACGGCAGAACGCCTGCAGCACCGCCGCGTCGAGCGCCGCTCCGCCGCCCGGGCGCACCACGGCCACCACCGCCTGGCCCCACTCCGGATCGAGCACGCCGATCACACCGGCCTCCTCGACGTCGGGGTGCGCCAGCAGCGCGGCCTCGACTTCGGCGGGATAGACGTTCTCGCCGCCGGAGACGATCAAGTCATCGCGGCGATCCAGCACGTAGAGGTAGCCGTCCGCGTCGAGGTAGCCGACGTCGCCGGTGCGCAGCCAACCGTCGCCGAGGGCGGTCGCCGTCTCGGCGGGGCGATCGGCGTAGCCGGCAGTCACGACCGGGCCGCGGACGATGATCTCTCCGGCCTCGCCGGGCCCGGCGTCGACCCGCCCGCGGGCGACGCGGATCTCGTTGGGAAAGAGCGGCTTGCCCGCCGAGCCGAGCTTGCGCAGCGCGTCATCGGGTGCCAGCGTTGCCAGCTGCGAGGTCGTCTCGGTGAGCCCGTAGGTCTGAACGACCGGCACCCCGTGGGCGGTCGCGACCTCGAGCAGCGGGCGCGGAGCCGGCCCGCCGCCCAGCAGCGCGCAGCGGAAGGTTGGCGGGTAGGGGCGCGCGCCGCGCTCGGCGAGCATGCGGCGGAGCATGGTGCTGACGACCGAGACGATGGTAACGCCGTCCTCGTCGATGGCGCGGTTGACCGCCGCCGGGTCGAACCCCTCGTGGACCACGGCGGCGATGCCGTAGATGACGCCGCGCGTCAGGATCGAGAGGCCGCCGACGTGGAAGAGGGGGAGGCAGGCAAGCCAGCGGTCGTCCGGCCGGGTGCCGAGGTTGAGCGCCGAGCCGATCGCGCTCCACCAGAAGTTGCCCCAGGTCAGCATCGCGCCCTTGGGCCGACCGGTGGTGCCGGAGGTGTAGATGATGCTGTGCAGCTCGTCCGGATCGATCCGCTCCCGCAGCGGCACGTCCGCCTCGGGGAGCGCGGCGAGCGGGATGACGTCCGGCGAGGCGCCGGCCACGCCCACGCGCGGCAGGGCCGGCAGCGACTGCTCGGCCGCGGCGGCGAGCGGCGCGGTCTGGCCGTCGACGAGGAGGAGTGCGGGCCGCACGTCCTCGATCTGCCAGGCCAGCTCGGCCGCCGACAGCCGCACGTTGAGCGGCACCAGCACGGCGCCGAGGCGGCCGATGCCGTGGACCACCTCGGTCACGTGGGTGCCGTTGTGGAGCAGCGTCGCCACGCGGTCGCCCGGCCCCACGCCCAGCGAGGCCAGACGGCGCGCGGTCAGGCTGGCCCGCGCGTCGAGCTCCGCGAAGGTCCAGCGCGCGTCGCTCGCGATCACGGCCGGGCGCTCCGGCGTGCTGGCGGCTCGAAAGCGCAGCCAGTCCGGCATCGAGCCCGTCGCAGCGGCGAGCCCCCAGGCGTCGTGCGTCGTCATCGCTCCTCGCGCGTGCGGCTGCCAGCAGGCGACGGCGCTCGCTCTCCGGCAGCGCCGAAGCGCGCGAGCGCCGCCTCGTCGACCGTCACGCCCAGCCCGGGCCCTGCCGGCAGGCGCATCCGGCCGCGCGCGACCGGGAGCGATGCCGCCAGCAGGTCCGACGCCAGCAGCCCGCCGGTGGCGAGCCCACAGGCCGGTGCCGGAATCGGCAGCGTCGCGGCGAGGTGCAGCGCGGCGGCAACCCCGACCCCCGCGTCGACCGTCGTGGTCACGATGACCGTCAGGCCGGTCTCATCAGCAAGCTCGGTGATCCGGCGCCCCACCGTGAGACCGCCGACGGCCATCGGCTTGACGATCAATGCGTCGACCGCGTCGCGCGCGACGATGGCGCGCGCCGCGTCGAGCCCGGTCACCGCCTCGTCGGCCGCCAGCGGCACGTCGACGGCGCGCCGCACCCGGGACAGGCCGTCCAGGTCCGCCGCCGGCACCGGTTGCTCCACCAGGTCGAGCCGGTAGGGTGCCAGCCGCCGGAGCGTCGCGATCGCCGTGTCGACGTCCCAGGCGCCGTTGGCATCCAGGCGCAGGCCGGCGTCGGGGCCCAGCGCCGCTCGCACCGCCGCCACGCGCTCGGCCTCCTCGTCGGGCGAGGCCGCCATGCCCACCTTCAGCTTGACCACGCGGAAGCCGGCCCCGACCGCGCGCGTCGCCGCGGCTACGGCGTGCTCGGTGGCGGCCGCGCCGATGGTCGCGTTCACCGGCACACTCGCGGCCGGGTCCGCGGCCAGCAGGGCCGCGACCGAGCGTCCCCCGGCCCGGCCGAGGGCGGCGAGCGCGGCGACGTCGAGGGCGCAGCGCACGGCCGCGCGCCCCGGCCGCTCCGGCAGCCCGTCGAGCAGGTCCGGCAGCCTCGCGAGGTCGCGCCCGATGAGGTCCGACGCGAGGTCCGCCAGCAGCCGCGCCGCGTCGTCGACCGTGCCGCCGCCGAAGTCGGGCAGCGGTGCCGCCTCACCCCAGCCGATGACGCCCGCGTCGGTCGCAAGCCGCAGCAGCAGCCCCTCCCGGACGGCGGTCCGGCCGTGCGCGGTGCTGAACTCGTCGACCAGCGGGACGCGGTAAAGGAACCGGTCGAGGGCGGCGACCCTCACAGGAGCAGACCCAGCGCGAAGAGGAGGCCGAAGACCAGCTCAAGTCGCCCGGTCTGGCCCAGCACCGGGTTGAGCGCGGGGCCGGGGGTGCCGCGCAACACGGTGCGCAGCAGCCCGACCGCCAGCGGCAGGCTCAGCCAGGCCAGCAGCACCCACGCCGGGGCCGCGCCGGTCAGCCAGAGGAGGAGCGGGATCAGGTAGGAGATCACGACGAAGAGGGCGTACTGCAGCCGGCTGGCGCGGTCGCCGATGCGCACGGCCAGCGTGCGCTTGCCCGCGGCGCGGTCGGTGGCGATGTCGCGCAGGTTGTTGATCACCAGGATGTTCACCACCAGCAGGCCGACCGGGACAGCCGACGCCAGCGCCAGGTGGGAGAAGGTGCCGGCCTGCAGGTAGGCGCTACCGCCGACGGCCAGCACGCCGAAGAAGATGAAGACAAACAGGTCGCCGAGGCCGTGGTAGGCGAGCGGCCAGGGCCCGCCCGTGTAGGCGACCGCCGCCACGACCGAGGCCAGTCCGATCGCCAGGATCGGCCAGCCGCCGACCGCGACCAGGTAGACACCGATCAGCACCGCCAGGCCGAAGGTCAGCATCGCGGCGCGCTTGACCTCCGCGGCGGAGATCAGCCCGCTCTGCGTGACCCTCACCGGCCCCAGCCGCTCGGCGGTATCGGCGCCCTTGTGGAAGTCGAAGTAGTCGTTGGCGAAGTTGGTGCCGACCTGGATCAGGAGCGAGGCGACCAGCGCGGCGGCGAAGGGGAGCGGGCGGAAGGACGCGCCGCGCACGCCGGCCGCGGTCCCGACCAGCACCGGCGTCACTGCGGCCGGCAAGGTCGGCAGCCGCGCCGCCAGCACCCAGGCCCGCCGCCGGCTCAGCCCCATCGTCATCGCGCCCTGCGCGCCCCCACCCATCTCCACCCTCGTCACGGGACGTAGCGCGGCGCTAAAGACGCCGCGCTACCTGTCCGAAGCCGGCTCAGGATCCACGGCCGGTCAGCAGTTCAGCCCGCTT
>DATKRJ010000333.1:0-2877 GCA_035532355.1 Thermomicrobiaceae bacterium | reverse complement strand
TGCGCAGGCGCCGCTCGCGCCACGATCCGGGGCGGACGCTGCGCGATCTTGCGGTGATGGTTGCCGACGGCGGCGATTGCTTGGCCGACCTGCGCGCGCTGCGCGACCAGCCGGCCCTGTTCGGCGAGGTTGCCTCCGATGCCACCGCCTGGCGGGCGCTGGCGGCGCTCGACGGGGAGCGTGTGGCGGCGGTGCGGCGTGCTCGGGCGACGGCGCGGGCGCGTGTTTGGGAGCTGGCGGGAGTGCCGGAGCGGGTGATCCTCGACCTGGACGCGACCCTCGTCACCGCCCACTCCGACAAGGAGCAGGCCGCTGGCAACTACAAGCACGGCTTCGGCTTCCACCCGCTGCTCTGCTACGAGGCCGAGACCGAGGAGGCGCTCGCCGCCGTCCTCCGGCCCGGCAACGCCGGCGCCAACACGGCCGCCGACCACATCACGGTGATCGATGCTGCTGTCGAGCAGTTGCCGGAGCACGCGCGCGGGCGGGGCCTGCTCGTCCGCGCCGACTCAGGCGGCGCCACCCATGCCTTCCTCGACCACGTCGTCTCGCGCGGCTTTCGCTTCTCGGTCGGCTTCGACCTGACCGAGCCGGTCCGTGAGGCGGTGCTGGCCGTGCCGGAGCGGGCCTGGCGTCCGGCGCTGACCCAGGCCGGCGAAAAGCGCGAGGGGGCGGCGGTGGCCGAGCTCGACCTCGACCTCTCGCGCTGGCCGGCCGGGACGCGCGCGATCTGCCGCCGCGAGCGCCCGCACCCAGGGGCGCAGCTCTCGTTCACCGACGACAACGGCTACCGCTTCCAGGTCTTCATCACCAACCAGCAAGGAAGGCGGATCGAACGGCTCGAGCAGCTGCAGCGCCACCACGCCGTCGTCGAGGACCGGATCCGCTGCGGCAAAGACACCGGCCTCGCCAATCTCCCCTTCCGCGCCTTCCAGGCCAACACCGCCTGGCTCGAGCTCGTCCTGATCGCCCAGGATCTGCTCGTCTGGACGCAACGGCTGCTGCTCAGCGGCGAACTCGCTCGCTGCGAGCCCAAGCGGCTGCGCTACCGGCTCCTGCACGTCGCCGGCCGCCTCACCCAACACGCCCGCCGCCTGCGCCTCCACCTCCCGCGCGGCTGGGCCTGGGGCGAGCCGCTCCTGCAAGCCTTCACACGCTTGCGCACGCTCCCGCAGGCGCCGTAAAGCCGCCAGCCGGCCTGGCTACCCCCATTCCGTAACGACGACGGCCAGCCTCGGCCTGCCCGCAAACACCCACCCCAGACCGCCACGCGCTGGCTCGGCCGAGCGAAGCATGCCCACGCGAGCCGCCAACACCACCCCGCGGCCCACAACGCCCCGGAACGCTGGCCCCACCAGCTTGCTGAACGATCCGGGTTAGCCCGCCACGGTCGGTTTGGGTGGAGGTGGGATGACGCGTCCATTTAGAGGTTGGTCAGACCCATGTGGTTCGGCGACTCGTAGGCGACGAGCCTCCACCCCTATCGGGTGGGCGCTCGGTGCCGTTTCGCTACGAGAGCGAGAGCCGTGTGACCGCGTAGCGGCCGATCTTGTCGAAGGGGCGTGCGAGCGCCAAAGGCTCGAGCGCACGCGGAGCGCTGGGTCGGGACGCTCCGTCGTGAATACCTCGATCGGCTGCTGATCGTCGGCCGTCGCCAGCTCGAATAAGCACCGGCCTCACTGAGCGCTCGATCAGCGATCACCGCTTGTGAAAGGCGGCCGGCCGCGGACACCGGAACTGCTGGCGAAGTGATCCAACTCGATCGGGTCCGCCGCCGTCACCGACTCGGCGGATTGACCCACGAGTACCACCTCGCCGCGTAACGGGCGCCAACCCTCGCAATCGCTCCTGCTCGAACCGGCTGCTGCCGCCGTGCACGCCCAGCACCATGATCCGGCCTGCAAGCGCATCGGCGAGCGTCGGACCGTAACGAAACAGTCCCGTCCAACGTCGGTCCGAAACTCAATACCGAACAATCGGCTCCCGCACGCCAGCGGAGGGCCGGGGGCCGAGGCGAGAGCGGCGGCCGCTCCGGAACCAACGAACTGCTTCCTCTCACAGACGATCCCCTCCGGGTCGAGTGTCCCACGGCACGGTACGCGAGCGAACGCACCCGGCCGAAGCGACGGAGGCGAGCCCGATCCAGCGACACTGGGGATCGGGTCGCTCGCCCCGGCCTCGGCAGGCGTTGCGCGCCCGAGACGTAGGCCGCCGCCACCGCCTCGTCGACCGCGCGTGGCACCGAGACGACACACTCTGCTGCGCTCACGCGTCCCTGCGCGATCGCCTCGAGAAAGCGCGCCTCGAGCGCGAAGCCGAGATCCATCGACTCGACCGAGTGTCCGAGCGGCCGCAGACACCATGTGCCTGCCCGTCAGAAGGTGGACGCGACGGCTGTTGGCGAGCGCGAAGAACTCGATCCCGTCGGTAGCCGGAGTCGGCCCCTCGACCGCAGCGTCCGCCGCGATTCCCGGGTACGTCGATCTCGAGCGGGAAGTGTCCGAGGTTGAGCAGGATGACGCCGTCGACGAGCAGCGGGAGATTCGCAGCGGTGATCGCGCCGCGGGCGCCGGGCGCCGTGATGGCGACCTCCGGGATGCTCGAGCGCCTCTTGCTTGGAGGGCGCACCGGGAAGCCGTCCAAGAGCGACTCGAGACCCGTTACCGGATCGATCTCGACCACCGAAACCTCGGCGAACCCGCTCCGGAAGTGCGCGGCCACGCGCCGGCCGCAGGCGCCGTAACCGAAAACCGTCACTCGCTTCCCGTTCGTCGAACGGTTCGTAATCCTGAGCCTGGATCCACCGTATGGCGGCTTGTGACTGGGTGGTTCCGTCCGGTGGGTTGGCTTAATAGGACTTTGTCACTCCCTCTGGTT
>DATKRJ010000332.1:0-13514 GCA_035532355.1 Thermomicrobiaceae bacterium | reverse complement strand
GCCCGGCTGATCGTCGACACCCGGAACGCGCTCCGCGGTCGATCCACGACCGGCGCGGTCGTGATCCGGCTGTGAGGCGGAGAGCGGTCCCGGTGATACCGCGGGTCTCCCGGCTGTCGCGGCGTCTCCTGCCGAGCGGGTCGCTGCGGGCGAGGCTGGCTCGCGGCGCGGTCTGGTCGGCGCTGGGCTCGGGGTTCTCCCGGGCCATGACGCTGGTGTCCATGATCGTGGTCGCCCGGGTGCTCGGCACGGCCCGGTTCGGCCAGCTCGGTATCGTGCAGAGCACCGCCGGGGTGTTCAGCGTCTACGCCGGGCTCGGCCTCAACCTGACCGCGACGAAGTACCTGGCCGGCTACCGGCGGAGCGACCCCGAGCGGGCGGGCCGCATTCTCGCCCTGGTGGAGCGGGTCGCGCTCGGCAGCGGCGGCGCCTGCGCGCTCGTCGTCGGGCTGGCCGCGCCGGTGCTGGCCTTGCGGGTCGTACACGCGCCATCGCTGGCCGGCGCCCTCGCGAGCGGGGCCGCGCTGATCTTCTTTGGTGCGCTCAACGGGGTGCAGACCGGCGCGCTCGCCGGACTCGAGGCGTTCAAGGCACTGGCCCGGGTGAACGCGCTGGCGGCCGCCGGCTCGCTGACCTTCCCGCTCGTCGGCGTGTGGCTGCTGGGCCTCGAGGGCGCGGTGATCGGCCTGGCTGCCGCCCTGGCCGTGAGCTGCCTGCTCGCCGGCATCGCGCTGCGCGCGGAGCTGGCCCGGGCGGGGATTCGCCCCGATCGGGCGGGCTGGTGGCGCGAGCGGGGCGTCCTCTGGCGCTTCGCCCTGCCGGCCGTGCTGGGCTCGTCCCTCTTCGTGCCCGCGACCTGGATCGGCGACCTCATCCTCGTCAACCGTCATCCGCGAGGCTACGCGGAACTGGGCGTCTTCAACGCGGCCGATCAGTGGCGCGTGGCCTTACTGTTCCTGCCCGGCGTACTCGCACCGGTGGTCGTCTCGGTCTTCTCGAACCTCCGGCTGGCCGGACATCCCCGGCGACGGCGCCTCATCGCGCTGGCGATGATCGCCAGCGGCGCGGCCGCGGGGACTCCCGGCCTGTTCGTGACCCTGGCCGCTTCCCGGATCATGGGCCTCTACGGCTCGGGGTTCCAGAACCGCGAGCCGGTGCTCACCCTGCTCGTGCTGACGGCCGTGGTCGCGGCCCTGGCCGGCGTCTTTGGGCAGGTCATCGTCTCCTCCCTGTCGATGTGGTGGAACCTGGCGCTGAACGCGCTGTGGGCCGCCGGCTTCATCGTGTCGTGCACCCTGCTGGTCCCGCGTTTCGGTGCCGAAGGCCTGGCGGTGGCTCTCCTGATCGCCTACCTGGCCCAGTTCGTCTCCGATGGTGCCTACGTCGCGTGGGCCCTGCGCCCCGGGCGGAGCCCCGCGGCGGGCTCGCTCACGATGGAGGGCGCATGACGACCACGGGTTGGGTGCTGGCGTCGGATGTGGCGCGCGACGACGACCTGCCCCGCGCGGCCGCGCGGATCCGGGCGGCAACGGCGCGGGTGCTGATCGCCGTGGTGCCGCTTGCGGCGGTCATCTGGGTTCCGGTGGCGACCATGCCGGGGCTCGGCAACGTGACCGCGCTCGACGTGATCCTGCTGTCGCTCTGGCCACTCGCCCTGCTGGGGCTGCGCGCCTGGCGCGGATCGGCCGAGGCGAGCTCGCGCGCGCTCCGTATCGCCCTGCTGGCGCTGCTGCCCGGACTGTTCGCCGGCCTCGGCGTCCTGACGTTCAGTGGGCTGGGCAGTGCCTACGTGCCGGACGCCTCGACCAACGCCGTCGGTGAGGT
This sequence comes from Thermomicrobiaceae bacterium, assembly GCA_035532355.1. GTDB lineage: Bacteria > Chloroflexota > Chloroflexia > Thermomicrobiales > Thermomicrobiaceae > DASSZN01. The sequence continues at coordinate 11,690 of DATKRJ010000332.1, read as the reverse complement.
GCTCCTCAACGTCAAGCGCTTCGGCGCGGCCGCGATCCTGCCGCTGGCGATGCTCGTCTATGGCTCGCCGCGCCTCCGCCGTGCCTGCGTCGCGTCGCTCCTGCTCGCGTCGGTCGCCATGACCCTGTTCGCGCTCCACCCGGCCTTGCGCGCGGCGTTGCCGGTCCAGGCGGTGGTGGCGGAGGGCTTCGGGGCGGGGAATCGGCAGAGCGGCCTGGTGGCCAACCCCAACGACTACGCCTACATCTCGATCCTGGCCCTCGCCATGCTGGCGGCCCTCGCCGCCGGCCGGGACGTCCGTCGCCCGATCCGCTACGCTCTCGGGCTAGCCGGCGCGGTCGGGACGTGCGGCGCGCTCGCGCTCTCGGGGAGTCGCTCCGGGCTCGTCGGCCTGCTCGCGGCCGTGGCCTACCTGCTCGTGCGCGGGCGGCTCTCGGTGCCGCGCAAGGGGCTGGTCGCGCTCGCCGTGGTGGTCCTGCTCGTGGCGGGGCTCGGGGGGAGCGCCGTCTTTCGCGAGCGGCTGGCGCGCCTGTATGACCAGGGCACGGCCGAGCCGAGTCTCGCCGGACGCCTCGCCGATCAGCAGGTGCTCCTCACCGTCTGGCTCGACAACCCGCTCGGGGTCGGCTACCAGAACTTCGTGCCGGTCAGCCGGCGCTTCAGCGGCGCGCAGCCGTTCGTCGACGTCGAGGGCGCCGACAGCATCTACGTCGACACGCTGGCCGCCTCGGGCCCACTCGGGCTCCTGGCGCTGCTCGCGCTCCTCTGGAGCGGCTGGCGCTACCTCGGCCGGTGGCGGGGCGGCCGGCCGCTCCAGACGGATCTCCTGCGGGCCGGCTGGCTGGCGATGGTCGTCATCGGGCTGAGCACGATCGCGCCGCTGTCGGTCTTCATCGCGCCCTACTTCTTCCTCCTGATCGGCTGCGCGACGCTCGTGGCGCCGGCTGCCACCGAGGGGAGCGGCCGGTGAAGCTCCCCCGCGTGCTCATCGTCACGTCGTTCCCCTTCCCGCACGTCGGCGGCGCCAGCACCGTCATCGAGGCGCTCGCAGCGCGGCTCCAGGCGCGGGACATGCTCGCCGGCCTCGTCTCGAGCGACCGCGTCCCGCCGTGCGTCGCGCAGCGTCTGCTCTACCCGCCGTTCCGGGCGGTGCTCAGCGACCGGGCGCGGGCCTGGAAGCTGCGCGCGGCGGTCGACCGTCTGGCCGAGGCGGTCGGCCGTCAGCCGGAGGTCGCCGGCGGCCTGATCATCCACTGCCACGACGCGGCCGCCACCCGCGCGGCGCTGCGGGGCGCGCCGCCGCGATCCACCGTCATCCAGACCGTCCACGGACCCTGGTCGCGCGAGGCGCAGGCGGCGGGCATCGACCCGCGCAGCCGTCTCCACGGTGCGATCCGCGAACTGGAGGCGGGGGCCTACGCGGGTGCCGCGCTGCTGCTGCCGGTCGGGCGCGGCCAGGCCGACATCCTCGCGGAGGACTTCGGCGTGCCACCTGCGCGGATCCGGGTGGTGAACAACGGCGTCGACGTCGAGCGGATCCGGCTGCTGGCCGGTGGGTCGGTTCCGCCGAACCTGCCGGAGCGCTACTTCGTCGTGCCGCGACGGCTGACCGCCAAGAACGGCGTCGAGGTCGCGATCCGGGCGCTGGCCGCCCTCGGCCGCGACGACGTCGACCTGGCGATCGCCGGAGACGGGGAGCTGCGCCGCCCGCTCGGGGAGCTCGCACACCGGATCGGCGTCGCCGGCCGGGTGCACTTCCTGGGCAGCCTTTCCCAGCACAGCCTGTTCCCGATCGTGCGCGGGAGCGTCGCGGTGCTCGTCCCGTCGGTACCGACGAGCGGCGTGGTCGAGCCCTTCAGCCTGTCGGTGCTCGAGGGCATGGCCTGCGGCTCGCCGGTGATCGGGTCGTCGATCGGTGGGAACACGGAGATGCTGGTCGACGGCGAGAGCGGCTACCTGGTGCCGTCGGACGATTCGGAGGCGCTCGCCGGGGCGATGCGGCGGGTGCTCGGCCTGGACGGGCAGGAACGGGCGGCCCTGGTCGAGCGAGCGTTGGCGCGCGCCGGCGGCGAGCTCAGCGCGACTGCCTGGTTCACCCGTACCTGCGCCATCTACGAGGAGTTGACGCATGGCGGCGGCTGACCGCGCGATCCCAAGCGGACCGGTGCCGGATGTGCCGCTGCGCGTGCTCGTCCCCTACATGCGCGGCTACGGCGGCGGCGTGCGGCGCGTCCTGGGTGATGGCCTGCCCCGCCTGGCCGCCGAGCCGGGGATCTCGGTCGAGTACGCCGAGCTGTGCCGCAACGACGAGGACATGGCCGACATGGAAGGGCGCGGCGTCGCGGTGAACCGCAAGGTCGGCGTGCCCGGCAGCGGCGTCCTCTCCTACGCCACGGGGATGCGGCGCCGGCTGGACCTCGCGGCGTCCGTTCCCCGGCTGGCGGCGACCGCGGTTCGATCCCGCGCCTGGCTGGCGACCGGCCACGTCGTCTACGTGCACGGCTACCGTGATCTGCTGCTCGCGGAGCTCGCACACATCGGGATGGCGCCGTGGGCGCGGCCGGCGCTCGTCTGGCACTGCCACGGGCTGGCCGACCGTCCGCCGCGGCTGCTCAGGTGGCTGGCGCGGCGCAGCACGGCGGTGGTCGCGGTGTCGGCGTCGGTGCGACAGGGGCTCGAGCAGCTCGGCGTGCGGCCCGACCGCATCCGGCTGGTGCGGAACGCGATCGACGTGGGCGAGATCCGCCGTCAGGCCGCGGCCGGCGTGGGCGCGCCGCTGCCGGCGCGGCACGGGGGGGCGACGCTGCTGCTCCCCTCGGTCGCGGTCCGGGCCGACAAGGGCCCGCACGTCGCGGTCGCGGCGCTGGCGACGCTCCCCGAGGACGCGCGGCTCTGGATCACCGGCGAGGCCGGGGATCCCGCCGGGGCGAGCCACCGATCGTCGCTGGAGGCGCTGGCGGAGCATCTCGGCGTGGCGCCGCGCGTCGACTTCATCGGCCGGCGGACGGACATCTACGCGGTGATGGCGGAGGCGGACGTGGTGCTCGTTCCATCGCTGGTGGGTGAGGGGTTCGGGCTGGTGGCGGCCGAGTCCATGGCGCTGGGCACGCCCGTCGTCGTCTCGGACCGGGGCGCGCTGCCGGAAGTGGTCGAGCACGGCGTGTCCGGACTCGTGGTCGAGGCCGGTGACCCGGAGGCGCTGGCGGGCGCCGTGATGCGGCTCACGGCGGAGTCCGGGCTGGCCGGCCGGCTGGCCGCGGCGGGACGCCGCCGGGTCGAGGAGTCCTTCGACTACGAGCGCTGGCAGCGTGAGGTGGCCGGCGTGCTACGCGAGGTCGCGACGCGGCCGCACCGGGGCGCCGACGGGAGGCCCGGGGGATGGCGGGGAGCGCCGAGCCGGTGAGGCTCGTCCACATCATGACCGTGCCGGTCACGCTGGCCTTTCTGCGCGGCCAGGCCGCCTACCTGCGCCGGCGCGGGATCTCGGTGGCAGCCATCACGTCCCCCGGCCCGGGGCTCGATGCCTTCGGTAAAGCCGAGGGCGTGCCGGTCTACCCGGTGGAGATGACGCGCCGCATCACGCCGCTGCGGGATCTGGTCGCCGTCGTCCGACTCTGCCAGATCCTCCTCCGGCTCAGGCCGGACGTCGTCCACGCACACACGCCCAAAGGCGGTCTGCTCGGCATGCTGGCGGCCTGGCTCGCACGGGTGCCGGTGCGGATCTACCACCTGCGCGGGCTTCCGCTGATGACCGCGACCGGCTACCGGCGGCGACTGCTGCGCTGGAGCGAGTGGGTCTCCTGCCAGCTCGCCCAGCGCGTCATCTGCGTCAGCCCGTCGATCCGCGACGTCGCCGTGGCCGAGCGGCTCTGCCCGCCGGAGAAGATCGTCGCCCCGCCCCACGGTGGCAGTCGCGGCGTGGACGCGGCGGGCCGCTTCGACCCGGTGGTGGTGGGCGAGCCAGCCCGCCGGCAGGCGCGGGCCGGCCGCGGGATTCCGGACGACGCGCCGGTCGTCGGGTTCGTCGGCCGGGTCGTGCCGGACAAGGGGATCGCCGAGCTGGCAGAGGCCTGGGAGATCCTGCGCGAGGCGCTTCCCGCGCTCCACCTGCTGATCGTCGGCCCGTCCGAGCCCGAGGACCCGCTCCCGGCGCCGCTGCGGGAGCGGCTCGCGGCCGATCCGCGCGTGCACCTCACCGGCGAGGTGAACGACGTCGTCCCGCTGTACGCGGCGATGGACGTGCTCGCCTTCCCGTCGCACCGGGAGGGCCTGCCGAACGTCTGCCTGGAGGCGGCGGCGATGGGTATCCCGGTGGTGGCGTGCCGGATCCCCGGCGTGGTCGACGCGGTCGCGGACGGGGTGACCGGGACGCTGGTCCCGCCCCACGACGGCCGCGCACTCGCCGGCGTCGTCGGTCGCTACCTCGCGGACCCCGAGCTGCGGCGGCGCCACGGCGCGGCCGGACGTACCCGCATGCTGCGCGACTACCGCCCCGAGGAGGTGTGGGACGCGATCTACGCGGAGTACCGGCAGCTCCTGCAGTGGCGCGGCATCGCGGCCTCCGGACAGCGGCAGCCGGCCGAGCGCGGCGCCGCGCTGCCCGGGGACGGCGACCGCGGTTGAGGACGCGGGCCCGGCATGAGATGTGGGAGGGTGAGGAACGTGGTGTCGTACCGGCGGAAGGATCTCGCTGACCCGAGTGATCACCCCGGGTTGCCACGCTATCGGATGAAGCGGCTGCTCGACCTGGTGCTCGCCGTCCCGGCGCTGGTGCTGCTGGCGCCGCTGCTGCTGGCCGTCGCCGGGCTCGTCGCCTGGCGCATGGGCCGGCCGGTGCTCTTCCGTCAGCTCCGCCCCGGACTGCACGGCCGGCTGTTCGTTCTCTACAAGTTCCGCACGATGACCGACGCGCATGACGCTGCCGGCCGGCTGCTGCCGGACGCCGAGCGCCTGACCCGGCTCGGCCGCGTGCTCCGTGGGCTGAGCCTGGATGAGCTGCCCGAGCTGTTCAACGTGCTGCGCGGCGAGATGAGCCTGGTCGGGCCGCGCCCGCTGCTGCCGGCGTTCCTCGACCGCTACACCGAGGAGGAGGCGCGGCGCCACGAGGCGCTGCCGGGCATCACCGGCTGGGCGCAGGTACACGGGCGCAACGGGATCGACTGGGAACAGCGCTTCGCGCTGGACCGGTGGTACGTCGACCACCGGTCGCTCTGGCTGGACGTGCGCATCCTGCTCCTGACCGTGCGGGCGGTCCTGAGCCGCGAGGGCATCGCCTATCCCGGTCAGGCGACGAGCCCCGAGTTCCGGCGGAACCCCGAGCGCACGGCGTGACCGCGACGACCGCGGTTCTTCCCGCGCCGGCCGGCAAGCCACCGCGCGCCGCCGCACGTCAGTGCCAGTCAGTCGCCGGGCCGAGGCGGGCGGCCCGGCGGGCTTCGTCCCGGCCGGCGTAGCCGCGCATCTCCGTGATGATTCCCCGATCGATGGTTAGCGCCAGAAACGCCTGCCCGAGCAGGGGCACTCCATTGAGCTCGACCAGTTGCGGGTTGCGGCGGCCGATCAGCGCGTGGCTGTCGGAGGCGGCCAGTTCGAGCGCCTCGATCGTCGCCTCGCCGTGGTGAGCGAATCCGCGGCGGAGCATCGCCAGTACCGCATCCCGGTTGGCGCAGCCGGGCGGCTGATCTGGCGGCTGGCCGATCGCCGTCCAGGTCACGGCGGGGTCGAGCAGTTGGGCGAGCCGCTCGAGGTCCTGACGCCGGAGTGCGTCGAGCCAGGCAAAGGCCAGCTCCAGATTGTGTGCGGGTAGCGCCATGGGCCACCTGGTTCCTGCTACACCGGGATCGCCGGGCTCCGGGCCGAGTGTACCCCGGCTCGGGCGCGGCCGGACCCCCTCGGTCGGACCGTCGCCGACCCTCCAACCGGCAATCGATGGTGAGACTCTGGTGGTCTTGGCACGCGCGATGCCCAGTCACCGAAGGCGCGCCCCTGCTCGGGAGCCGCGAGTGTCTCATCAGAAGGCGGCAGACCAGTGGCACGTGTCGTGGTGGTCGATGACGATTCCGCGATCCTGCACCTGATCGCCGACGCCCTGCGGCTGGAGGGGTACGAAGTGCGGGATGCCGCGAACGGACTGGAGGCGCTGGAGATCGCCCGAGCGTGGCGTCCGGACGTACTGATCACCGATCTGTCGATGCCGGAGCTCGACGGTGCCGAGACTATCCGGCGTCTGCGCCGCGACCCAGCTACGCAGGGGATCCGGATCGTGGTGTGCTCGGCACTGGCGAGTCAGCTGGACCGGGAGGCGCTGGCGGCCGACGCTATCGTTGCCAAACCCTTCGATATCGACGAGCTGCTCAACGCGGTTGCGGGGTAGACCGGTTCCTCCCGTTGCCTCGATTCCATGCCCACATGCCCAGTGCCTGATCGGAGGTGGCAATGGCGGGTGGCAAGCTCCTGGGGATCTCGACGGTGGCTCGGGAACTGGGGGTGGCGCCGAACACGCTGCGGCGCTGGTGCGACCAGGGCAAGGTCCCCTGCCTGAAGACCCCGACCGGCTACCGGCGTTTCACCCGGGCGATGGTCGACGAGATCAAGCGCAACATGGGCTTCGCCGCGCCGCCATCGCAGGGTGAAACGGCACAGGCCGCGTAGCGTTGCTGCCGGAGACGATCGGGAACACCGAGCACCCACCTGCTCGCCCTGCGCACCCTGCCTGATACGGGGATGAACTCGGGGCGCGGTCACCGCTCCAACCCGCCGCACGGTCAGGCGTGGAGCACGCGATCGGCGGGGCGTGTCATGGTGCACTCCCGTCCACGGCAGGCCGGCGTGAGCCACCCACTATTTAACATAATCCGAGGTGCGACATCGAGCGGCACGCAACCTGGATTAAGCAGGTGTCTGGCGCCGACCACGTGGGGGCGTGGGACTGGATGGGGCGTCAGAGAGCGGAGTGGAGGCGAGAAGCCATGCAACAGCGGAAGCAGCTGTCGACCGAGGAGATCGTGCGGCACCGCCAGGGGTTCATCGACCACGTCCCGCACGACATGCCGGAGGGAGACAAAGGGCGCATGACCCAGGCGGTTCACCGGTCGCTGGACGCGCTCCAGGCCGGTGACGGGAACACGGCGCTCAGCGCGATCCAGGAGTTGCTGGCCATCGTGGAGAAGCACCCGGAGGCCGGGCGCGGCGAGCCGGGACTCGGCCACAACCTATGGGCGCAGTACTGGTCGGGCTGTGGGAATGACTGTGGGCTCGGTGGCATCGGCGGTTCGGTCACCAATGCCGGTGTCTACGCCGTCTGCTACTGGAGCTGCGTAGCCGCCTATTCCTTCTGATCTGGCGACCTGGGATCGAGCTGGAGGGCGCGGGCGGACGGGATCACCGTCCGCCCGCCTCGCAGCCCGCGGCGTGGTGTGGATGGGCCCGGTCGTATTGCCATCATGGCCGGGCTCCCGGGCCCGGGCTGGTCGCCCGCCCCGCCCCGTCGCGGACGAGCATCAGCGCCGCAGCGAGAAGCTGGTTACCACAGGCACCGGCCCAACCGACCACGCCGGTGCCACCGCTTCGCGGGCCAGCGGGCTGCTCGCCAGGATTGTCGCCTGTCGCGTCCCGCCGTGGGTCCACCGAAAGATCCAGTCGGCGACATCGTAGATGTAGGCCCTGCCGCCCGGCTTGAGCACGCGGCGAATCTCCCCGAGCCCGCGGACGGGATCCCGCCAGTGGTGGAGCGACATGGTGCTCACCACGAGGTCGAACTGCTCGTCCGGGAAGGGGAGGGCGCCCACGTCGGCCACCTCGAAGCGCACCCGTTCCGTCAGCCCCTCGATCTCCGCGCGCCGCCGTGCCTGATCGATCATGCCCGGCACGATGTCGATGCCGGTGACGCTGAGGCCCGGCGCCTGCCGGGCAATCTCCAGCGGCAAATGGCCGGGGCCACAGCCGACGTCGAGCACCTGACCCGTGGACGTGCCCGCCGTCACCCGCGCGGCAACGCGCGCGTAGAACCCGGCAATCGCGGGGGCGAACACGCGATCGTAGAGCCAGGGCATCGGCCCGGCGAACTCCCAGGCGTTGGTCGTCGCCTGCTCCGAGCCGCCGGACTGATGCCGCACTCGGCGGTAGAGCAGCGTGGCGACGCCCACGGCCGCCAGTGGAACCAGCCAGCGTCGTCCGACCATAGGGGCTCCATCCGATCCCGTCGGTGCGCGGCCAATCGGAACGCCGCGTCATCGTGGAAGCGTACCCCAGGATGTACCGCCGCGGGCTGTTGACGCGCCTGCCGGTTCAGGACTCGAGCGGCTCCGTGAGCCGGATGCCGAGCTCCCGAGCCAGGCCGAGCCGTCCCGCGGAGGTGAGCACGACCATCCGCTCGCCGGGCACGCGCGCGACCCAGCCCAGCGCGACCAGGCGGTCGAGCAGGGCCGCCCCGAGCGCGCCGGCCAGGTGCGGGCGGCGCTCGCTCCAGTCCAGGCACGACCGGGCGAACGACCGTCGCGCCCGCCGGACGGCCGGCACCTCGATGCCGAAGGCGGCAAACCACGCTTCGCCCGCGGGCGTAACGCCATGCTCGACGCCGTCCTCGACCAGCACACCGCGCTCGACCAGCGCGTCGCGCACGACCACCCCGAGCCGACCGGCGAGGTGGTCGTAACAGGTGCGCCCGAAGCGGAGCCCGTCCAGCACTTCGTGCTCGAAGGGGTCGCCGCCGTCAACCGGCCGGCCGAGCGTGCCGAGGGCCTCCAGGATGCGGGCGACCTCGGGGCCGGCCAGGCGGTAGTAGCGGTGCCGGCCTTGCGCCTCGACCCGCAGCAGCCCGCCATCGACGAGGCGGGCGAGATGCTCGCTGGCCGTGGAGGGCGCCACCTCGGCCCGCGCCGCCAGTTCCGTGGCGGTCAGGGCTCCGCCGCCGAGCAGTTCCAACAGCATCGTCGCTCGCGCCGGCTCACCGATCAGGTTCGCGATGGGTGCCAGGTTCGGCTGCGCTTTCATAGGCCCAGTGTAAACCGCGACTGGTGACAATGCTTCGGCTATGGACGAAAGGTGAGCTGCTCCGGGCCAGCGTGTCCTTGTGAGCGCAGCCTACCCGCCGCGTTTCATCACGAGGCCGTCGCGTGCGTCCGTACCCGGGTGAAGAGCCGGCCGGCGAGGTCGACGCCCACGACCACGCCGGTCGCGTCCCGGGTGAAGAACCCGCGTTGCCCGCTCATCCCGCCCTCGGCCACGAGGTACTCGTCGGTCGTGCCGGGCAGCAGCCCGATGGCGGCCGGTGCGTAGTCCGGAGGCAGCTCGCGGTCCGACGCCGCGCGGATCTCCGGCTTGATCCCGACCGCCAGGGTCAGCCCTGCCCCGTCTGTGGCGATCGCCAACGTCATGGCGTCGGTCGCGTAGCTCCCGACGATCTCCCGCGCCCGTGCCGCGTCGTAGGGGATCGGCTCCGGCTCCCGCTCGACCACGCCGAGGAAGGTCTCGAGCGCCCAGCGGACGATGGCCTGGTTGAAGGGGATTCCGCCCGGGCCGGCGTTGGCCAGCGAGACGACGGCGAAGTTCCGGTTGGGCACGGTGAGCAGTTCCGCGAACTGGCCGTTGGCCGAGCCGGCGTGCCCGATGGTGCGCACGCCGTCGACATCGCGCAGGAACCAGGCGATGCCGATGGCGTCCCCGAGTGTGCTGCCCCGCAACGTGACCGTCGGCTGCTGCATCCGCCGCAGCACCTCGGCCGGTACCACCCGGGCGCCGCCCTCCGCGCGCCCGTCCCCGAGCTGGAAGCGGGCCCAGCGCAGCTGGTCCGACACCGAGGACGCGATGCCGGCGCCGGGGTTCCGACCGCGCGTGCCCTTCCACTGGCGTGCCACGCTCGGCGCCCCGTCCTCGCCGGGGTTGTGCCCCACGACGAACCGACGGGTCATGACGTCTCCGAGCGCGAAGAAGCTGTGCGCCAACCCCAGCGGCTCGAAAACCAGCGCGGCGACGGCCTGCTCGTACGTTAGACCGGTGACCTTCTCCAGGATCCGCCCGACCAGGCTGTAGCCCACCTGGCTGTAGGAGGCGCGGGTGCCGGGCGGCGCGATCAACTCCAGGTCGGCCATCCGCGCCACATACCCGGCCAGAGCGTCATCCCCCTCGCCGGTGTCGACGAGCAGGTCCCAGCCCAGCCCGGCGGTGTGGTTGAGCAGGTGCATCACCGTGATCGCCGCCGCGGCCCGCGCGTCCTGGAGCGTGAACTCCGGGACGTAGCGGCGCACCGGTGCGTCCAGGTCGACCCGGCCCTCGCCGACGAGGCGCAACAGTGCGGTCGCGGTGCAGGTCTTCGTGATCGAGCCCAGCAGGAACAACGTGTCCGGGTCGATGGGCAGCGGGTTGTCGACGCTGGTCACCCCGCGGCAGGCGTAGAGCTCCCGACCGTTGGCCCACACGCCGACGGCAACGCCGGGAATGCCCTGCGCCACAGCCGTCGCCTCGACGAAGTCGGACAGCGTCTGGTGTGACATGACGGTTTCCTCTCCGTGTCGTCCGCGCGCCGCTCATCGTGCTTGGGCGCGCGCGTGACACGAGGCTAGCGCCCTACCCCTGGGTCAAGGTCAAGCCCCATCTGGAACCCTTCCTCACGGCGTCCAGGACATGATCCCATCTCCCGGCCGGACCGGTTTGGCCAGGAGGCTCGACCGTTCAGTCAGGCGCGCGGTTCAGTCAGCGAGCGGCGGCGGCGCTCCAGGAAGGCACGCTCGGCCACGTTGCCGGCTCGTGCGAGGGCCGCGTCGTAGGACGCTACCGCCTCGGCGTCGCGGCCCAGGCGCCGGAGCAGGTCGGCGCGCACGGCATGGAACAGGTAGTAGCCATCGAGTTCCAGGGCATCGACCAGGCTGAGCGCGGCCCCCGGCCCGTCGACCTCGGCCACCGCCACCGCGCGGTTGAGCGCGGCCACCGGGCTCGGCGCGACCGCGAGGAGCTGGTCGTAGAGCGCCAGGATCTGCCGCCAGTCGGTGTCGTCCGCGGTCGGCGCGTCGCTGTGGACGGCGTTGATCGCCGCCTGGATCTGGTACGGACCGGGCCGGTTGAGGCGCAGACAGCGCCGGACGATGGCCTGGCCCTCGGCGATGAGATCGCCATCCCAGCGGGTGCGATCCTGGTCGGCCAGCAGCACCAGGTCGCCGTCGGGGGTCGTGCGGGCGGCCCGGCGCGACTCGACCAGCAGCATGAGCGCCAGCAGCCCCGAGACCTCCGGCTCGTCCGGCATGAGCGCGGCCAGCAGCCGGCCCAGTCGGACGGCCTCGGCGCAGAGGTCCTCGCGCACCAGTCGCTCGCCCGCGCTGGCCGTGTAGCCCTCGTTGAAGATGAAGTAGACGACTGCCAGCACGGCCCGCAGGCGGGCCGGCAGGTCGGCCTCCTCGGGGACGCGGTAGGGGATGCGGGCGTCACGGATCTTGCCTTTGGCCCGCACCAGCCGCTGGGCCAGGGTCGGCTCGGGCACCAGGAAGGCGCGCGCGATCTCGGCGGTGGTGAGCCCGCCCAGCTGCCGGAGCGTCAGCGCGACCTGGGTGCCGGTGGCGAGCGCGGGGTGGCAGCAGGTGAAGATCAGGCGCAGCCGGTCGTCGCGCACGGCACCCTCCTCGGCCGGTTCGCCCTGGTCCCGTAGCCGGGCGGCCCGGGCGTGGCGGTCCTCGCGGGACGCTTCCCGGCGGAAGCGGTCG
>DATKRJ010000331.1:0-8610 GCA_035532355.1 Thermomicrobiaceae bacterium | reverse complement strand
TCCGACGCCGCGCGATCTCGACCGCCGCGGCCACCCGATACTACCGCGCATCTCGCCGGACCACTGTACGCCGGAGCGGTGGCGTGGTCGAGAGGATCGACGCTACTCGGTCCTGGCCGCGCCCGAACGCGCGACCTCGGCCTCGCCGGAGCCGGCCGGCTCCGCGCCTACCATCGGCCCGATCGTCTCGGCGACGAGCGCGGCGATGCCGGCCAGGGCGGACCCCGCCACCAGCGCCCACAGCGTCACGGTGTAGCCCTGGAACCAGCCGTACATCAGGCCGGCGCCTACCGGGCCGGCGGCGCGAGCGAGCGTGGTGCCGGCAACCACCACGCTGTTGATGCTGGCGTAGTTGGCCGGACCGTAGAACTCGGCGATGAGGGTCGCCCGGGCCAGCGTGATCATCCCGTTGCCCATGCCGAAGATCACGACGTAGGCCAGCACCCCCAGCGTGCTGACGGCGTGCAGCAGCACCAGTAGCGCCAGCCCCTGCATCAGGAAGATCGCTACCGTGACGGCGCGGCGCGGCAGCCAGGTGCTGAGCGGAGTGAAGAGCACCCGCCCGGGGAGCTGCATCAGGCCGATCAAGCCGGCGGCCGTCGCCGCGAAGCCGGCGGCGTAGCCGCGGTCGATCAGGTAGGGGATGAAGTGGATGCTCATGACGGCCACGGTGAGCGCGCTCAGAATGAAGGCCACCGTCAGCGCCCAGAACCCGGCGCTGGTCAGCGCGGCGTGCGCCGCCACGCTCGCGACCGGCGGGGGCACCGGTCGGCCGGGCACGGGTGTATCGGCCCCGTCCGGCAGCAGGCCGAGGTCCTGGGGGCGGCGGCGCAAGACCAACCCGTGCGGCAGGATCGTCACGACGCCGAGGATCACCGTGAGGGTGACCAGCGCCTCGCGCCAGCCCTGGGCATGCACCAGCCAGTTCGTCAGCGGGGTGAAGATCACGCTGGCCAGCCCGGCGATCAACGTCAGAATGGTCAGCGCCTGCCGCCGACGACGCACGAACCAGGTGGCGACGACGGCGAAGGCCGGCTCGTAGAGCACCGCCGCCATCGCCAGCCCAATGCCGGCCCAGATCAGGTAGAAGGGGACGAGGCCGTGCACGCGCGACCAGGCGAACACCATCGCCGTGGCCAGGATCGACCCGGCCGACATCAGCAGGCGCGCGCCGCGACGGTCGAGCCAGCGTCCGATCGGCAGGCCCGCCACTCCGGAGAGGAGCAGTGCCAGCGAGAAGGCACCGGTGACCTGCGCGCGCGACCAGCCGAGGTCGCGGGTCATCGGGGTGAGGATGACGGCGAAGGCGTAGTAGAGGATGCCCCAGGAGGTCGTCTCGGTCACCGAGAGTGTCAGCAGGATCGCCCAGCCGTAGTAGACGCCGCGCGCCGAACCCCGACCGCCCATCGCGCTCCCGCACCTCGTCACCCGGGGACGCCCGGCCTGCCCCGTCGACCCCGGTCCCGCTCGCCCCGCACAGCCTAGCGCGCGTCCCAGCGCCGCGCATCATGGCCCCGGCACGAATCCAACCGGGAGATCCTGTGCTCGGCGCACAGGAGGTGCCGGCCCGGGAGCCGTGGCTCGCGGGCGACGACGGTCACGATCGCTGAGGGGCGCATGCTCCCGGTCGGGCCGGGAATCGCTAGTCGGGGTACGTTGCCGGAGGGTGGCGGGGCGAGATGGCCGCCGGCGCGAACGGCGGCGTGGTCCGGCGGGCGAATGCGGCATCGAGCAGCGCCACGATCGCGTCGGCGTCCAGCAGCTCGTGGAACGGCGTGGGCGAGGCGCTGGCGTCGGTCCGGGTCATACCGGCGACGAGTACCAGGCCGTCGAGCTCCATGATGCTGATCGACTCGGCCGGCTGATCGTCCAGCCACTGGCCGATGGCGCGCAGGAAGTCCTCGTAGCCGGTCGGCTGCGGCGCGTAGGAGAGGGCGGAGGGCGCGGTCGTGGCGCGCTGGCCAATCGCGAGCGCGATGCGCCGCGGAAAATCGCGGTCAACGAACTGCAGCGCCTGCGGGCGCGCGTCGCCCGGCGGGAGCGCGCGGACGAGAAAACCGTCCTCGACCTCGGCGAGCTGCACCGAGCGAAAGCCGTCGACGTCGAGCTGGTGCCCGATCGCCCGCAGGCGGTTCTGGTAGGTCGGCGCCAGCAGCTCCTCCGGCACGTCGTCCTGGTCGACACCGAGCGCGGCCGCGCGAAGCTGGTCCGGAGCCAGGACACGCTGGAGCGCGCTGACGACCGCTTCCGGAAAGCCTGGTACCTTCGGAACGTAGTCGGTGATGCCGAGGTGGAACGCCGCGATGGCGGTGCTCTCCAGGTGCGACTCGGAGACCATGACCACCGGCAGATCCGGCTTCCGCTGGTGGAGGCGGACGAGGGTCGAGAGCCCGTCGAGGTCCGGCAGCGCGTAGTCCAGCACGCAGGCGTCGCAGGACTGCACCGCGATCCAGCGCAGCGCCTCCTCGCTGGTGGTGACCCCGGCCGGATGCGCATGGAGGCGCTGCTCGATCGTGCGACCGAGGTGCGCCGCCTGGACGAGGTCGGGCATGACGAGCAGAACTGTCGCGCGGGTCATGTGCGGAGACTCCCCCCAACCGCCCTCACCGATAGCCAACCCATGGTAAGGACCGTGGGGCACACCGCCCACCACCGTTCGTCCTGATCCACCCTGCCGGAAGTCATGTGACGCCGAGCACGCCACCCTCATGCGCGCCTGCCCGCCTGCCGGGGCGCCTGAGCCTTGAACCACTTGACCACCTCGACGTCGAAGCGCACGGTGAGCTGCTGCTTGGGACCGGGGATGCCGGCCTGCACGTCGCGCCAGTCGAGCGCGCCCTCCTCCTCGTGATCGATCGACGCCTCCACCTCCTCCTCGGTCAGGGCGCGGACCCTGGCCCACTCGGTCCGGTCCTCGCCCTGCTGTAGCATGCGATCGAGCTCCTCAGCCGTGGAGCGCACGATACGCTCGTCGCTCTCCATCGCGGGCTCTCCATGCCGAGATGAGACGGATCGCCAGATCGCGACGTGTTCAGACGACGGTCGCGCGGTTGGAATGGATACGGGCGAGCACGCCATGCGCACCGACCGCCGACGGCGTAATATACGGACGCTCGCGGTGGACGGTGGTGGATAGGATCATGAAGTGAGTGACACTATGCGCATCGCCTACATCGGGCCGAAGTCGCGCGAGGCGGCGCTGCAGGCGTTCGTCGGACCGGGCGTGCGGGTCGAGGCGCGGCCGCGACATGACGGCCCGGCCAGCATCGAGTCGATGTGGGAGGAGTACCTCTCCGTCCCGGGGCTGCTCGAGTCGGTCGTCGAGCTGGAGCGCGAGGGGTTCGACGCCGTCGTGCCCGGCTGCTTCGGCGACCCGGGCATCGACGCCCTTCGCGAACTGGTCACCATCCCCGTGCTCGGTCCGGGGGCGACCTCGATGCTCGTCGCGGCCAACCTCGGCCATCGCTTCAGCGTGGTCACGGTACTGGAGAGCGTCGTCCGCCCGCTCGAGAACCTCGCCCGCGTGACCGGGGTCGAGCCCCGGCTCGCCTCGGTGCGCCAAATCGGCATCCCCGTGCTCGAGCTAAACGCCGACCCCGAGGCGACCTTCCGCCGGCTGATCGACGTCAGCCGCCGCGTCGTCGAGGAGGATCGCGCCGACGTGCTGGTCCTGGGCTGCGGCACGCTCTCGTTCCGCGCGGCCGAGCTCCAGCAGGCCGTCGGCGTCCCGGTCGTCAACCCGCTGCAGGTCACGCTGCGCATGGCCGAGCTCCTCGTGGCATCCGGGCTGAGCCACAGCAAGCGCTCCTACCCGGTGCCGCCCAGGCTGGCCCACGGGCCGGTCACGGCCTGACGTCAAACCCCGACGCCCCGCCGTCCGGCCGGAGGGCGACGGCGGTGACCGCCTCCGATGCTCCGGCACCGCCCGAGAGGCCGACACGCCGCGGCTCGTCGGCCATAACCGCGGTCAACCTGCTACACTGGAGCCATCGGCTCGCACGTGCCCGCACGCGACATCCCCGCGGCGCCGATCCGCTTCGCCGGCCCGCGCCCGCCGTGGGCTACCGGAAGCCTGGAGTCCGCCTTGGGTCGCTACCTCCTGCGCGCCGTCATCGGACTCGTCCTGCTCGTCGCTCCCATCAGCCACGTCCCGCGGGCGGAGGCCGCCTCGCTGGCACAGCCGGCCTTCACCGGCCTCTGGACGCACACCGATCTGCCCGTCGCCCAGGAGACGGTGGACCGTACCTGGCTCTGGGGCCCAACACCCCTGAGCCCGGGGATCTACGAGCGCTACCTCGACGCACCGGGGCGGGAGCGCCTCGTCCAGTACTTCGACAAGGGCCGGATGGAGATCAACGACCCCACCGGCGACACGTCCAGCCCCTGGTACGTGACCAGTGGGCTGCTCACGCGCGAGCTGATCAGCGGGCGCATCCAGATCGGCACCTCGACCTTCATCAATGCCGCTGGCGGCGCGGCCATCCCGGTGGCCGGCGACCTGGACAACCCGTTCCCTACCTACCGCGACCTCAACACGATCATCGATCGGAGCCAGCCGGATCAGACCGGGTCGTTCGCGACTAGCGAGCTCCTGCCCTCCGGCAGCGCGTCGCACGCCGCCGCCGCCGACCCGAACGCCCAGTTTGTGCAGTACATCAACTACGACGGTCCGATGGGAACCACCGTGGGCTACAACATCCCCCGCGCTTTCTGGGAGCTGATGACCCAGCCGGGACTCGTCCAGCAGGGCAGCGGACTGGCCATGGCCGACCCTCTGTTCAACTGGCTGTTCGTGCTCGGCTATCCGATATCCGATCCGTTCTGGGTCCAGGTGCGGGTCGGCGGCATCCCGAGCTGGGTGCTGGTCCAGCCTTTCGAGCGCCGCGTGCTCACCTACACGCCCACCAATCCGACCGGCTGGCAGACCGAGATGGGCAACATCGGCCAGCACTATTACCGGTGGCGCTACGGTTCGACCGCACCGGTCACGGTCAACGGCGACCTCGGGCACTTCGCGCTGAGCTCGGGCAACAGCTGGACCTACGGCACGACGCAGGGGAGCGACGCGACCTGGACCGTCACCGGTACCTCGCGTAGCTTCTCCGGCGGCTCGGTGCTGGTGACGCGGGACGAGACGTCGCTGCTCGGCGAGCGGATCACCTACTGGGGCGTGACGCCGGATGGTCTCGACCTCTACGGCTGGGACGCGATGAGCCGCGACGGGCGGCTGACCGACTCCGTGGTCTACTCGCCGCCGGTGCGCTACCTGCCGGGTGGCAATCTGTCCCCCGGCCAGACCTGGAGCACGACCACGACCGTCCTCTCCATCCGCTCCCCCGGCCAGACGGCCACGGTCAGCGTGCAGGCCGTCGGTCAGGAGCTCGTCTCCACGAGCGCGGGCTACTTCGTGGCCTGGAGGCTCGTCATGACCGGCCCCGCGGGCGCCGGCTGGCCGTCGAGCGACGGGCCGAACGCGTCCACCACGATCTGGTGGACGCCGCAGATCGGGATCGTGGAGTGGCTCAACGACACGTTCTCCGCGCAGCTGAAGTCCGACACGATCGCACCGCCGGGCAGCTAGCGGTGCGCCCGGGTCGAATGGAGTACGGGGAATGGCGACGTCGGACGACCTGCTCGCGGAGACGCGCGAGGTCCGGGAGCGGATCCTGGCGCACCCCGTCGTAACTGGGATCGGTAGCGGCGATCTCCCGCTGGAGGCGTTTCGCTACTACGTTCGCCAGGACTACGTCTTTCTGGTCGAGTACAGCCGGGTGCTGGCGCTGGCGGTCGCCAAGGCGCACGACCTGGCGCTGATGGAGCTCTTCGCCCGGCTGGTCCAGGCGACGCTCGACGTCGAGATGGAGCTCCACCGCGGCTACTGCGCGCGGCTGGGCATCACCCGGGCGGAGCTCGAGGCGACCGAGCCCTCGCCGACGACGCGCGCCTACACCGACCACCTGCTGCACGTCGCCTGGCAGAGCACCACCGTCGAGATCATGGCGGCGCTGCTGCCGTGCCAGTGGGGCTACTGGGAGATCGGCCGAGAGCTGACGGACCGGGGACTACCCGCCCACCGCCCACTCTACGCCGAGTGGATCGCGATGTACGGCGGCGACGAGTACCGCGACCTCGCCGCGCGGCTGCGCGCGACCTTCGACCGCGCGGCCGCGGACGTCTCGGCCGCCGAGCGCACCCGCCTGTCGGCCAGCTTCCACACCAGCAGCCGCTACGAGTACGCCTTCTGGGACGCCGCGCTCCGTCAGGAGGACTGGCCCGTCTGAGGCCGGTCGCGCTGAGGATGACCGGCGATGTCCGGCATGGTTGATTTCCCCGGGACCCCGGCTCACCGGGCACTGCTGCGGGCGGTCGTCGACCACTACGCCGAGGATCCTCGCGTGCTGGCGGTCGCCGTCTTCGGCTCGCTCGGCCGCGGTACCTGGGACGATCTCTCCGATCTCGACCTGGACGTGGTCCTCGCCGACGGCGTCCGCGTTGGCCCGCGGGCCGAGGTGGACGGGATCGGCGCCGCGCTGACGGGCATGGGGGAGCGCGTCCTGCTCCTCGTCCCCGATGGTGTCGACGCCGCCGACGTCGTGCTCCGGTCACTGCGCGGGCTCTGGATCCGCTTCCATCCCCTCGCGACGACCAGCCCCACCATCGTCGACAGCCTGCGCGTGCTGGCCGGTCCACTGGCCCGGGACGAGATCGGTGCTGCCGGCCTGGCCAACCGGGCGCCGCCGGAGCTGCTCCCGGCGCACCGCCTGGACCAGCTCGTGCGCTGGGCGGTGGACGTCGACGTCGCGCTCCAGCGTGGTCACGCCTGGCAGGCCACGCAGCGCATGCGCGAGAACCTGCTCGTCCTCTTCGCCGCGACGTACGGCGGCGGACGTCCCTTCCACGCCTTCGACGCGCGGGCCACGCCGGACCTCGCCGAACCTCGCCGAACGCCTGGGCGCGACCCTCCACGGGCCCGGCCTCGCTGCCGCGCGGGCGGCCTTTTCCCGGCTGCTCGACCTGATCGAGCGCGACCTCGTCGCCGTTACTGACGGCCGCCTGCGGCTCTCGGAACCCCAGCGTGAGGTGCTCGCGCGCGTTCGCGGACGCCGGGACCGGTCCCACGGGAACGGCTGAGCGGCGCTTCGCCGAACCTCGACGACCGGGGACTTGACATGCGCCCGGTTCGCGCCTATGATACCGATATATCGCGATCGGTCGCGACAGGTCGAAGACAGAGAGGAAGCGACATCATGGGACATGGGATGCACCACCGGCACCTGGACGACGAGATGGACGCGGCTGAGGTCGGCGGACCCGGCTGGGGCGGTCCGGGCTGGCGCTTCCGGCGCCACTTCGACGAGGACGCGCCCTGGCCGCCGTTCGGTCCGTTCGGGCGCCGCTTTGGACCCAAGCACGAGCGGCTGCTCGAGCGCGGCCAGCTGAAGTACGTCATCCTCGCCACGCTGCAGGACCAGCCGCGCCACGGCTACGACATCATGCGCGCCCTGGAGGAGCACTTCCACGGCTTCTACACACCCAGCCCCGGCTCGGTCTACCCGACCCTGCAGATGCTGGAGGACCAGGGCTACGTCACCGGCAACGAGCAGGACGGCAAGCGTACCTATACCCTCACCGATGAGGGCCGTCAGGTCCTGAGCGAGCACCGGGCCGAGCTCGATGCACTCAGCGAGCGGATTGGCGGGGGCTGGGGCGAGTCCTCACGCGCCGAGATCGGCCAGTTGATGCAGGAGATCGGGCAACTGGCTCAGTTTCTGGCGCGGCAGCGGGGCCACGGCGCCATCCACGACCCGGCGCGGATTCGCCGGGTGCGAGACGTGGTGCATCGTGCCCGCACCGAGATCGAGGCCATCTTCTCCGAGGAGGACAAGCCCTCCACCATCGTCTAGCTCGAGCGAGCGGGGCGGTCGTTGGGACCGCCCCGCTCGCCGGCCCTTCCCCCCGACGGGCCCCGTCCCCACGGGGCCGTCGCCGCGCCACGGCCCGTACGCCCTCGATCACTCCGTCACGTCCGGTTGCCTGCCGGGCCGAAACCGCTATCATGGCGCCTGGCGACAGCGTGCCGCACCGCCACGGAGGGCCGCGCGTCCGGGAGGGAGCAACAGCGATGACCACCATCGGCTTCGCCACGATCGCGGAATCCCCGCGCGACGACGTCGTACCCTACATGCGCGACTACCTGCCCGAGGGGATCGGGATCGTCGAGCGCGGCTGCCTGGACGGCCGCGGCCCGGCGGAGATCGCGGCGCTGGGCCCGGAGCCCGGCGAGGTCGGCATCGTCGCCCGCTTGAAGTCCGGCGGCTCGACCCTGCTGTCGCACCGCAAGCTGCTGCCGCTCATGCAGCGGCAGGTCGACGCGCTGACAGTCGAGGAAGGCGCCGATCTGGTGGTCATCCTCTGCGGCGCCGACTGGAGCGACGTGCGCTCGGAGCGGCTGGTCGTCAACCCCGGCCGGCTCTTCCCGGCCACGATCAGCGCGCTGGCCTACGGGCGCAAGCTGGGGGTCATCAAGCCCTCGGCCGGGCAGATCGAGCGGGAGCGGGAGCGCTACGCGGCGCTGGGCATCGAGGCGGTCGTCACCGCGGCCGAGCCCTA
>DATKRJ010000330.1:0-16198 GCA_035532355.1 Thermomicrobiaceae bacterium | reverse complement strand
CAACCTGACTGCGATCATGCGCAACGGCGACCTGATCATCCCGACCGGCCAGACCGTCATCCGGGCTGGCGACGAAATCATCGCGGTGACCAAACGCGAGCGCGAAGACGAACTGCGCCACCTGCTGGTCGACTGATACCGACCGGCTACTGCCCGGATGCGTTGCGCTTCGTGCTCAACCCGACGCCCGTTTCGAGTTAACGACCGAGGGCGGCCGGGTTTCCGACCGCCCTCGTGCATCCCCGCGGGAATGAGTGCTATGGATAGATACCTCGCACGCGTGTGAACTCCGCCACCCGCTGGATCGCCCGGGCCAGAGCCGCCGTGCGCAGCATGACGTGGTACTGATCGGCGGTCGACTGGATGGCCGCGAAGCTCTGCGACATGATGCGCTGTAGCCGCGAGTTGACCTCTTCTTCCGTCCACATGAACGACTGGAGCCCCTGCACCCACTCGAAGTACGACACCGTGACCCCGCCGGCGTTGGCGTAGATGTCCGGCAGCACAATGACGCCGCGGTCGTGCAGGATCCGGTCGGCCTCCGGGGTAGTCGGGCCGTTGGCCGCCTCGGCGATCAGCCGGGCCTTGATGCGCGGTGCGTTGGCCTGGGTGATCTGCTCCTCGAGCGCCGCCGGAATGAGGATGTCGCAGTCGAGCTCTAGCAGTTCCTCGTTCGACACGTTCTGGGCACCCTTGAAGTCGACGACGCTCTGGGTCTGGCGCTTGTGCTCGAAGACGGCATGGATGTCGAGCCCGCTCGGGTTGTAGATCCCGCCGCGTGAATCGCTGACGGCGAGCACCTTATAGCCCATGTCAAACAGGATCTTCGCCGCGGTCGAGCCGGCGTTGCCGAAGCCCTGGACGATGAAGCGCGAGCTGCTCAGGTCGATGCTGTAGAAGCGGGCGGCCTCCTGGATGGCATAGACGCATCCCCGACCGGTGGCCTCGGCACGCCCCTCCGACCCACCGAGCAGCAGCGGCTTTCCGGTGACGACGGCCGGCACCGGCACGCCGCCGTGATGCATGCTGTAGGTGTCCATGATCCAGGCCATGATCTGCGGATTGGTGTTCACATCCGGCGCGGGGATGTCCTGGTGTGGGCCGATTACCGGGGAGATCTCGGTGGTGTAGCGACGCGTCAGGTTCTGCAGCTCATTCTGGGACAGGAGCTTCGGGTTGACCTGGACCCCGCCCTTGCCACCGCCATAGGGCAGCCCGACCACCGCGCACTTCCAGGTCATCCACGACGCCAGGGCCTTGACCTCGTCCAGCGTAACGTTCTGGTGGTAGCGAATACCGCCCTTGGACGGTCCGGCCGCGGTATTGTGCTGGACGCGATAGCCCAAGAACATCTGCACGCTGCCGTCGTCCATCTCGACCGGGAAGTTGACCGTGACCTCCCGCTTGCAGCGGCTCAGGCGCTGACGTATGTCGTCATCGAGGCCGATGACGTCGGCGGCGATGTTGAACTGCTCCACCGCGATATCGAAAAGGCTGGGCGTCGCTTTCGCGCGAGCCGGGCTCTCGATTGCCACGTGCGGGTCCCTTCTCTACGACTTCTCGGCCGGACTGGGCCGCTGGTATCCAGGGACGTTCTCAGGCGGGGCGTGCTTCCGCCACCACGACAAAGGAGGCTCGGGCATCCCGGCCTCCTGCACGCGTCAAGTCCGCTCGGTCAGTACCTCCTCCAACAGCTGCCTGGCGACGGCATGATTGGCGGTACCGCGCATCTGCCGCATGACCTGACCCAGCAGGTACCCGATCGCTTCCCGCCTGCCCTTTCGGTAGTCGGCTACCGCGTTAGGGTTCTCGGCGATCACAGCCTCCGCGACCGCGCGGAGCCGCGCGACGTCGCTGACCTGCGCCAGACCGCGCTCGTTGACGATGCCTGAGGGATCGTCACCGGTCTCATGCACGGCTACCAGTACTTCCTTCGCCGTGCGGGTGTTGATCGTTTCGGCGCTGACCAGGTCGATCAACTCCCGAAGCTGGGGCGGACCAATGTTGACCTCGTCGATGCCAAGGCCGCGCTCACGCATGAGCGCAAACACCTCGCCCGTCACCCAGTTGGCCGTCGTCCGAGCGCGGTCCGGCTCACCGTCCAGGCACGCCTCGAAGTAGTCGGCTACCGCCCGTTCCTCGGTCAACACGGCGGCATCGGCCGTGGCGAGTCCATAGTCCGCCGCGAACCGCGCCCGCCGTGCCGCTGGGAGCTCCGGCATTCGGCCGTGTATCGTGGCGACCTCTTCCTCGCCCAGGAATATTGGCGGCAGGTCCGGCTCGGGGAAGTACCGGTAGTCGTGCGCGTACTCCTTCGTACGCTGGGACACGGTCACGCCCTGGTCATCCACCCAGCCTCGGGTTTCCTGCTCGATCCGCTCTCCGTTGAGCAGCGCGGCGCGCTGGCGCTCGACCTCGAAGACCAGTGCCCGCTCCACGGATCGGAAGCTGTTCATGTTCTTGATCTCGACCTTGGCTCCGGCGAGCGAGCCGTCCATCGAACGCTGCGAGATATTCGCATCGCAGCGGAAGGCCCCTTCCTCCATGTTCCCGGTGGACACGCCCAGGTAGCGCAGGATCTGGCGCAAGACGATGAGGTACTGGCGTGCGTCCTCGGGCGAGTGAAGGTCCGGCTCGCTCACGATCTCCATCAGCGGCACGCCCGAGCGGTTCACATCGACCAGGCTGTAGCTCTCGCCGGACCGGGTTCGATGCACCAGGCGTGCCGTGTCCTCCTCGAGATGGACACGTCGGATGCCGACCCGCAGGCGTCCGCTGTCCGAGTCGAACTCCAGTCCTCCCTCGACGCAGAAGGGATGATCGTACTGGGAGATCTGATAGCCCTTCATCAGGTCGGGGTAGATGTAGTTCTTGCGATCCAGCTTGCTGAATGCGGGAATGCTGCAGCCGAGGGCCAATCCGGTCATCACGGTGTATGTCACGGCCTGGCGATTGATGGTGGGGAGGGCGCCCGGCAGGCCCAGGCACACCGGACAGACGTGGGTGTTGGGCTCGGCTGCCGCGTACGACGCGGAACAGCGGCAATACATCTTGGATCGAGTCAGGAGTTGCGCGTGAACTTCCAGCCCGATGACCGTCTCGAACTCCACCGCGATCACCCCGCGCTGCTCCGCGGCCCGTCGCCGCGCTCGACCGATTATAGCACGGTCGATTCCACTATCGAACGATCGAGTTGTCAAATGCGTAGCCGGTTTCCGCCGCCCCGCGGACCCGACCGAGCGAGCCGACGCGCGGGCTACGGGCCGAGGGCGATGAACGGGGTGGGATCGACGGGGACACTGTTGATCCGAATCTCGTAGTGGACGTGGGGCCCGGTGGAGTTGCCGGTCGAGCCGGAGATCGAGATGACCTGGCCCGCCTTGACCTGCTGGCCGACCGTCACCAGGACCTGAGTGTTGTGGCCGTAAAACGTCTCGATCCCGTTGCCGTGATCGATCTCGACCAGGTTGCCGTATCCGCCGTCCCATCCGGCAACCACCACGGTGCCGGCCGCTGTGGCCTTGACCGGCGTGCCGGTCGGCACCGCGAGGTCGATACCGGAGTGAAAGTGCGGATATGGCCCGTAGGCCGGCTCCGAAGTGAAGCTGGTCGGACCGAAGGACTGCGTCACCACGCCATTCACCGGGGCGCCGCGGGGAGTGGTGGACAGGGACAACGCACCCGTCGGCACGTTTGCCGCGGCTTGCTGCGCGGCCGCGAACTGCTCCTGGGCCGTTTGATTCACCTGGTCGAGCGACGTCTGCAGCGCGGCCAGGCGATTCATGTCCTGCGAGATCTGGTCGCCCACGGCCTGGGCGTTGGCTGTACCGGCGAGGTCGCTCGCGGTGGGCCCGCCTACCGGTACCTGAGCCGCTGGGAGCCCGAGCATCCCGCGCAGTTGGCTGGCAAGCTGCTCCAGCTGGGAGATGCGCTGATCAAGCGACTGGACTCGCGAGTTGAGATCTTGAACCTCGCTCTGGCGCTGCTGCTGAACCGCCTGCAATTGCTGGTCGGTGGCCTGAACCTGCTGCTGCGACGACTGCAGCGCGGCCTGAGTTTGAGCCACGGTCTGAGACTGCTGCTGGGTCTGGTTGTTCAGCGCCGCGGCGTCATGCTGAGCCTGCTCGAGGTCCGCGGCCAGCGAGCTGACCTGGCTCGATAGGCTCTGAATCTGGCCCACCGCCGCGTCGCCGGCCGTGTGGTCGGTTTTAGGCGCGGCCGGAAGTGTAGAAGTTCGCGGCAACGTGGTCGGGACGGACGTGGTAACCACCGCCGCCTGACGGCGAGCGGAGGTGGCCGCGATGCCCAGCACTCCGACCGTCCCGCCAGCGCCGAAGGCCAGCGTGATCAGCAACCAGTAAGGCACGACGCTGGTGCGCCGCAGCCACGCCGTCGCGCGGGTGATGGGGTCCGCACGCCCCCGGTCGGCCTCCTCCGGCACGAAAACCGTGCTCGTCCTCGCCGGTCGCGCCTGCAGTGGCCGGAGCGTGGCGATTGATGTTGGTAGCGCAGTCGACCTATTCGCGATCATGAGATGACCATAGCGGGACGACCAGTTTGTGAACAAGGCGACAAAGGTCCCAACGCCCGGCAGCGACCGTCACGTCGTGCGCCGTACGTGGGTCACGGTAGCGGCCCGAACACCGGGGTGGGGTCCGGTATCTCACCGGACTCCGGTGCCTGGGAACACGCGCGCGGGCCGGGGAACCGCGAAGGGGTATGGTAAGATCGCACGTTGAGAGGTCGAGCCACCGGAACCGTCGCGGCACGCGCGACGAGCACTTGTGGCGCAGATGCGCGATCCCCGGTGCGGCCCCCGCACTCAACGGACCCGAGAGGATCAGCGCGCGTGCGTCCTCCGGCGGCCACG
This sequence comes from Thermomicrobiaceae bacterium, assembly GCA_035532355.1. GTDB lineage: Bacteria > Chloroflexota > Chloroflexia > Thermomicrobiales > Thermomicrobiaceae > DASSZN01. The sequence goes on along the minus strand of DATKRJ010000330.1, from coordinate 11,328 downwards.
TGGCCGGCTCACTCCCGATCCATCTTGCTGTCTCGCGGCGACGGCGCCGCGGCGGGCGACCGGAGCAGCGAGGAGGCCAGAGCGCACCATGGTGGTCAAGTCTGAGACGAAGCTCGTCACGCTGAAGATCAACGGTGAGCCGGTTACCGTCCCGGACTCCGCGACCGTCCTCCAGGCATGTCAGTACGCCGGAATCGAGGTGCCCAACCTCTGCTACCAGCCACTGCTGCGGCCGTGGGGTTCGTGCCGAGTCTGCACCGTGGAGATCCTTGGACGACGTGGAGGACTGGTCGAATCGTGCGCCGCCCAGGTGCGCGAGGGCATGGAGGTCCTCACCCACTCGCCGGAGGTACTGGCGTCGCGCCAGTTCCTGCTGCAGATGTACCTGGTCGACCACGCGCTCGACTGCCCGACCTGCGACAAGTCCGGCGAGTGCTACCTTCAGGACAACACGTATCTGCACAACGTGCACCACAACCCATTCCGCCGACCCAAGCTCGCTCGTGCCTACACGCACCTGAGCGACGTCATCGACTACAAGTGGGATCGGTGCATCATCTGCGCGCGCTGTACGCGCGTGTGCGACGAAGTCATCGGCGTAACCGCGATCGAGGTGCTCAATCGAGCGCTGGAGGCGGAAATCGGCCCGGCATACGGCACCGACCTGCGGGACGGGACCTGCACCTCGTGCGGGATGTGCATCGCCGTGTGCCCGGTTGGGGCACTGACCGATCGCCGATTCGGCTCCCATCCCTGGGAGCTCAACGCCACCGAGACGGTCTGCGGCTTCTGCGACGTCGGCTGCACTCTCAACATCGAGCACAACCGCGACCTGGTGCGACGGGTCACCCACCTGTGGGACCGCGGCGTCAACCACGGCTACACCTGCGAGCGCGGCAAGTGGGGTTACGACCAGGTGCAGCATCCGGATCGCCTCGACCGCGCCTACGTGCGCGGCGCGGAGGGATTCGCCGCGGCGGCCATGGACGAGGCACTCGACCTGGTGGCTGAGCGCTTCCTCCATTACCAGGGTAGCCAGTTCGCCGCCCTGGCCTCTCCCGACAACACGAACGAGGAGAACTACCTCCTGCAACAGTTCACCCGCGCGGTGATGGGCACGAACAACGTGGACCGACTGATTCGTCCCAATCAGACTCGCGTCGACGTCGCGCTGGAGAACTCATTCGGAGTGCCCGCCAGTACGAACTCCATGCAGGAGACCTTTACCGACACCAAGGCCCTGCTGGTCGTCGGTCCAGATATCGGCCAGGCAGCCCCGGTTGCCAGCTACTGGCTGTACTGGTCGCGCACGTACCGTGAGACCAGAACCGTCGTGGTGTCTCACGACCATTTCCCGCTGTGCAACCGCGCCGAAGTCTGGCTTCGTCCGCCGGTGGGTCAGGAGGCAGCCGTCCTCAACGCTATGGCCCGGGTCATCGTCGACGAGGGGCTGGCGCGTCCGCCCGGCGTCGTCGAGTCCGGATTTGCGACGTGGCAGGGGTCACTGGCTGCCTACGACGTCGATGCGGTCGCCGAGCGCACCGGAGTGGATCGGGAACTGATCCGCCGCGCGGCGTTGATCTACGCCACGGGCGGCGTCGGACGGAATGACGGCCGCGAACTGCACGCCTACCCGCCGAGCGCCGTCTACCAGACGCTGGCCGGTGAGGGGGAGGCGGACGCGCGTGCGGCGTCCATCGCCCTCAACAATCTGGCGCTGCTGACGGGCAACGTCGGCCGGGCGGGCGGCGGCGTGCTCGCCTTCCGCGGGCCGGCCAACTACCAGGGGGCGACCGACCTGGGCTGCACCCCAGCGTTGTATCCGGGCTACCAGTCGGTCGAGAGCGAGCCAGCCCGGCGCGCGTTCGAGGCTGCCTGGCTGCCTCGCTGGAACGACGCGACGGTGCCGCAGAACGGGTTCAAGTCGCTGCGTTCTCTGCCCACCGAGCCGGGTCTGACCCTCGAGGCGATGATCGACGCGATCGAGTTGGGCCGGATCAAGGCAATGTACATCGCCGGTGCCAGCCACAAGTACAGCGCGGGCGTGGACGAGCGCCTGCTCGCGATCCTGCCGAAGCTGGAGTTCCTGGTCGTCGAGGACGTCTTCGAGAGCCCGCTGACCGAGGTCGCCCACGTGGTGCTGCCCGGCACGATGTTCCTGGAGAAAGACGGGTCGTTTACCAATGCCGACCGCACGATCCAGCGCGTGCGCACCGCGATCGCACCCCCTGGCGATGCCCAGGGCAGCTGGTGGTACGTGCAGCAGATCGCGCAGCGGCTGGGCTACGGGCTGAGCCACCCGCACCCGTCGCTGGTGCTCGAGGAGATTGCGCGAGTGGCACCGATCTACGCGGGTGTCTCGTTCCCGCGGCTGGAGCGGGGACCGCTGCATTGGCCGGTGCGTCCGTTCACGGCGGAGCAGGGCGTCTTCCTCGAGGTTGGCAAGGGCCTTGCGCCCGACCGGGTGCATCTCGTCGCCGACTAGGGTCGACCCGAACGAACGAGTGAGGATGGGCGTCAATGCTGGACGAGGTCAAGGGGTTCTGGGTCACCTTCAAGCGCCTGGGAACCGGCAACGTCACCACGCAGTACCCTGAGGAGAAGCGACAGATGGCGCCGCGCTTTCGCGGCTTGCCGTCGCTGCGTGCCGATCCGGAGACCGGCGAAGCGCTGTGCGTGGCTTGCGGACTGTGCGCGCGCATTTGCCCGACCAGTTGCCTCGAGATGAACGTCGTAGCCTCGGAGGAGGGCGACCGCGAGCTCGGAGAGTTCATCCTGCGCTCGGGGCGCTGCCTGTTCTGCGGTTTCTGCGCCCAGGTCTGCCCCGTCGACGCGATCACCATGAGCGGCGAGTACGAGCTTGCCACTCAGACGCGCGACGGGCTGATCTACACCAAGACTGAGCTCGCCAGCATCGGCGCCCAGAACCCGGGCTGGTGGACGGCGGAATAGCCCGGCGCGCGAGTAAACCGAGGTGGTCCACGACGGGGCCGGCTCGGCCCCGTCATCGTAGTCAGCGAGCCCGACCCCGCACCGGGTGTCAATCCGTTTGACCGCCCCCCGTCCCCGGCCTAAGATCGATCCGTTACGCGCGGGCCGAGCCGCGGGTCCGACCCGCACGCTGCTCGAGCGACGATGGGAGGGTCAAGCCATGGCCACGGAGCGCAAGTTCTACTGCGCCGGCGAGTGGCGCTCGTCAAGCCACACAGTGACCATCCGCAATCCCTACAGCCGCGATATCGTGGGCACGACGTCGCTGGCGAGTCACGACGACCTCGACGACGCGATCTCCGCGGCCGAGCGCGCCTTTCAGGAGACTCGGCGGCTCCAGAGCTACGAGCGTGCGGCGATCCTGGACCGCATGGCCGACGGATTGGCGGCTCGCCAGGAGGAGTTCTCACGCCTGATGGTCCAGGAGTCCGCCAAGCCCATTCGGGACGCCCGGGTCGAGGTTGCCCGCGGCGTCTTCACGCTCAAGACGGCGGCCGAGGAAGCCAAACGTATCACCGGGGAGGTGATCCCGCTCGACCTGATGGCCTCCTCGTCGGGACGATTCGGCATCACCCGTCGCTTCCCAATCGGGCCAGTGTCCGGGATCTCGCCGTTCAATTACCCGCTGAATCTGGCTCTGCACAAGCTGGCCCCGGCAATCGCCGCCGGGAACACCATCGTGCTGAAGCCCCCCAGCTACGACCCCCTGACGATGCTGGCCTTCGGCGAGATCATCGATCAGGCGGGCCTACCCCGCGGCGCGGTCAGCATCATGCCGATGGACCGCGAAGTCGGCGATCGCCTGGTGACCGACTCCCGTTTCAAGCTGCTCTCCTTCACCGGGTCACCGGTCGTCGGTTGGGACATGAAGGAGCGGGCCGGCAAGAAGAAGGTCGTGCTCGAGCTTGGCGGCAATGCGGGGGTCGTGGTCGATCGTGGGGCGAACATTCCGCTGGCCGTGTCGCGCGTGCGTGTCGGAGCGTTCGCATATGCCGGCCAGGTCTGCATCTCCGTGCAGCGCGTCTACGTGCACCGCTCCGTGTTCGACGAGTTCAACGACCGGCTGGTTGCCGAGGTCGAAGCCATGAAGCTGGGCGACCCGCTGGACGACGCCACCGATCTCGGCCCGATGATCGATGAAAAAGCCGCGCGGCGCAGTGAGGACTGGGTGGCGACGGCCGTGTCCGAGGGCGCGCGCGTCCTGACAGGCGGCAAGGCGAAAGGGAATTTCTTTCAGCCGACCGTGCTCGTCGACGCGCGGCGCGAGAGCTTCGTCTGCAGCCGCGAGGCGTTCGCGCCACTGGTCAACGTCTTCCCGTTCGACGAGTACGAGGAAGCGCTGGCGGAGATCAACGACTCGGTGTTTGGCTTGCAGGCTGGCATCTTCACCCAGAGTCTCGAGCATGCGCTGCGCGCCTTCGAGACGCTCGAGGTGGGCGGGGTGGTGGTCAACGACATTCCGACTTACCGCATCGACCATATGCCGTACGGCGGGGTGAAAGACTCGGGCCTCAGCCGTGAGGGTCTGCGCTACGCGATCGAGGACATGACCGAGCCGCGTCTGATGGTGTTCAACCGAGTGCCGGACGCGTAGACGCCCGGGCAGCCCAGTCCACGCGGGCGCACACCAACGGCCGTGGCACTTATGCGCGCCGCCGTCCGCGCAAGATCCCTTGCGCGGACGGCGGCACTTCCGCCCGCTTCAGCCACCGGGCGCCATCAGACCACGCAGCCGGGCCAGATTCTCGGCGTCCTCGTGCAGATCCTCGCTCTTCGGCGTCTCGAGCAGCCCAGCGTGGTCGACGAAGCGTGGGTCGTTGACGACGTGACGAAAGCCCTCGAGCCCGATCAAGCCCTGGCCAATGTGGTCGTGGCGGTCCACCCGCGATCCAAGGTCGCGCTTCGAGTCGTTGAGGTGAAACGCTCGCAAGTTCGCCAGGCCGAGTATCCGATCGAACGCGTCCATCGTCTCGGCGTAGCCCTCCGGGGTGCGCAGCTCGTAGCCGGCGGCGAACGCGTGGCAGGTGTCGAAGCAGAATCCGACGCGCTTCGGCGCCGCGACCAGGCCGCGAATCCCCGCCAGGTCCTCGAAGCGCGCGCCGAGGTGGTTCCCTTGGCCGGCGGTAATCTCCAGCAGCGTCATCACGCGATGCTCGGGGAGTGCCGTGTGCACCCGGTCCAGCGCGGCGGCAACCCGTTGGATACCCGCGCTCTCGCCCGCGCCGCCGTGTGAGCCCGGGTGGGTGACGAGGTAGGGCACGCCGAGCAGCTCGCAGCGCTCCAACTCAATGCGAAACGCGTCGATCGACTTCTCCCAGAGCACGTCGTCCTGCGAGGCGAGGTTGATCAGGTACGAGTCGTGTGCGACTACCGGTCCGATGCCGGTTTCTGCCAGGCGCGCGCCGAAGCGCTCCACCTGCTGCGGCGGGATTGGCTTGGCCTGCCACTGGTTGCTGTTCTTCGTGAAGATCTGGAGCGCATCACAGTCGACCTGAGCCGCCCGGTCGACGGCCAGGTCGATGCCGCCCGCGATCGACATGTGGGCACCAAAGCGCATGCCGGAGACCTCCCGCCTGTCGCCAAATGTGACGAACGAATGGGTATACGGACACGCCGTGGATCATGCCTCAATCTGTCCGTACATGCAAGTCGCTTGACTGTTAGGCACGGATACGTCGGGGAGTGGCGCGCGTCTCTACGTCAGCGCTCGCGCGGCTCGGCACCGGTCAGCGCTTCGAGCTCGGGCCGGCGGTAGCCAACGACCGCGCCTCCCTTGCCCAGCACCAGTGGTCGGCGTAGCAGCGTCGGCTCGTCTACCATCAGGTCGAGCAGTTCGTCATCGCCCACCTCCCGCTCGGCCAACCCGAGCTCACGGTAGGCACGGCTGCGGGTGGACAGCGCCCGGCGGGGCGTCAACCCGGCCCGTGCTAGCACCTCCGCCAGCTCATCTCTCGTGAAGCGATCTCTGAAGTAGTCGCGCCTGTGGTAGTCGACCCCGGCTTTGCGCAGGAACTCCTCCGCCTTTTTGCAGCTGCTTCAGGTCGGGTGGACGTAGATCTCCACGGTTTCTCCTCAGGCGCTGGCCGCACCGGTTCGCAGCGAGTCGATCAGCCGGTGACGTGCGGCATGACCTCGGCCGCCAGTTGACGCAGTCGCGTGTCGTCGTAGGCCGCCCCCGGCAGGTAGATGATCACATAGTTGACTCCTGCGTCGACCTGGTGCTGCAGTCGCTCCACGATCTGCTCGCTCGTGCCGACGACGACCGACCGCGCGAACTCCTCGTGCGAGCGCTCGCCCCGTACCGGCGCCGTCGCCTTCTCCGGATCCTCGCCCGGCTCGAGCGGGTAGACCATCACGGTGGACGAGCGGACGATCTCGTCGTAGCTCCTGCCAACGGCCTCGCAGTGCTGGCGAAGCACGTTGAACTTCTGCCTGACCACGTCCGGCTCGCCGCCGACGTTGCAGGCATCGCCCCAGCGGGCCACAAGCCTCAGGGTGACTCGCTCACCGCTACCTCCGATCCAGAGCCGCGGGTGCGCTCCGGCAGGGCCGTGAGGCTCGTTGATCGCGTCGTCGATGGAGTAGTGGCGCCCGTGGAAGGTGACGCGATCCTCGGTCCACATGCGGTGGACGATCTCGCACGCCTCGGCGAAGGCTTGCATCCGATCACGGAGCGGCGGGAAGCCGTAGCCATACGCACGCCACTCGGCCTCGTACCAGCCGGCGCCAAGCCCACAGAGGAGGCGACCATGGCTCATGACATCGACGGTGGACGCCATCTTGGCGAGGAGCGCCGGATTGCGGTAGCCGTTGCAGGTGACCATCTGGCCAACCTTGATCCGCTCGGTGTCGCGTGACAACCCCGCCGTCGACATCCAGCACTCGAAGGTCGTTTCGAGCTCGATGGTCGGCACCGTCAGGACGTGGTCATACAGCCGGATAGAGTCAAATCCAGTCTCCTCGGCAACGCGAGCTACCCGCGTCATCGCCTCGTACTTTTCTACCGGGTCGGAGATGTCGACCAGGTCGAGACGCCAGCCCTGAGGCACGAACACGCCGAATGGAATCGTCATCGGGTCCCTTTCCACTTGAGCGGTGTGCCGGATGCGTAGCCGCACCCGAGCCCCTGGAGCACCGCCGCTCCGACCGTCCCGCGCTGCAGCGCGCGCCGTGCCACCGACCTGCCGCTGCGCAAGCCGGGGTGTACACTCGCACATCGGTCGCGCGAAGACGAGAGGGAGGCCCGGTGCGGATTCTGGTTACCGGTGGGACCGGGCAGCTCGGGCGAGCGCTGGTGCGTCTCGCGCCACCGCAGCATCGAGTCGTCGCGCTTGGCTCCGCGATGCTGGACGTGACCGACTTCGCGTCCGTTCACCGGCGGCTCACGTCCGAGGCGCCGGACCTCGTCATCCATGCCGGCGCGATGACGGACGTCGACGGCTGCGAGCGGGATCCGGAACGTGCCTACCGACTGAACGCCCTCGGCACACAGTTCTTGGCGGCGGCCGCGGCGGCGGCTGGCGCAAGCCTCCTTTACGTCTCCACGAATTATGTCTTCGACGGCGAGGCGGCCGATCCGTACCACGAGTTCGCGCGCCCGGCGCCTATCAGCGTCTACGGAGCGTCCAAGCTGGCCGGCGAGGACGCCGTTCGAGCGCTCGTCCCCCGTCACTACGTCGTCCGGACCGCGATGGTCTACGACGAGTCCGGGCGCAACTTCGTTACCACCATGCTGCGTCTGGCCGAGACGCGCGCCGCGCTGACCGTGGTCGCCGACCAGCGGGGCAACCCCACCTATGCCGGCGACCTCGCGCAGGCGATCTACCAGGTCGTGGAGTCGCCGGCCTACGGCACCTACCACCTGGTCAACGAGGGCATCGCTAGCTGGTATGACTGGGCCGTCGAGTTGTTTCGCCTCAGTGGCCGTCAGGTGGCCGTGGAACCGATCCCGGGAAGCGCCTGGCGGCGGGACGCGCGGCCGCCGAGCAACGGCGCGCTCGCCAGCCTGGCCGCTCCGGCGCTGGGGATCCGGCTGCCGCCCTGGCAGGACGCACTGCGCCGCTGCCTCGACCGGCGCGGCGGAGCCGCATGACCGAACACCGCGTCGACGTGGTCATCCCAACCTACAACGGGCGCGAGCACCTGGCCGTCTGCCTCCCGGCCCTCGAGCGGCAGGGCTTCACGGACTTCGGGGTGATCGTCGTCGACGACGGCTCGGGCGACGACACGGCCGAGTTCGTCCGGCAGGTGATGCCCGCGGCGACGGTCTTGTGTCTGGAGCGCAACCGCGGCTTCGTCTCAGCAGTCAATCTGGGAATCGGGCGCTCCTCGGCCGAACTGGTCGCGCTGCTCAACAACGACACCGAGCCGGAACCGGACTGGCTCGACGCGCTGGTCGCCGCGCTCGATCGTCATCTGGACGCGGCCGCCGCGGCGAGCAAGTTGCGGCTCTTCGACCGACGTGAGGTGATCCACTCTGCGGGGGACGAATTCTCGCGACGCGGAGTACCCGAGAATCGCGGCGTCTGGCAGCGGGACGTCGGGCAATTTGATCTCGAGGAGGAGGTCTTCGGGGCCTGCGGCGCCGCCGCGCTCTACCGCCGCCGGGCGCTGGACGAGGTAGCCGCCATCGACGGAGCCGTGCTCGATCCAGATCTCGTCATGTACTGCGAGGACGTGGATCTGTCGTGGCGGCTCCGGCTGCTGGGTCACCACATCGTCTACGCACCGAACGCCGTGGTCTACCACCGGCTCTCGGCCACCGGCGGCGGGCCACGAGCGTCATACTACGTAGCCCGCAATACGCTGGCGGTGCTGGCCAAGGATGTTCCCTCGACGCTGATGCGGCGCTACCTGTGGCGGATCCTCTCCGAGCAGGTGCGGCAACTGCTGACCACGCTGCCGCACCTCGGCGAGCCCGCGGCCCGCGCGAAGCTGCGTGGGACGCTGGCCTTCCCCCGCCTGCTTCCCGTCCTGCTGCGCAAGCGCCGCCGGATCCAGGCCGCGCGCCGGGTCGACCTCGAGGCCATCGACTCGCTGCTCGTCCGGTAGCGTACACTTGACATTCCGCTGCTCGGCGCGAGATCATGCAAACGCGTGAGGCACCCGACCTCGGAGATCACCGCCGTGAAACAACCGACTTCGTGGCCCCCGTCAACGCTCGTGTCGCTCGGCGCCGGTGCGGCCGCGGTGGGCGCGAGCCTCTCGGCCGCCCTCGTCCTGGCGACCGCCGACTACGCCGTACGACAGATCACCCGACCGCGCAGCCAACTCCACTTCGATTTCCACACCTACACGCCCTGGGAGATGGGACTCCCTTGGTCGGAGGTGCTGATCCCGACCGAGCGCGGCACGCTGCCCGCGTGGCTCATTCCGGCCCAGCGGAAGGACGCTCCAACGATCGTGCCGCTGGCGGGGCACGGCCGGACGAAGAGCGACCTGCTCGGCATCGCGCGCTATCTCTGGCAGGCGGGTTTCAACTGCCTGATGGTCGACTACCGCGGCATCGCCGATGTTGACGGCATCCGGTCCACCCTCGGGTTTCGTGAGACGGACGATGTGCTCGCCACCGTCGACTGGCTCGCGCGGCGCATTCCGGACAGTCCGATCGGCTTGCTCGGCTACTCGATGGGCGGCTCCATCGCCATTCTCGCCGCGGCGCGGGACCCGCGGATACGCGCGGTCGTCTCGGACTGCGGGTTTGCCTCGCAGCGGGACGTCGTCGCCTTCCACGTCCGGCGCCGCGTCCGGGTTCGCCCGGCGTCGACGGCCGTCATTGCCGCGACCGACGCACTGCTCCGTTGGCGCGAGGGCTTCGCCATGGCCGGCGTCGAGCCGCGCGCCGAGATCGCCAGGATCGCGCCGCGCCCGGTCTTCATCATCCACGGCGGCCGGGACGACATCGTGCCGCTCGAGCACGCCGAGGAGATGTTCTCGGCGGCCGGAGAACCCAGGCGGCTGTGGATCATCGATGACGCGCCGCACGTGGCCGGTTACTTCGTCGATCGGCTGCGCTACTGTCGTGAGGTAACGAGCTTCTTCCTGGAGGCGCTCGGGTGTGGCGCCGCCGAGCAGGTCGCTGGGAACTGATGGTCGGCACTTCGTGAGACGCGCCGGGAATTCAACCCCGGCGCGTCGGAGGGCCCGGGTCACGGCGGGGTCTAGCGGTGCAGCTTCGCGATGATGGCGTCCGTCATCTCGGTGGTCGTCGCGGCCTTCGACCGATCCCGGTCGGCGCGGAGGTCGTAGGTCACGCGATCGCCTTCGGCGATGACCTCGGCGACCGCGTGCTCCACGGCGTCCGCCGCTTGCGTCTCGTTGAGGTGGCGCAGCATCATGACACCGCTCAAGACCATGGCGGTCGGATCCGCCTCGTTCTTGCCGGCGTGGGACGGCGCGCTGCCGTGGATAGCCTCGAACACGGCGCCGCGCTCCCCGATGTTTGCGCTCGGCGCGACGCCCAAGCCGCCGACCATGCCGGCGGTCAGATCGCTCAGGATGTCGCCGTACAGGTTCGGCATGACCAGCACGTCGTAGAGGTCGGGCTTCTGCATCAGCTGCATGCACATGTTGTCGACGATGCGGTCGTTGAACTCGATCGACGGAAACTCCTGTGCGACCTCCTGGGCCACCTTCAGGAAGAGCCCGTCGGTGAACTTCATGATGTTCGCCTTGTGCACCGCCGTGACCAGCTTACGGCCATTCCGCGCGGCGTAGTCGAACGCGAAGCGCACGATGCGCCGCGAGTTCTCCGGCGTGATCGTCTTGATGGAGATGGCCGAGGACTCGGAAACCGGCCTGGCGCTCAAGCGGTTGATGTGCTCGATGATCTCGTGGGCCGGGTCGGTCCCGGACTCGAACTCGATACCGGCGTAGAGGTCCTCCATGTTCTCGCGGACGACGATCAGGTCGATGTCCTGGAAGGTGCTCTGGACACCCGTGAAGGTGCGCGCCGGGCGCAGGTTGGCGTACAACTCGAGCGCGTGCCGCAGGGCCACGTTGACGCTGCGGAAGCCGCCGCCTATCGGTGTCGTCAGCGGGCCCTTCAGCGCCAGACCGTTGCTGCGAATCGAGGCGATGACCGCGTCGGGCAGCACGTCGCCGTGCTTCTCCAGGGCGGTCATGCCGGCGTCCTGCACATCCCACTCGAACGCGATCCCGGTGGCGTCGAGGATGCGCCGCGCCGCGCCCGACACCTCGGGACCGATGCCGTCGCCCGGGATCAGCGTGATTTGGTAAGCCATGAGGTGCCGAACTCCTCCACTCGCCTGGGGCGGCCGTCCCGCCGGGGGAGCATTCTAGGTCCGCCCGGCGCGGGGTGTCAAACCGATTGCGGGC
>DATKRJ010000329.1:0-2143 GCA_035532355.1 Thermomicrobiaceae bacterium | reverse complement strand
TGCCTGGCGCCCCTCGCCCTGCTCTGCGAGCGCGCCCGAGCCGCCTGCCTGACACACGCCGGCTGGAGCTTCGAGCTCGAAGTGGTCCTGGTGGACTACGAAGGCTCGACGGCCGTATGCCGCGCCGGCTTGAATGGAGCTGGACCGTTTCTGCTTTGAAACTCTGCTGACAACTAGAGATATAATGGGAAGATGGCCAGTTCGAGCATCACGGCACCGAGCCGAGCGGCAGGGAGGACGGCGCCGATCTGGCAACAGGCGACGGTGACAGATGTCATCGACGAGGCCCCCGACGCCGTCACGCTTCGCCTCCAGCTCGACGAGCCTGGCGGGTTCCTGCCCGGCCAGTACTACAACGTCCGGCTCGAGGTGGGCGAGCGTCAGCGCCCCGTGCAGCGCGCCTACTCGGTCGGGTCGTCCCCGGCCCCGGACCCGTCGGTGATCGACCTCGGCGTGCGGGAGGTTCCCGGTGGCCTGCTCTCCCCCCGGCTGGTCGGACTCCGCACCGGCCAATGCCTCGACGTGCGCGGCCCCTACGGCCGCTTCACCTGGACAGGAGAAGATGCAGGTCCGGTCTTGCTGGTCGGGGCGGGCAGCGGGCTGGTGCCGCTCATGTCCATGATCCGCCACGCGGTGCACCGCGGCCGAAGCGACCCGGTGTGGCTGATCTGCTCAGCCGCCACCTACGACCACGCCTTCTACCGTGACGAACTCGCCGGCCTAGCCGACATGCACCGATGGCTGCGGGTCGTCCACTGCATCACCCGCGACCCCACCGAAGAGCGCGCCGACTACCACCGACGGGTGGACAAGGCCGTCTTGTCGGAATGCCTCGGCGAGACGAGGCCGGTCCGGGCCTACCTGTGCGGGCCGCCGGCCATGGTCGAATCGGTCGCGGCCGCACTCGTCGACCTCGGTGTCGACCCAGGTGCCATCGCGACCGAGAAGTACGACTGATGCGCCCACGCGCCAGCAGGGACCCGTCACCCGTCGTGGAGGAGCGACCCTCGCTCAACGTGCAGGTTCGGGCGAAGAGACCGTCGGATGCTCGGAAGAGAAGGAGGCGAGAGCATCATGCCTGCTGAGACCCACCAGCAAGGGAGGACCACTGACGCCGAAAGCGTCCTCGAGCTGCTGCGAATCCTCCTCAGCGACCAAGGCGACGATCTCGGGGAGGATGTCACGCTGTCAGCGCTGGGCGTCGACGCAGACACCATCGGCATCCTGTGGGACGCGGTACGCGACGAGTTCGCCGAGCGGACCGTGGGGCCGGAGATCGACTTGGGCGACCTCGACCCGTCGATGACCCTGGCCGCCGCCGCGAACACCATGGCGTCGCTACTCGAAGCGGTCGGCGATGACTGCTGAGACCGGACGCCCACCGGACAGGGCCGCCGGCTCCTGGGGGAGCCGACCGCCCGGTGTGCCCGCCGCGGTGCCGCCACCGTCGGTGCCTCTGGCGTTCCTTGCTGCGGCGTCAGCCGGGCTGGTTGTCTGCGGCGTAGCGTGGATCTGGGCGCGCAATGCGGCTGCCGTGAACCCCAGCGCGGACCCTGTCGTCGCGGCGGTGCACTTCGGGGTGCTGGCCACCTTGTCGATGGGGCTTCTCGGCGCGACCCACCAGTTCACTCCGGTCATCACCGGCAGGCCGCTGCGCTCGCTGGGCTTGGCCCGAGCCACGTTCGTGACCTGGCTACTGGCGTCGTGGACGCTGCCGTTCGGGATCGCCACTCGACAGCTTGGCGTGACCGCGGCGGGCGGCGCGCTGGCGAGCATAGCCATCGTGGCGCTGGCGGTGAACCTCACCGCGCCGCTGTCGGCGCGCGGGAAAGGCGCTCCGGTCATCGCTCTGCGTTTCGCCGTCGCCGGTGCGGTGCTGACGACGTTCCTCGGCGTCGCCTTCGTCGGTGACCGCCAGGGCAGCTGGTTCGCGCTCTCCGGCCACGTCGACCTCGCCATGGGTGTGATCGGGATGTTCGGCTGGCTGGGGATCACCTACGTCGGTGTCGCCGAGAAGCTGTGGCCGATGTTCATGCTGGCGCACCTCCCCGCAGGACGTCGCGCCGGGAGCGTCGCGGTGTGGACGATCCCGATCGGAGCGGCAGCCCTTGCCGGAGGGTTGGGATGGAGCATCCTCGGCCTG
>DATKRJ010000328.1:0-6162 GCA_035532355.1 Thermomicrobiaceae bacterium | reverse complement strand
GCGCCGGGGCGCTCACCGGCAGCCCGCGCGAGGCGGTCGAGCGAATCGGAGCCTACCAGGACGTGGGGGTCGACTGGATCAACGTCGCCATCCGGCCCCCTATCGACTGGGACGCACTGCAGGCCTTCGCCGAGGAGGTCGTGCCGGCCTTCGCCTGACGGAGTCGATCCGCGTGAAGCACGTCAGCGTGGTTCGTCCCGGGGGACAGCGCGCCGCGCTCGATGGCGGTGGCGACGGCCCCGCCGCGATCTCGGTTCGGGTCCGGGACGTGACCGCCTGGGCACTCCCGGGCGCCGCACATCTCGACCGCGGCCGAGGCGAGGGAGCCGGACATGCGACGTATTGGCTTCGGGCCGAACAGTGGGCGGCAGATCAGGCAGCACGGCAGCGACTTCGTGCAGGCGCGCCTGGCCCGCTCCGACAGCCTCCACGTCTCCTGCATGTACCTGGAGCCGGGCGGTCGCGTCGGCCGGCACCCGGCCTCGATTCACCAACTCTTCGCGGTGGTGCAGGGCGATGGCTGGGCGGCCGGCGCCGACGGCGAGCGGGTGACGCTGCGGATGGGCGACGCGGTCCTCTGGGAGCCCGGCGAGTCGCACGAGGCCGGCACCGACTCCGGGATGGTCGCCATCGTGGTCGAGAGCGATCTGCTGAGCGACGACCCGGCCACGTTCGGCCCGGTGAGCGGCTGAAGGACGGCGTCGAGCCGCGTTCCGCCGCCGACCTACCGGGGTTGAGGCCGATGCGCCCCACCGAGGAGGCCGCAGCCTGAATCCCTCGGAGCGACCACCACAATCTAGTGCGGGATGCCTCCGTGCCGACCCTCAGCGGGCTATCTTGGCGGACAGCACCCTGGCTGGTAAGCTAGGCGATCACGGAGGGCGTCGATAGACGGCGTGGACGACGGATTCCCGGCCTGGCTCGCGGCCACCATGCGCTCCAGGGGGCTGTCGCAGGCCCAGCTCGCGCGAACCATGGGCGTCGGCGAGGCCCAGGTATCGCGCTGGCGGCGGGGCATGGCGGTGCCGACCGTCCGCTCGCTGCAGCGGTTGGCCGACGCGCTGGGGATCGCGCGGTCGACGCTGGACCATTTGGCGGGCTACCCCACCGACGAGCCGCTCGAGCCGGCGGGAGGCCACGAAGTATGGAGCGCGGAGCAGGCCGGCGAACTGCACGCATGCCAGGTGAGGTTGGCGCGCTTGCTCGAGCAGCGCGTGCCACCCGAGCTCTGGCCGGCCTACGTCTCCGCGTGTACCGCGCTGGCCGACGCCCTCGAAGAGTCCTACGCCGGCACGCTGCGCCGCGCCGACCGCTTGCTCGAGCGGCAGGTCCGCGCGTGAGACGGAGCGACGGCGCAGGTCGAGCCGGAGTCAACGTCTCACGTAATGCAGCTCGGGTTTCGCGCACCGGGGCCGCGGGGCGGCCACGGCACGACGCCGGTGCGCGCACAGCGAGGAGAGCGCCATGGTAATCCCGATGGTGGTGGAGTCGACCAACCGCGGTGAGCGCAGCTACGACATCTATTCGCGCCTGCTGCGTGACCGCATCATCTTCCTGGGTACGGATGTGGACGACCAGATCGCCAACGCGATCGTGGCCCAGCTGATCTTCCTCGAGTACGACAACCCGGAGCAGGACATAAAGCTCTACATCAACAGCCCGGGCGGATCGGTCTACGCCGGGCTGTCGATCTACGACACGATGCAGATGATCCGCTGCGACGTGGCTACCTACTGCATCGGCCTCGCCGCCAGCATGGGCGCCGTGCTGCTCGCGGCCGGCGCGAAGGGCAAGCGCTTCTCGCTACCGAACTCCCGCATCGTCATCCACCAGGGGTCGGCCGGGTTCAGCGGGTCGATTCCCGACATCGAGGTGATTGCGCGGGAGACGATCCGCACCACGACGCAGCTGACCGAGATCCTGGCGCTCCACACGGGACAACCGTTCGAGCGCATCAAGCATGACACCGAGCGCGACTACTATATGTCGGCGCAGGAGGCGCAGGGCTACGGGCTGATCGATCATATCCTGGCGTCGACGAAGGCTACCGCGTCGGACGACCGGCCGTTGTCGAACCTCTCGACAGACCCCCGACGCTGAGCGGTCCTCTATCGACCGACGCGGCGCGCTCGGGCGGGGCACCGCGCGCGCGACGCGACGACGAGGCCGGCAGCCATGGATGACCGCCGGCTGATGGAACTGCGCGTCGACACGGACTTCACCCACGACACCCGCGGTCGCATGCTGCAGAGCAACGAGCCACTCGAGACATCGCGGAGCCCCGCTCCGAGGCTCTTCCTGGGCTGCACTCGAGCAGGCTACGTCCAGCGCGTTGGTGCGGCCGTGCCGGATTCGCTGGCAGGCCGGCTCGAGGCGCTCGTCGATCGGCACCCCACGTCCGGCGACATCCAGGCCCCGCCCGACGTACTGGCCGCGCTGCGGGAGACGCTGGCGAAGCATGCCCCGATCGCGACGGTGGGCGGAGGCCCCGCCTACCGGTTCCCCGACACGATCCGATCAGCGGGCGACGTGGTCCCGTTGACCCGCGCGAATCGCGCGCTCACCCAGGAGACCTACCCCTGGCTGTCACGCGAGGTCGCGGACTGGCAGCCGTGCTTCGCGGTCGTGCGCGACGGCGCGGCCGTGGCGGTCTGCTTCAGCGCGCGCCTGAGCCCCGCCGCGGCCGAGGCGGGGGTCGACACGCTCCCGGAGTACCGCGGGCGGGGGTTCGCCGCGACGGTCACGGCCGCCTGGGGTGCGGCGATCCGCGACACGGGACGCACCCCGCTCTACAGCACCGCCTGGGACAACCGGGCATCGCAGGGCGTCGCGCACAGTCTCGGCCTGGTCATGTTCGGCAGCGACACGACCTGGAGCTGACCCCGCGGCAGCTCGGTCGGCTCGCGCCGGTCGTCAAGCGGCTTGCCGGGAGCTAGTCGAGATCCTTCCCACCGGCGACGACGACCGCCTGCTCCTGGTGCGCGCGGGAGGGGCGTCGCCCGGCCGGGCGCACGGCGACCAGGTTGCTGTGGAAGGTGCTCTGTCCGGCCAGATCGGCCAGCGCGTCGGACGTCGTCTGGTTGACGTTGCGCCCGTCCGGCGACAGTCTCCCCCAGCGTCCCTTCGGCGTCACCGCCACGCCTCGCGGCACATCGTCCGTCACGACGGCACGCAGGCGGCACCAGCCGCGGGCGTTCTCGACCACCACCTCGTCCCCGTCGCTCAACCCCCGCGCCGCGGCATCCGCCGGGTTGATCTCCAGGTACGGCGTCCCCTCGAGCCCCACCAGCTTCGGCACGTTGGCCATGCTGCTGGAGACGAAGTGGTGCGCCGCGCCGGAGATAAGGACCAGGCGCCCGTCGTCGCCGTTCCAGTCGTGGCCGGCGAACTCGGCCGGTGCCTGCCAGTCGGGGAGCGGATCGAGCCCGAACTGCTCCTCCATTGCCGCGCAGCGCAGTTCCAGCCTGCCCGACGGGGTGGGGAAGCGCCCGTCGGCGAAGGGCACCACGTCACCGGTCTGCGCTCCGGTCGGGACGGTCCCCTCGCGCTGCAGCCGCGCCAGCGTCACCCCCTCCAGGTAGGGGTTCGTCGCGCACATGGCGTCGAGCACCTCGGCGATGACCTCGTCGGCGCTCTGACGCAGCCAGGGTTCGTCGTAGCCCATAGCATCCGCCAGCAGCCGCATGACGTCCCAGTCGCTCCTGGCCTCGCCCAGCGGCGCGATCGCCGCGTGGTTGTACTGCAGGTAGCGGTGCCCGTAACCGCGGTGCAGATCCACCTGTTCGAGCTGGGTCGTGGCCGGCAGGACGATGTCCGCGCAGCGCGCGGTGTCGGTCAGGAAGAGCTCGTGGACGACGGTGAAGAGGTCGTCACGCCGGAGTCCCTCGACAATGCGTCCAGCGTTGGGCGAGGATGTGGCCGGGTTGGCGCAGAAGACGTAGAGCGACTTGATCGGCGGGTCGGACACCTCGCCCAGCAGCGCGGCGCCGATGCGGTTCATGTTGACGATGCGCGGCACCGGCGGGCACTCCGCGGCGTGACCGACGGCTTCGGCGTCCCACGGCACGTAGTCGCTGGTGCTGTAGAAGAGCCCGCCGCCGCGGAGTCCCACCTGCCCGGCGACTGCCGGCAGCGACGCCAACGCCCGAACCGTCTGCCCGCCGTTGCCGTGGCGCTGCACGCCGTCGGCGATCTTGAGCAGTGCGGGCTTGGTGGTGGCGAAATCGCGTGCCAGGTCGACGATGGTTTGCGCCGGCAGGCCCGTGACGTCGGAGACGCGCTCCGGCGTCCAGCCCGCCGCGCGCTCGCGCAGTTCGCGCCAGCCGACGGTGTGCGCCTCGAGCCAGACCTCGTCGTGCAGGCCCTCGTCAAAGATGACGTGGATCAATCCGAGCGCGAGCGCCCCGTCGGTGGCCGGGCGCGGCTGCAGGTGCAGGTCGGCCGAGCGCGCGGTGAGGGTGCGGCGCGGGTCGATCACCACCACGCGGGTGCCGCGCCGCTGCGCCTGGCGCAGGAACGGCATGAAGTGCGGGCTGGTGCTGGCGGGATTGTGGCCCCAGATGACGACCAGACGACTGAGCGCGACGTCGGCCATGTCGGGCGCCCAGCGGGCACCGTAGGTCAGCTGCACGGCGGTCTCGGCGGCCGCGCCGCAGATGGAGCGCTCGAGCCCGCTCGCCCCCATCCGGTTCCAGAGGCGCGACGCCGCCACGATGTTCTGCACCAGGCCCAGCGTCCCACTGTAGGAATAGGGCTGGATCGCGGCCGCGCCGTACTCGGCGATGGTCGTCTGCCAGCGCGCGGCGATCTCGGCGATCGCCTCGTTCCAGCCGATCCGCTCCCACCGGTCGCCCCCCTTGGGACCGATTCGCCGCAGCGGATGAAGGACGCGGTCGGGATGGTAGACCCGGTCGAGGTAGGGCCGCACTTTGGCGCACAACCAGCCACGCGTGATCGGGTGGTTCGGGTCGGCGCCAAAGCCCACAGCGCGGCCGCCGCGCACCTCGGTCAGCGTGGCGCAGGTGTCCGGGCAGTCGTGAGGGCAGGCCCCGCGGATCAGGCGAACGTCGTCTGGCATAAGGGGTACCCCCTCGCGAACCGATCCCGGAGAGACCGCTGAGGACCGACGGCGGCAGTCTACACCACCCCGCCGCGCGCCGGCACCAGCCCGAGCCCACTCGTCGACCGCGGCTGGCGCGGCCCGGCGGAGTACGTTACGGTGACGTTGCGTCTGCGCCTCAAGAGTACGCCGAAGGAGGAACGCGATGGCCGTGGAGATCCGCCGCGTTGGCGACCTCGCCTGCGAGCTCGGCGAAGGGCCCGTCTGGGACTCGACCGACGGCGTGCTCTACTTCGTCGACATCACCGGCGGCCGGGTGTGGCGCTGCGATCCAGAACGCGCGATCTTCGAGCTCCGGGACTACGGCACGACGGTGAGCGCGGTGGGGCTGCGCGCTTCCGGTGGGCTGGTCGTCGCCTGCGGCGCGGGCATCGAGTTCCTCGACTTCGCCTCGGGCCGGCGGACGCCGGTGGCCGACCCCAACGCCGGGGATGCGCGCACTCGGTTCAATGACGCCAAGGTGGACCGCCGGGGCCGCTTCCTGGTGGCGACGATGGACAAGGAGCAGCGAGAGCCGCTGGGTAAGCTCTACGCCCTGGAGCCCGACCACGCGACCCGCACGGTCGCGACGGGCTTCACCATCGGCAACGGGCCGGCCTGGAGCCCCGACGGCCGCACCTTCTACCTCACCGACAGCGGCCTCCACACCATCTTCGCCTACGACTACGACCCGACCACCGGGGACGTGTCCAACCGCCGCTCCTTCGCCACGTCGGAGGGCTTCGGCGGCACGCCCGACGGCTGCACCGTCGACGCCAACGGCGGCGTCTGGAGCTGCTTCAACCTGGGCGGCAAGGTCGTCCGGCTGACCCCGGACGGACGGGTCGACCGGGTCATCGACATGCCGGTGGACACCCCTTCTAGCCTGGCGTTCGGGGGTCCGCGACTGGACGTCCTCTTCGTGACCTCCATGCGCTCGGGCGGGCCCGGCGCGGAGGCGCACTCGCCGGAGGCCGGCGGCCTGTTCGCCGTCCACGGCCTGGGCGTGGTCGGGCTCCCCGAGCCGCGCTACGCCGGCTGACGACCACACCGTCTACCCGCTC
>DATKRJ010000327.1:0-7247 GCA_035532355.1 Thermomicrobiaceae bacterium | reverse complement strand
GAGCCCCAGGACTACAGGCAGAAACTCGTCGATCAGCAACTGAAACGGCGTCATCTGCCAGGCGGCACCGGCCGTGACGAGGTAGTTGTCCCACAGCGCCCGAAAGCTGGCCGAGAAGAAATCGGCGAAGCCGGTGGGCCGGGTGAAGAGGGCGGTGGCGAGGAGAATGATCGTCACGACGGCGCCGAGGGCGGCGCCCGCCAGATCGGCTCCCCGGACGCGCGGCTTCTGGGCGATTCCCCAGGCGGCGAGCAGGAGCAACGGCAGCGTTACCCAGCCGAGAGGATTGCTCAGGACGAGCAGTGCGGCGCTCGTGCCGACGGCCGCGGCCATCCCGGTCCCCGGGAACGTCAGAAAGCGCAGCAGCAGCGCCAGCGTCGCCAGGGAGAGGAGCGTGAGCAACGCTCCGGCGTCGGCGCGCCGGGCCACCTGGGTGAGCGTGGGCGAGACCGCCGCGAGGAAGCCGGCCGCCAGCGCGGCGTGCGGGCCGATCCAGCGACGCAGCGCCAGCAGCAGGAGCACGCCGCCGAGTCCGGCCAGCACCGGCACGACCCGCGCGGCGCCGTCGTTCGGGCCGAACACAAACAGGGCGAGCCCGATCAGTTCGGTCTGGAGCGGGCGCGCCCACGCGGTCGAGGAGGTCGATCCACCCTGTACCAGCGCCAGGGCGTCGGTCGCGGCACGTGCCTCACCGGCGCCGAGCGGCCAGGAGCCCCACTGCACCAGCCGGGTTAGCGCGGCGAGCACGAGCACGCTCGTCCAGGCGATCGCCGACGCCGGGATGCGCGTCACGTCAAGACGCCGGCTCAGGATGGACTCCAGCGGTTCGTAGGCGGGAGCGCTGTTCAGCACGGGATCGTCTCTCTCCTCACGCGGCCGGACGAATCCGACGGATCGAATACCGCGGCCTCACCCGGGCGCCCTCAGTAGCGAATGCCATTGAGCTGGGCCACCAGATCGTTGCGCACGTAGACGCGGAACCAGTAGACGCCGATCGGCGCCGGTAGCTCCCGGTAGGC
The DNA here is from genome assembly GCA_035532355.1 of Thermomicrobiaceae bacterium. Taxonomy (GTDB): domain Bacteria; phylum Chloroflexota; class Chloroflexia; order Thermomicrobiales; family Thermomicrobiaceae; genus DASSZN01. The sequence goes on along the minus strand of DATKRJ010000327.1, from coordinate 6,228 downwards.
AACCAGCCGGAAGATCTTGCCCTGCTCCTGGGGTTGATGCATGGCCCAGATGCTCTGCCAGACGCTACCGGCGACGTCGAGCACGCTGAAAGGGGGCTGGCGCGAATCCTGGTAGTTCTGCCGGCCCGGGTTCTTGAGGTCCGGCGCGTAGGCAAAGCGCCGGTAGGTCTCCTCCTCGGGGAACCACCAGCGCATCGGGTATTGCTGATAGGTGTAGTTCGAGAGCTGCTGCTCCATCTGCGGCGTCAGGTAGTCCTGCGACACCAGGACCACGGCGGCGTCGGGTGGACTGGTGAGCTGGGTGCCGAAGTAGCGCCGGTTGGGGAAGTCGCGCAGGTACCAGTTGAACGGCCACTGAGTCGCGGCGTCGTACCAGACGCTGAGCCCCATCCCGCCGGTCGTCTCCTGCGACAGCTGCGTGAGCTCGTTGGTCACCCGCACGACCTCGGGCGACGTCTGGACGTAGATCAACATGTCCTGCGGCACGTCGCCGTCGGTGTAGGTCATGCGCCAGGCGGCGTGCACCTGCGCCAACCCCAGCGCGAGCGTGCCGGCGATGCCCAGCACGGCCAGGGTGCGGCGCGCGTCCAGCCGGCGCACGGCGATGCCGAGCAGGACGACAAGCGCCAGCCAGGGCAGGTAGACCAGCCACCAGTGAGCGGCGGCGACGGGGCGCACCGTGCGCACGAGCGTCTGGCCCGCCTGGACGTAGGGACCCGCGGTGGCCCAACCCATCACCAGAAAGGCGGCGGCGCCGATTCCGACAACGCCGGCGCCGATGCCCAGGATCTCCCGGCGCCGGTCGCTGCTCCAGCCCGCCCAGCCGCACTCCAGCCGCTCGATCGCCTCACCGATGACCGACGCGGCCAGCAAGACCATCGGCAAGGTGAGGTGCACCGTCAGCCACGGCATCTTCTCACCGGCCCACGAGAGCACCGCCAGCATCAAGAGCGACCAGAAGAGGAGGAAGCCCCGCACGAAGACCCGTCGCGTCAGGTCCGTGCGCTCGCGCCAGGCTCGCAGCCAGCCCCACCCAGTCCAGACGGCCGCGAACGGGAAGATCACGACCGCCACGAACTCGTACTGCGGCAGCAGGAGCAGGTAGTAGAACCACGGCTGCTCTCCGCGCTGGACGCCCTGCTGACCGAGCCAGTAGCCCAGCGAGCCGAAGGTGCCGCTCGCCAGGCCGATCATGTTGCTGAACAGGCTCGTGTAGAGCGCGACGAAGATGAGCACGCCGATTCCGGCGGCCAACAGGAGTCCGAACGGGTCCGCCAGGAGCCAGCGCAGCGCCGCGACCGTCGAGCCGGGCGGAGCGTCGCCGAGGAGTCCCTCGAGCCACGGCGCACCCCGGCGCTGCCGATCGAGGATGCGCAGCGTGGCGGCGAGCGTGAGCAGGCCGATGGCGATGGTGGCGACCACGAGCGGGTGGACGAGCAGGGCGACGGCGAAGTGTCCGATCTGCTGGCCGGTTGGGTTCTCCCAGGGTATGCCCGGGAGTGGCCCCACGCCCAGCACACCCAGCAGCTTGTCGACCACGCCGAGCGACGCGACCGCCGCGAGTGCGACCACCAACAGCGCCGGTGCGACCCGGACAGCCACGGCCGCCCCGAGGAAGATGGCGAAGATGAAGACGACGATGAAGCTGACCTCGTGGTTGGTGAACATGAAGGCCAGCGTGAGACCTGACACGACCACCCAGCGCCGCTCCGGCCGCTCGAGGTAGCGGACGATGGCGACGAAGAGGATGCCGGAGCCGAGCGCGGCGTAGATGTCGTGCCGGATGAACCGGCTATAGTAGAGGATCGTCGGAGAGGTCAAGAGCAGCGCCGAGGCAGCCAGCGCGCCCCAACGGCCGAGCAGGTTGCGGCCGCGCAGGAGCCAGGGGAGCATCACGATCATCACGCCCGCGATGGCCGGGACGATGCGCGTGACGTAGTCGGTCGCGCCGAAGAGGAGGAACATCAGGGCGTTGGCGTGGAACAGGAACGGCCCGTGCATCAGCGGGTTGTGCTGATAACCGTAGCCCTCGGCGTACAGCCAGGAGTAATACGAGTGCAGCGTCTCGTCGTGGTGCAGCGCGCGCGAGCCGAGGTCCCAGAAGCGGGTCAGGGCCGCCGCGACGACGATGCCCAGGTAGAGCAGGGATTCGACGGTGACGCCCTGCTGGAGCCGTTGCCGCACCGCGAGCGCGCCGGGAGGTGCCGGGACTCGAACGCTCCGATCCCGCGTCAGCTCATGGGCGCCGGCGCGGCCAGACTGGATCTGTTCCATACCGAGCTGACGTCCTGTCGGGTAGGATCACCATGGGAAGCACGTCCATCGAGAAGTCACGCGGGCGATTCTACACCGCCGTTTGGGGCCGGACCACGCAGTCTGGCCGGGCGCGGAACCAGGGGAGGTGCTCGTGGCAATCGGACGTCCGCTGAAGGTCGGGATCGGGCTCCCGGACGCGATCGGCCAGATGGCCGGAAGGACGGCCCGCTGGTCGGACCTCGCGGGGATGGCGCGGCGCGCGGAGGAGCTCGGATTCGACTCGGTCTGGGTGGAGGACCACCTGCTCTTCCGGGGCGACGTCACCGGGGGGCCGACCGAGGGACCGTGGGAGTGCTGCTCGCTGCTGGCAGCCCTGGCCGCGGTTACGAGCCGGGTCGAGATTGGGCCGCTGGTCGCCTGCACCAGTTTCCGGAACCCCGCGCTGCTGGCGAAGATCGCGGACACCGTCGACGAGATCAGCGGCGGACGCCTGATCCTCGGGCTGGGGGCGGGCTGGCACGAGCCCGAGTACGAGGCCTTCGGCTATCCCTTCGACCACCGCGTCGGGCGCTTCGCGGAGGCACTGGAGATCATCCACGGCCTGCTGCGGCATGGCCAGATCGACTTCAGCGGGCGCTACTACTCCGCGCGGGAGTGTGAGCTACGCCCGCGTGGACCGAGACCGGGGGGCCCACCGATCCTGATGGGCACCACGCGGCCGCGCATGCTCCGTCTGGCGGCGCGCTTTGCCGACCTATGGAACGTCTATTTCCCCCAAGATCTGGCGCCGCTGCGGGCGGCGGTGGATGAAGCCTGCGCGGACGTGGGCCGCGATCCGGCGACGCTGGGGCGCACCGCGGCCGTGCTCATCGACTCGACCGGAGAGGGTGCTCGCCGCTCGTCCGCCAATCCGGGGGGCAGGACGCCGCTCTCCGGCTCGCCGGAGGAGATCGCGGCGGCGCTGCGCGGATACGCCGCGGCCGGCATCTCGCACGTCCAGGTCTGGCTGGAGCCGAACTCGATTCGCGGCATCGAGGCGTTCGCGCCGGTGCTGGAGGTCCTCGACGCGGGAGCGTCCTGACGTGAGCCGCACCAGCGTGCGGGGCTCAGACGGTCTTTGACAGAAGACCTCGGTACAGCGGTCGCCCGCCCCGCCGACGCTGCCGGCGATCTCGGCTCGATTCGCCGGCCGCCGGATACCGGATGTATTCGTCAATGACCGTGAGCCGCCGGGCTGCACGGCGCCCGGAACGAACGGCGCCGTGGCGGACGGCGCGCGGGGACGAACGGCGCTGAGTCGGCTGCGGGCAAGCGGAGCGGGCAGAGCCCGCGCGGGGCTCAAACGCTTGGTGTGAAATATGCCGCTACCAGCCGAGCAGATCGGCGAACGCCAGCAGGGGCCGACCGAGCTGCTGGTTGAGCCAGCAGCAGAAGTTGTGCAGCGCCACCTTGGCCGCCAGCCGCGCCTGGAAGCCGTCGAGGGTATGCGGTCGCTCGTGGGCCAGGCGGAAGGTGGTCAGCACCCGGTCCTGCACCGTCTCGATAATCTGGCGCCAGCTGGCCACCTGCCGCCGCAGGGCCCGCGGCCAGCGCGCGTGGCTGTCGCGCTGCGGCGAGGCGCACACCCAGGCGGTATAGGCCGTGATCCAGTGGGGGATGACCGTTGTGCCGGCGAAGCCGGTGTCGGCCAGGTACTCGCCGCTGAGCGGCACCCCGACGCTGGGCAGGCGGGGATCGGGCTGGGCGCGCACGGCGACGAAGGTCTCGGCCAGGTGGCGGTCGTTGCGGCTGGCCGGGCCGAAGCCGAAGCCGGTGATGACCCCCCGGGGATCGCAGGCCAGCAGCAGGCGGAAGCCGTGGTAGAAGCCGAGCCGGGTGCACCAGCCGGTATCGGCCAGCCCCGCCAGCCAGCCGCGGCCCCGGCGCGCGCGGTTGCGCACCGGTACCCCGGTGCCGTCGAGCAGTTCGTAGCTGGAGGCCGGGGCCGTGATCGGCGCGGCCAGGGCGAAGGCCAGCGGGGCCAGCAGCGCCTGGTGGGTGCGCAGCAGGCGGTTGACCTGGCTGCGGTGGGGCAGGCGCGGGAAGTAGGGCCGCAGGCGGGCGTCGGCGAAGCGGGAGAAGTCGCGCTCGCTCGGGAAGCGCGCCCACTGGCCGAACAGGGCCAGGGTCAGGACCTCGCTGCGGTCGAGGGCGGCCGCCGGGCCGGGGCGCGGGGCCACCGGCAGGGTGCGACAGAACTCATCGACCCGGACGTACAATGTGGTCAGGAAGGTCTCCATGTCCATGGCGTGGCTCCTGTCCGGTGACGGCGGGTCAAGCAAGCCAAGCCTAGACCTTGGAGACCTTCCTGCCTAATTCACACCAAGCGTTTGAGCCGCCGCGCTAGAGGACGAAGCCCACTGAAGGGGCTGGGAGGACGGGGGACGAGCCGCGGTGAGCTGGCGTGCGGGGTAAGCCGGACGGTGGTCCGGACGACGGGTTTCCGCGTCGGGACGCCGAAAACGGGCAGGTCGTCCGGGCGGTTGCCACACGGGTATGGCGGCAGGACGGACGATGGACGAGGGGGGAGCGGCCCTCACGCCCGGCCACCTCTCCCACGAGGGCTCCGTCCGGAGAGGGGAGAGCGGCCGTCAGGCCCCATCCTCCCAGCCCCGTCCGGCGGCTTGGTTCGGTCAGCGCGGCGACTTTCACGCGCGCGAGGGGCGGCCGCGGCTGTCGGAGGACGGCGACCGCGTCCCGGCGGCAGCGACGCCCGCTTCCCAGGCGAGGGTCAGCGCCCGCGTCCACGGCGACAGCGACGCCCACGCCTGCGCTCCAGCCCCGTCCGTGGGCTTGGTTCGGTCAGCGCGGCGGCTTGAGCCCCGGGCGACGCCGCCGGCCAACGCGGGTCGATTCGCCGGCCGCGTATACCGGATGTATTCGTCAAAGACCATAATGACGCCGCGCCACTTCGTAGCAGTTGCCGGGCGATGGTCACTGTGGTATCCATCGGGGCCACGGCGCGCGCCGCGACCACCGGTGCTCACCCGCCGCTCCGGCGAACGCACCGGACGGCGTCTCGCCATAATGGGGGCCGGGCATGGACCGTAACGGGCACAAGCGCTCGATCATCTACATCGTATCGGACGGCGGTGGCGCGACGGCCGAGGCGGTGACCGACGCGGTAACCGTGCAGTTCCCAGGAGTCGACTTCTCCATCGAGCGACACCCGGGCGTGCGCACGCGGGAGCAGGTCCTCGCGGTGGTCGAGGACGCATCGCGCCACCACGGCATCATCGTCCACACCATCGTCATCACCGAGATTCGGCGGCTGCTGCTGCGCGAGTGCCGCCAGCGGGTGATCGACCACGTCGATCTGACCGGCCCGCTGCTCGGACAGATCTCGCAGCACGTGGGGATGCGGCCGCTGCTGCGCCCGGGGGTGTCGCGCGGGCTGAGCGACGAATACTTCCGGCGCATCGACGCGATCCAGTACACCGTGCGTCACGACGACGGCCAGGGCGTGGACACTTTAGAGGAGGCCGACATCGTACTGGTCGGCGTGTCGCGCTCGTCGAAGACGCCGCTCGGCATCTTCCTCTCGATGCGGGGCTGGAAGGTCGCCAACATCCCGATCGTCCTGGGCGTCGATCCGCCCAGGCAGCTTGAGCAGATCGACCAAGACAAGATCATTGGCCTGACGATCAACAAGGATGAACTGGTGCGGATCCGCGAGCACCGTGTCCGGGCACTCGGCGCCCACCACGGCAACGGCGAGTACACCGATCCGGAGAAGGTGGCGCAGGAGCTGGCCTACTGCCGGCTGGTGGTGCGCCGGGGTCGGCCCTGGCCGATCGTCGACATCACCGGCAAATCGATCGAGGAGTCGGCCAAAGAGGTCATCTCGTTGATCGAGAGCCAGCGCCTGCGCCACTTCCACCCGGAACTGGTGGCGGTCGACGACGACGGGATATCGGAGTAGCCCGGGCCGGC
>DATKRJ010000326.1:0-6580 GCA_035532355.1 Thermomicrobiaceae bacterium | reverse complement strand
TCGGCCGGCACCCCGATCTGGGCGCTCTCCAGGAAGTGCACGCCGTTGACCTTGCCGACGTCGATCGGCTGCGGGGTCGCCTCGACGAGCAGCCGGACCGCCGCGTCGAGGTCCGGCGGGATGCCCAGCGCCCGCGCGACGTTCATGGCGCTGCCGAGCGGGAGGATCCCCAGCGCGGTATCGCTACCGAGCAGCTGATTGGCCACCAGCGCCACCGTCCCGTCGCCGCCCCCGGCGACGATCAGGTCGACACCCCGGGCCACGGCGGCGCGTACCGCCGCCACGGACTCCTCGACCGATGCCGGCACCACCAGCTCGTACGCCAGCCCGCTCGCGTCCAGCAGCGCCGCGATCCCTTCGGCACCGGGGCGGTGCGGGTGAAACGCCGTCTTGCCGGCGGTGGGGTTGACGACGACCAGCACCGATCGCGCGGGGCGCGGCCGGCTTGCCACTGCGTCGCCAATCTCGGTGCGCGGGCCGTCGGGCGAGGTCATGCTGAACTCCACGGTGAGACGTACCGGCATGCCGGTCGAGCCGCGATCGGCGTGCCGCCGTACCAAACCGCTGGATGCCACGGTGCGGCGCGGTGGCCGATCTTACTACCCCCGACCGGCCCGCGGTCGGCATCCGGCTCGCTCGACGCGGCAGAGTCCGCGTCTCAGGCCAGCTTTAGCCGGCGCTCAACGATGCTTCACCTGCTGGTTGGACAATGAGCATGATGGCGGACCGGCGACCGGGCGCGCGGTCGGTGCCGCCAACGGGAAACGTCGCGGTAGACATTCCGCGCAGCTGTGGACCGATGGACCTGACGGATGACGACCCCGATCCGGGCAACCGGATCCCGGCAAGGAGACCAGGGAGACAGACGACCATGAAGGCCATGAACGGTAACGGCATCTCGCTCGGCAGGCTCTTCGGCATCGAGATCCGGCTCGACGTGAGCTGGCTGCTGATCTTCCTGCTCGTGACCTGGGATCTCGCCTACGTGCTGCCCCAGTTCAACGCGACCTGGAGCACCGGCTTCACCTGGGCGCTGGCGGTGGTCGCCGCGCTCCTCTTCTTCCTGTCGGTGCTGACGCACGAACTGGCGCACTCGCTGATGGCGAAGGCCCGGGGCATCAACGTCACCAGCATCACGCTGTTCCTCTTCGGCGGCGTGTCCAACATTCAGCGGGAGCCCGCCTCCGCGGGCGCGGACTTCCTGATCACGATCGTCGGCCCGCTCAGCAGCATCCTGCTCGGCGCCGTCTTCCTCCTGATCGCGGGCGTCGGTCACGGGCTGGCATTGTTCCCCCTCGGCGGACTCTCCGGTGTCTCGCCCCTGACGGCTATCGCCGTCTGGCTCGGCTACATCAACCTCGTGCTCGGCGTCTTCAACCTGATTCCGGGCTTCCCGCTCGACGGGGGGCGGATCCTGCGCGCCGCCATCTGGGCCGTGACCGGCAGCCTGCGCACGGCCACGCGCTGGGCGTCCCGGACCGGCCAGGCGGTGGGCTGGCTCTTCATCGTGGGCGGCGTCTACATGGTGTTCGGCGGCGTCGTTCCCTTCTTCGGCAGCGGCCTTATCGGCGGGCTGTGGCTGGCCTTCATCGGCTGGTTCCTGCAGAGCGCGGCTCAAGCCAGCTACGAGCAGCTGGTCATCCACGACCAGCTGCACGGCGTCCCGGTCACCTGGCTGATGCACACCGACGTGCCGACGGTGGCGCTCGACACGACGGTCGCCGACCTGGTGCAGCACGTGGCCCCGCGGACCGACGAGCGCGCCTTCCCGGTGATGCGCGGCGATCAGCTGGTGGGCCTGATCAGGGTGGACGACATCCGCAGGCTGCCGCGTGACCGCTGGGAGACGACGCGGGTGGATGAGATCATGACGCCGCGGCCGGCGCTGGTCGTCGCCAGCGCGCAGGAGGACGCCGAGGAGGCGTTCACCGAGCTGGCCGCCCGGGACGTGGATGAGCTCCCGGTGGTCAACAACGGCACGCTGGTGGGGATGCTGCGGCGGCGGGACGTGCTGCGCTGGCTGCAGCTCCACCAACAGTCGGCCCGCGGCTGGTAGCCGCACGAGCCTGGATCCCGGGTGCGAGCGCGGCTCGCGCCCGGGATCCGCTCTCCCCAAGACAGCCCTCGCGGTCCCCACCGCCACTCCCCGGCGCGACGACAACCTGGCGCTCCTCCGTCAACCACGGTAGTGGAGTTCGATCAGCAGAGCTCCACTCCCGCCTAAATCGGCAATACGTCCCCGAGCAGCATCGAATGGTGATTGGCCGTGGTGCCGAGCGGTCATTCCGCCGCATCAACGGCGGCACCTTCGCTCACGCCGGATTCAGCGACCAATGGGGTGACGAGTGGTATAGTCGTAATAAGTGGTGACACCGATGACACCGGATGACTCGTCGCTTGATCGCAGGAGGATGATCGATGCCGAAGTTCGAGAAGCTCACTCCCGAAGAGGCGCGAAAGTACCGGCCGCACACGCGGCGGGCCGATCTTGCGCCCTATGTCCAGTACCTGGAGACGCTAGAGCCCGGCGAGTTCGGCAAGGTCCAGCTCGATCCGGACGACAAGAAGCCGACGATAAAGAATCGCCTAACCCGTGCGTCGAGGGCCGCGGACCGGCCGATCAAGTACCGCCGCGGCAGCGCGAGCACCATCGTGTTCGAGGTGATCGGCGCGGACGGGCACGCGGCGGGCGCGTAGTCCGGCGCCGGGCTGGTTGAGGGAGTCGAGCGGTTCGGCCGAAGCCGCTCAAGCGCCTGCCAGGCCAAGTCGTTGCGGTCCGTCAGGAACGACGGGGTCGTTCCGCGGCTGTCGGGCGATCGAGCATTGTCTCGACGAGATCGAAGAAGTGCTCGATTTCGTCCACCATCGTCGTCGACATGCTCTCGCCACGTCGCGCGAGCTCGGCCATCAACGGTCGCATGTTCCCGACGGTGACGCGCAGCCAATCGAGCTGCTCGCGGGGCGTCGCGGGGAGCGCGCCGGTGCGGCGATCCGTGTAGGGGGTCCCTTCCCAGCGGCCTTCGAGGATCGATCGCACCTCATCGACCTCAAGCTGGATCGCGCTGAGCATCCTGACGGCGTTCCAGACCTCGCCGCGGGCGATCTTCTTGGCGGCGATGAAGCTCATTGCTCAGAAGATCACGATGAGCTCGGTGGCGCGGCGCAGGGCCTGGTCGGGAGGCGGCGCGGCGGCGAAGGCCGGGGGAACGCCGACGCGGTCGAGCAACACCCGTGTCCGCTCTGGGATGCTGGCGCCGGACCGCGGCTGCCAGTACCAGCGACCTGCTGGGAGCCGGCCTCGCCGTGGTAGAGCACCAGCAGGTAGGCACCACCGGGCGGCGCGTTCCGGGGCGCCTCCTGGACCAGGACCGGTCTTCCAATCCGCGCGGCGAAGGCGCGTCGGTCCGCGGCGATAGCCGCCATATGGTCGTCCTCGACGACCACCCAGAGGTCGAGGGCGCTCAGGTCGTCCGCCGCGTCCCGGCCGAGCGAGCCGACGAGCCACGCGGCGGCCACCCGCCGGTCGGCCGCCAGCATCTCCACCGCCCGGTCCAGCAGGGCCTGCCGCTCATCCCGCCGCACGCGCAGCCAGTCGTCGCTCCGGGACACGTGCCCTCCTCGACGCCGGTTCGCTCGAGCGTACCCGCTATCCCCCGTTCATGCCCAGCAGCTCGCGGCTCTCCTGCATGCGTGATGGCATCCCGCTCGCGAGCGGCTCGACGTAGCGGCGAATCGCCAGCGCCGCCGCCGCGCCCTCACCCGCCGCGGACGCCGCCTGCTTGGTGCTCCCCTCACGACAGTCGCCGGCCGCGAACACGCCCGTCAGGCTCGTCTGCAGGCCCACGTCGGTGACGATGAAGCCGCGCTCGTCCAGGTCGACCACGCCCCGCGCGATGTCCGTGTTGGGCGTCAGGCCGATGAAGACGAAGACCCCGTCCACCTGCATCTCACGCAGGTCGCCGTTACGGGTGTCGCGGAGCACGACCGACCGCAGCTTCTGATCGCCCCGGAACTCGGCCGGCGTGACGTGGGTCAGCACCGTGATCTGCGGGTGGTCGGTGACCTTCTCGACCACGACACGGCTCGCCGTCAGCCCGTCGCCCCGGGTGGCGATCGTCACCGTGCGGGCGAACTTGGTCAGAAAGAGCCCTTCTTCTCCGGCCGAGTTGCCGCCGCCGACCACCAGCACGTCTCGGCCGCGGTAGAACGGCCCGTCACAGGTGGCACAGAAGTGGACGCCGGCCCCGATGAAGTCGTCCTCGCCGGGGATCTCCAGCCGGCGGTAGGTCGAGCCGAGCGTCAGCAGCACGGCCCAGGCGCGGTACTCGCGCCCGTCCGCGGTGCGGACCAGCCGGTAGTCGCCGTCGGCGCCCAGGCCGATGACCTCCTGCGCCGCCAGGAGCTCGACGCCGAAGCGCTCGGCCTGCTGACGCAGCCGGTCGGAGAACTCCCCGCCGCTGATGCCCTCGGGGAAGCCGGGGAAGTTGTCGAGCCGCTCGGTGATCCCGGCCTGTCCGCCCACGCCGCTCCGCTCGATCACCAGCGTGTCCATCCCCTCGCGCGCCGCGTAGAGCGCCGCGGTGAGCCCGGAGGGGCCGCTGCCGACCACGACCAGGTCGTAGAAGTCGCTCTCGGCCGTGGTCTTGATCCCCAGCTTCGCCGCCAGCTCGGCGTCCGAGGGCTCGATCAGCCAGGAGCCGTCCGGGAAGACGATGGTCGGGATGACGTGCTTGCCCTGGTTGAGCTCCTCGACCTTCGCCAGCCCGGCAGGGTTGCTGTCGACGTCGACGAACGCGTAGTGGACGCGGTGCTCGCCCAGGAACTTCTTGCTGCGCTTGCAGTCGGTACACCACACGGTGCCGTAGAGCGTGATGCCGGTGTCATCCATGATCGCTCCCCCTCGGCGATTCTCGAAACGGCGATCCGTGGCGCGGCCGGGCGCTCGATGCAACCGGGCGCGATCAATCGCGCCCCTACCAGCCACGCGGTGGCCCTACCGCCGGTCGTCGGTACGGCCCGATCATACCCGGGAGCGATAAGCCCGGGGGCTCCGCCGCTCAGGCCCGCTGCAGGGTGAACTGGAAGCGCGTGCCGTGACCCGGCTCGCTCTGCACGCTGATCTGCCCGCCGTGCGCCTCGATCAAGCCGCGAGCGATCGTCAGGCCCAGTCCGGCCCCGGTCGTGTCCGTGTCCGCCGTCCCCTGGCGGGTGCGTGAGCGCTCGGCGCGGAACGAGCGCTCGAAGACGTGTGGCAGGTCCTCCGGCGCGATGCCCTCCCCGGAGTCGGCCACCTCCACCCGCACGACGGCGTCGTGCGCCGCCGCCCGGATGACGATCGTGCCGTCGGCCGGTGTGTGGCGCAGGGCGTTGTCGACCAGGTTGCGCAGCACCCGCTGGATCTTCGGCGGGCTGACCAGCACCGGGTCGACGTCACCCTCGATCGCGCCGCGCAGCCGGATTCCCTGCTGCTCGGCGCGGGCGTGGAAGCCGGCCAGCGTGTCCGAGATCAGGTCGCTCAGCGAGGCTTGCTCCAGGGTGATGCGGAGCAGCCCGGCGTCGAGCTGGGCCAGCTCGAACAGGTCGTCAACCAGCTGGCCGAGGTGCCGGATCTCCCGCTGGGCTGCGGCGAGGTAGCGCGCCTCGACCGCGGGGTCCTCGACCACGTCGTCGGCAACGGCCTCGATCAGGGCGCGGGCCGCCGAGATCGGCGTGCGCAGGTCGTGCGACACGGCCGCGATCAGGTCGCGCCGCGACTGCTCGACCTCCCGCTCCCGATCGGACGCCTGGCGCAGTGCCGCCGCCATGCGGTTGAACTCCTCGGCCAGTCCGGCGACCTCATCGTGACCCTCGACGCCCAGCGCGGTGTCCAGGTTGCCGCGGGCCAGCCGCCCGGAGGCCTGGCGCAGGCGCTCGATCCGGCCGGCGAACGACGCCGACCAGAGCAGGCTGACCCCGACCGCGAGCAGCGCCGCGAAGAGGAGCATGGTCAGCAGCACGGCCAGATCGTGCGACGAGAGGAACATCGCGCGGGCCCCGCCGAGCACCATCGCCAGCAGGAGCAGGATTGCCACCAGGCTGGCCCCGGCGAGCTGTGCCCGCACCCCGCCGACGCGGCCGAGGACGGCGGGGCGCATGAAGGCCACCGCCCCCAGGGTGACGCCGCCGCCGACCAGCGCCAGCAGCCGCCCGACCGCTACCGCGTCCGCGACGGGGATGCCGAAGAGGGTGACGGCGACGAGCAGCGTGACGGCCAGGGCTCCGGCGAAGGCCAGCGCGCTCAGGGCCACGACGGCCCGGCGGCTCACGGCTCGCCGCCGAAGCGGTAGCCGACGCCCCAGACGGTCAGCAGGTAGCGCGGCCGCGCCGGATCGGCCTCGATCTTCTCGCGCAGCCGGCGCACGTGGACCGTCACGGTGCTGGGGTCGGCGGCGAAGGTGTAGCCCCAGACCGCGTCCATCAGCTGATCGCGCGTGAAGACGCGGTTGGGGTGGCTCGCCAGGAAGTGCAGGAGGTCGAACTCGCGCCCGGTCAGCGCGACCGCCTCGCCGCCGACGCTCACCTCGCGCGTGTCGGGGTCGAC